>SVIM01000027.1 GCA_015069485.1 Clostridiales bacterium | reverse complement strand
CTCGTACCGCCGCTGCTGTAAAGTGCCATACCTTGAATTTTTTCAGGTATAGAAATTGCAAATTCGGGGGTTAAGCTTTCAAGTCCGCTCGTGTTTTCGGTAGCGGAGGGAGCGTTGTAGCACATAACTACTGCGCCTTGGTTAGTACCAACGGGCGTTTTTACGTGGTGCGCTTCTAAAGTGTCGTATTTTCCATCCAAATAAAATTCGCCAATATAAAGCTTGTTTGCGTTGTAATACATAAAGTCTGCGCCACAGTCAACGGTAAATCTTCTTTTTGCCGTAACCTCGCCGTTTTCTTTAGCCTGCTTTTTAACTGCGCTTATATCTAAAACTAAAACCTCTCCGCGCATGCCCGCTTCTTTGTTTTCGTCTTCAATTCTGCTAGAAAGCCAAACGTATTTCGAGCTCGCTGCAATTCCGCCTGCGTGTCCTAAATAATAACCGCCACCGTTTTCTTCAGGTAGCTTTACGGTTACGTAGCCAAGGTTTTCGCCTTTAGCGTTAACGACGTATATGCGCGAAGCAGAGCCGTCGTTCATATAAGTGCTTATATAATAAAATTCGTTCGAGCCACTTCCGTAATTCGCTATACCTTGGGGAATAGCCTCGTCGTCCAATATTTTTTCAACGGAAAATTCTTGGTTAAAATTTTCAAAATCCTTGTAGGTATCACAGTAGAACCAAATTAAGAAAAAGGTGCTTAATACAAGAATAAGAGCAAGTACGCTTGTTATAGCAATATAAAGAACTCTATTTTTATTAAACATTAAAAATACCTCATTTGTTAATATGTAGTTAATATCACTTGTAATATAATATCACTTAAAAAGCGTCTTGTCAATTCAACCTTGGTACTAAACGCATTTTACTAAAAAATATCACGCCTATTTTTTTTATTTTACACAAAACGTTTTACAAAAAAAGTTAACGATGTTAAAATAATATCGTTATGAAAAAGATTTTGCTTATAGCCACGGGTGGCACTATTGCATCAAAACCAGAAAACGGGATGTTAGAACCTAAAATTTCCCCTGAGGAATTAATTACCTACGTCCCCGAGCTTAAAAACATTTGCGAAATTTCGGCAATTCAGCCCTATTTTAAAGACAGTACTAATATGTCTTACGTCGAGTGGTTTAAGCTTTCTAACATTATTAAAGAAAATTATAATAATTTCGACGGCTTCGTAATAGCCCACGGCACCGACACTATGGCGTATTGCTCGGCGGCTATGTCGTATTTCGTGCAAAACAACAAAAAGCCTATCGTTATAACCGGTTCGCAAAAGTCCATTTATTTAAGGGATACCGACGCAAGGGCAAACCTTTTAAACTCGTTTATTTACGCCTCGGACGACAATGCTTGTTTAACCCACGTGGTGTTTGACGGCAAGGTTATTTCGGGTACGCGCGCAAGGAAAACCAGAACTAAAAGCTTTAACGCCTTTTCCAGCATAGACTACCCCGAAGTCGCTTGGATTATGGGCAACAAGGTTAAATATTTTATTAGGGAAGAGGGTGGCGAGCCCGTATTCTGCAACAACATAAACACTTCCGTTTTGGCAATAAAATTAATCCCCGGCTTAAGCCCCGAGGTGTTAAATTTCGTTGCTGGCAAATATTCTGCAATCATTATCGAAAGCTTTGGCGTGGGCGGTATTCCCAGCTATCAAAACGACGCGTTTGAAGCAGCCCTAAAAAGCTTAAAGGAAAGCGGAACGAAAATCATAGTAACTACCCAAGTCCCGCACGAAGGTAGCGATATGGGCGTGTATAAGGTGGGTTCAATAAAGCATACTTTGGGGTTAATTGAAGCGAGAGATATGACGGTGGAAGCAATAGTAGGCAAAACCGTATGGGCTTTAGGTATAAGCAAAACCGACGAAGAATTTGAAAAATTATTTAAAACCCCCGTAGGTATGGATAGGTTTTAAGGTGTTATATGTCAAATAAAAGCAAAAAGAGCAAAAGCATAATAATATGTCCCTATTGCGGAGAAAAGTATTCCGAAGAAAGGGGAGTTTGCCCCAACTGCCACAAAACGCCCTACGGGGATTCTAACGGCTATACGCCTATGAGCGACGAAAAGATTAAAAAAATAAGATTAACTATAGGCGTAGTTTTAGTGGCTGTATTTATTGCAGTTTACCTGCTGTTTTTTCGTTAAATAATAAATTGATAGGGCAATATGCGCCAACTAATAAATTTTTAACAGCAAATAAAAGCGTTGCTAACACAAAAAGTTAGCAACGCTTTTTAAATTATAAATTTTTAAACTGATAGTCGTAAAGTGTTTTATAAAGTCCGCCCAGCTCTAATAACTGCTCGTGAGTGCCTCTTTCTGCAATTCCCTCGTTGGTTAAAACGATAATTTCATCAGAATTTTTTATGGTCGAAAGCCTGTGCGCAACCACTACCGTCGTTCTGCCTTCCATAAGCTTATACAACGATTCCTGTATTTGCATCTCCGTTGCGTTATCTAACGCCGAGGTCGCTTCGTCCAAAATTAAAATAGCGGGGTTCTTTAAAAACGCGCGCGCAATAGAAATTCTTTGCTTTTGCCCGCCCGAAAGCTTAATGCCACGCTCGCCCACGCTCGTCTCGTAGCCTTGCGGTAACTGGGCTATATATGCGTGTATATTCGCTTTTTTAGCAGCGTTTACAATCTCTTCGTCGGTCGCTTCAAAGTTGCCGTAGGCAATATTTTCTTTAATAGTGCCGTTAAATAAAAACACGTCTTGCTGTACAATGCCAACTGCGTTTCTAAGCGATTTTCGCGTAATTGCTCTAATATCGTGTCCGTCAATGGTAATTTGCCCTTCGTCAATTTCGTAAAAGCGTGGAATAAGGTGGCAAATCGTAGTTTTTCCCCCGCCGGAAGGTCCTACCAAGGCAACCGTTTTGCCGGCGTTAATTTTTAAGGAAAAGTTATTAATTACGGGCGTTTTCTTTTCGTCGCTTTTATAGCTAAAGCTTACTTTATTAAATTCAATTTCACCAACTACGCTTTTAAGCTCAACGGCGTTTTCGCTATCTTCTTCAGGCTCTTCGTCCATAATTTCGCAAAAACGCTTAAATCCCGTTGCGCCCGCCTGAATTTGCTCGTAAATAGTAACTAGCGTTCTAATGGGTGCGGTTAGTGTGGAAATGTAAAGTATATAGGCGGCAAACTCGCCAATGTCAATTTTTTCGTAGTAATAAAACAATCCGCCGGCTAATAGTACCACGAAGTACAAAAGGTCAAGCAAAAAAGTCATAGACGAAAAATATTGTCCCATAACCTTGTACTGCCCTGCTTTTGCTTCTACAAACTCTTTGTTTTGCACATCGAATTTTTTCTTTTCGTGGGAGGAAGAATTATACGCTCTCGAAACTCTAATCCCCGAAATCGCGCTTTCAATGTCGGCGTTAATTTCCCCTTGCACAACCCTAACTCTTTTATACGAGCGAGAAAAACGCCCTCTCATAAAGGTTGAAACGAGTGCAATTATCGGCACGAAGGCGAAAACGATAAGGGTAAGCGTAATATTTATAGTGCAAAGAATAATAAACGAGCCCACGATAGTTATTATCGATAAAAACAAATCTTCAGGTCCGTGATGGGCAAGCTCGGAAACCTCGAACAAATCGTTGGTCATACGGCTCATAATAACGCCCGTCTTGTTGTCGTCAAAATAACTAAAGGGAAGCTTTTGCAAATGGTCAAAAAGCTCGCTTCGCATATCTGCTTGCATCCTAACGCCTACTAAATGCCCCCAATATTGCAAAATAAAGTTTAAAATTGCTTTAATTGCATAGGCTATAAGTATTGCAACGCTCGCAATTAAAAGCGCTTCAAGCATTTTGTTTGGAACGAAGTTATTAATAATTTCTTTTGTAATAAACGGGTAAATCAAGTTAAATACCGAAATTATCAAAGCGCAACACATATCGATAATAAAAAGCGTTTTGTGTGGCTTATAGTAATTAACAAACCGTAAAAACAAGTTTTTCTTCTTTTTCATAATAATCGTATAAAATAGTATATTTTTTTACATTTTTCGCAAATTTGAACGATATTCAATAATAGTAATCGCATTTATAATTTACTTAAATTATTATATCAAAAAAAAGTAAAATAGTAAATCAAATTTATAAAAATATAAAAATAAACAAAATTTTTACACAATTTTCAAAGTTACAAAAAAATTTCACCTTTAACCCATTTACTAACGGTAAATTTAATGTTATAATGTTTATAATAAGATGGAATAAGGAGGAATAGCGTTGAAAGATTTTACCAATTATAACGAATACGACCGTATTTTCGTTGCAATAAATTCTGCCGTCGCAGAAGAAACCTTAAACGGCTACAAGGCTTTAGGCTGGCAGCTTATTAGGCGCTTTCCCGATAAAATTTATTCTAACATAGAGCATTTCGATTTTTATCGCTCGCACAAAATTGAAAATAAAGATAGGCTTCAGCTTTTGCAGGTTTATATGGAAAGTGAAATTAACAATCTTTCCTACCGCCGTCACAATCGGCACTCTGCATCAATAACCGTGGGCATTTTAGTTTATTTATTTTGCTTAATGCTAATCGTTGGCGGAACGCTTATGGCGTGTATCGGCAACAACCTTTTTACCAACGCGGGCGGTTATATAATTTTAGCGTTAGGCGTTTTAGGCTCAATCTCTTTTGTTTTTTATTTAAAATATTTAAGCCAAAAAGAAACGGAACGCTATAATAGGCAAATAGAATTTAGCGTAAACAGAATAAGAAGAATTTACGAAGAGGCCTCTAATTTAACGGGGGTGCGCAATGGGTAAAATTAAAAAAATTAAGGTAAGGTCAAAGGTCTTTTCCCGTGATGCAAGCCTTGTCCGCATAAAAACTGAACGCAACAATCTCGGCGTTATAAAAACGGTAATTTTAGCGTTGCTTATCGTGCTTCAGCTAGCTTTAGCGCTTTATTTATATTATAGCTACGCGTACGTTTTTAATTGGGTGGTAATCGTATCCTTTGCGTTAAGCGTAATAACTTGCATCTACGTGCTTTCCACCGAAAAAAGCGGACAGTCAAAAGCCGTATGGATAATGTTTATTCTGTTATTTTCCAGCGTTGGCTTTATTTTTTATATTCTTTCTGACGAGCGGTTTTTCTTTGGTAGGCATAAAAAGCGCTATAAAGAAATTTTTGAACGGACGGAAAAATATAAAGCGCCCTGCGCCGACTTATCTTCCCGCAAGTACGAGGTTAAAAACGATTTAATCTATTTAAAAACGGTAGGTAATTTTCCTGCTTATAACGACTGCGCTTTAAAATATTTTCCTTCAGGGGCTAGTCTTTTCGACGACGTTTTACTTAAATTAAAATCAGCTAAAAAATTTATTTTTATGGAATTTTTTATCGTTGCCGACGGCGTTTTACTTACTAGGACTTTAGATATTTTAAAGGCAAAGGTAGCAGAGGGCGTGGACGTAAGGCTTTTATACGACGATATGGGAAGCCACCGCACGCTTTTAAATAAAACCGTTAAAGAAATGAAGGAGGCAGGTATAAAGGTGCAATCCTTCAACCGTTTAATCCCCCGCTTTAACGTTGCCTTAAATTATCGCGACCACCGAAAAATTATCGTAATAGACGGTAAGGTTGCCTACACGGGCGGTGTAAATCTTGCCGACGAGTACATTAACGAAAAGAGAATGTACGGCTACTGGAAGGATATAGGCGTTAAAATCGAAGGTAGTGCAGTCGACGGTATTTGCCACATATTCCTTAGGCAATGGGAATTTGTAAGCAAAAAAGAAGAAGATTATTCCATTTATTTAAATAACTATACGCCTTGCAAAAACAACTCGATAGTAGCGCCTTACGCCGACGGGTTGGACTATTCTCAACCAATAGGCAAAAGCGTGTATATAAATCAAATTTCGGGCGCAAAGGCTAAAATTTATATAATGACGCCGTATTTCGTGCCCGACGACGTAATAATCGGTTTACTTGCCGCAAAGGCGCAGTCAGGGGTAGACGTAAGGTTAGTTTTGCCCGACGTGCCCGATAAGCCTTACGTATATAGGCTTTCGCGCAATTATGCAGAAAAGCTTATAGATAGTGGCGTAAGAGTATTTTGTATGAAGTCCAGCTTCGTGCATGCAAAGTGTCTTTTAACGGATAACTGCGTTACTGTAAGCTCTATCAACGTCGATTTTAGAAGCTTCTATCAACAGTTTGAGTGCGGAATATATACCGACGAACCTACTTTTATGAAGGAAGTGGAAAAGGATTTTGTTCAAACCTTTATCGACTCGGAGGAAATAACGCTTTTAAACCGCAAACGGAAAAGCTTGATAAACAGAATACTTTCGGGCTTGTTACAATTTTTCGCTCCTTTAATGTAAAAAGCCAAGCGTAAAAGGGGTAGGACCGTGCGTTTGCACCGTCAAGGAGAAAAATTTTAAATTTGAAAAAAGCCCTAAATCAATGGTTGCCGACTATTGTTACCTTTTTATTAACTTTAATAGTTTGTGTAATATACACGCAAACGAAAAATACAAAGCCTTTAATGTACTTTCAAATATTTGCGTGCGCAGGGGCAACCGTGCTATTTCCGCTTTACGGAATTATTACAAAAAAGCCCTTTCCGCCACTTTTAATTTGGCTAATATGTCTGCACCTTTTCGTCTCGGCAGATATAGCGGCGGCAATGGGCGGTTATTATAAGTACCCTTGGTTAGATTTGCTTTTGCACGGCTATTTCGGCTTTTTGGCAAGCGTAATTATCTTCTGTCTTTTAATTAACTGGGGCGGAAAAAATTTGCAACCCTTTGGCTTTTTTATAATAATTTTCGCCTTTGCAATGGGGCTTGCCGCGCTGTGGGAAGTGTTTGAATTTATAGGCGACTTTCTGTTTAACAATACGGCGCAGGGCGTTGCTCCCGGCTTCGTTTGGGTAGAGGGAGAGCCTTCGCCTTTGGCAGACACTATGGAAGATATCGCCGTTACTGCCCTCGGTGTTTCGGCGTTTTATCTGTTCGTTTTTATCGATAAGCTTTTTGGCTACAAGGCTTGTAAATCGTTATATAATTCCTTTAAATAAACGGCAATCGCACTATTTAAGCTTTTTAATATTATAATAATTTAGGGCGTTGGTTGGCGCATATGTGCCAACCAACGCCCTTTTATAAAACAAAATCTTAAAAAATTGCGTTTAATATTAAACCGAATATAAAGGTTGCAACCGCCCCTATAAAGGCTAAAAAAATTCTAAAATAAATATCTCTTTGCTTTTGCGTTGCGTTGCGCTTAAAGGCAAAGCCCTGCTCCTTTAAGGTTATAACGTAGGTCTTTTCCCCCTTGCGCTCTGAAAGTATAAGGTCGAAATATCCGTCGTAGTGCAACGCGTAAATAATGCTTTCCACCGCATCACAGGTGTAATTTTTTTTGGCGGGCAAAACGGAAATAATATCTAACGCCGAAACCATACAGCCGTTAGTGCCGTCGCAAAGCTCGTAAAGCGCCCCCATAACCTCGCTTTCCTTTTTACTTAACATACCCTAAAAAAGCCCTGCAATAATTCCGCCTAATAACGAGCCTAAAAATCCAAGCAAAAAGCAACCCACGGCAAAAAAGTAAAATTTATTAAGCCCCTTTTCACCTTTAATCGGCGCAGTCGCATCTTTTACTTCGGCTCTTTTTAAGGGGGCAATACAAAACAAATTTTCTCGCTCGTATCTAATATCTATAAAGCCGTTTGCCCTTAATTTATTAAGCGCTTCGCGTAAAGCGTCGGGGCTTTTTTCTGCAGTTGTGGGAAAGGCGTCTAAAAGCTCTTGCTCTTCCAAAATTAAATAATTGTCCAACTCGCCCAAGTCGCAAAGTTTAGTAATTATAGCGTTGCAAATTTCGTCCATTTATATTAATAATGGATTTTTTTTAGCCGATTTATACGAATATTTTAAAATATATTTTTAACCTTGTAACGCCGCGGCAATTATTCCTAAAACAAAGGTCAAAAGGCATAGTCCGAATAAAATATGCGCAACACTATTTACCGCTTTGCAAGTAAAATTGCATTTATATTTTTTGTGCTTTTTAATAAAATTTAGCGCAATTAACGCAAAAACGGTGGCTACTATTAGCGAATAAACGCCCATAGGCGTAAAAATTAAGCCAAAAAATACGGCTGTTAAAGCGCAGGCGACTATTGCTATATAAAGGTGTATGTTATTGTAATTTTCTAAATTTTCTTCAGTCAAATTTTCATCGTTTTTCATCAAATTTTAAGCTCCTCGTGGGCGTTAGGCTCGGCAAGCGCCGTTTTATAGTCGGTATAAATCACAAACCCGCGCGCCTTTTTAGGCGGTTTTTTAACAAACCTTTTAAAAGTGTAGTCAACGGGTATTTTGCTGCCGTCGCGCCCGTCCGAATAATACGCGCAAATTTCCGCCGCAACCTTAATAACCTCGTCAGGAACGGCTCTTCCTTCAGTAATAATAGCTAAGTGAGAGGAGTGGTATTTTTGCGTATGAAGCCAAATATCCTCCCCTAAAATTTCTTTAAGCAACCTATCGTTTTGCAAATTGTTTCTGCCTGCTAAAATTTTAAAGCCTAAATAATTATAGCTTCTAAATGGGCAAGCTTGTTGCTTTTTCTTTTTGCCGTCAGCCTTTTTTATAAAGCCTATTTCAACAAGCTCCTCCTCGGTTTCTAAAAGGTCAATAAGCAATTCAGCGCTATATATGTTGGATTTAATCGAGTTTAAATATAAAAGCTCGTCTTCGCAATCGGCAATTTGAATTAACAAATTTTCCAAGGTCCTTTTAAGCTTGGCATACCTTTTATAATACCTTTGCGCGTTTTGCGCAGGGGTAAGGTTGCTATCTAACTCAATTTTAATTTTAGGGCAATCCTCCTTATAATAATTCGTTGCCTCAAAGCCCTTCATCCCCTTTTGCAAAAGGTAAATGTTGGCGGTAATAAGCTCGCCTTTAAGCTTAATTTCATCCGCTTCGTCGCACTCTAAAAGCTTTTGTCGCATAAGCGCAAGCTTTTTTTCTACCTTTTTAATCTTGTTTAAAAGCGCAACCTCTAATTTTCTTTTTTGCGCCTCAAAGGTCTTTTTTTGGTATACGAAGGAGTAATACTCCGTTTGCGCCTCCAACAAGCTGTCAAAGCATTTTTTGTTGCTATTTTCCGAACGCACCTTAAAATCCTTCATCTCGCCCTTTTCGTAAACAATACAGGGGGAAGGCTTTGCTAAAATATAATCGTAAAGGTTCTTCGCCGTAAGCCCTTCGCCGTATTTTTCCACCATCTCTAATGCGGAGGAATACGCTATGCCTTCAATTTTTGCGCAAATAAATTTAGCGGTGTCGCCACTTTTTTGTAAAAATGCGTTTTCAAGCTCGTCCAAATTTAAGGGGTTAGCCTTTCCTTGTGGGCTGGGTAAAGCGTATTTTGCCCCGGAAAAGAGTATTCTTTTAGTGTTTTCTTCTAATGAAGTCGATTTAAGCGCGCCTAAAATTATTCCGTTTTCCACCAAAATAATATTGCTGTACTTGCCCATAATTTCAGCGTAAAGCGAAACCTTAGAATCGGAAAAATCCGAGCTACACAAAAAATCGAATCTAACTATTCTTTCAAAGCCAATCTGTTCAACGGCTAAAATTTGCGCGTTTTGCAAATGCTTTCTGCAAAGCATACAAAAATTCGGCGCGTTTATGGGGTTTAATTTCTCCTCGTTCGATAAAGAAATTCTATTATTTTGTGCCTGAGCAGAAATTTCTAGTTTAACCGTGCCTTTTTTGGTGTATATAATAAGTGTAAGCTCATCCTTTTCGGGCTGATTTATTTTAGAAATCTTTCCACCTATAAGCAAGGGGGCAAGCTCTTGTATAACGTGTTTTAATGTGAATGCATCTTGGGGCATGGTTCTCCTAATAAGGTTAAAAACCTTAAACTGTTAAGTGTTTTGCTTGTATACACTATTATATATTAAAAAAATTAAAAAGTAAATTGATTAAAGCTTTGCAAAACGCTTTGAAAAATAAAAGTTATGTGTTAAAATGATTGTTGCATTAAAATAATTTCAATATACTTTTAGGAGATTAATATGAATTACGTAACAGCACCTGCTGAAAAAAGCACCGTAAAAGTTACCATTACCTTCACAGGCGAAGAATGGAGCACCGCAATTGCTCAGGCTTATGCCAAAACCAAGGGTAAATATACCGTTCCCGGTTTTAGAAAGGGTAAAGCACCCAAAGCAGTAATCGAAAATTACTATGGCAAAGCTGTTTTCTATGACGAAGCTTTCAATTACTTATATTCCAACAACTATCCCGAAATTTTGGAAAAGGAAAAGGAAAACTTTACCGCTGTGGGCGAACCCGAGCTTGCTATCGAAGACTTATCTGACGAAAAGGTAGTTATGATCGCAACCGTTCCCGTTAAGCCCGAAGTGGTTATCGAAAAATATACGGGTTTAAAAATCACCAAATATGAATATAATGTAACCGACGCTGACGTTGACGCCGAAGCTGAAAAGCTCCTTGCGCGCAAAGCAACTAGCGTAGAAGTTACCGACAGACCTTGCAAAAACGGCGATACCGTTAATATCGATTTCTCCGGTAGCGTTAACGGCGTTAAGTTCCCCGGCGGTACTGCAGAAGAATACGATTTAGAGCTTGGTAGCGGCGCGTTTATTCCCGGCTTTGAAGAACAGGTTGTAGGTATGTCCATCGGCGAAGAAAAGGACATCACCGTTACCTTCCCCGAAAATTATCAGTCCGACGAATTAAAGGGCAAAGAAGCAGTTTTCGCAATTAAGCTTCACAAAATCACCGGCAAACAGCTTCCCGAACTTAACGACGAATACGTTAAGGCTAACGCAGGCTGCGAAACCGTTGAAGAATACAAAACCAAAACCCGCGAAAGATTACAAAAGGCTGCGGATAAACGCTCTTTAGACGAAACGGAAAACAGCATTATCACCGAAATTTGCAAATATGCAACCGTAGAAATTCCCGATGCTATGATCGAAGCGGAAATTGATAAAATGGTTCAAGATTTCAGCTATCGCCTTATGTATCAAGGCTTAAAGCTTGAAGACTATTTGAACTATATGGGTATCGATATGCCTAAGTTTAGAACTCAGTTCACTCAACAGGCTAAACCCAGAGTACTTTCCCAGCTCGTAGTAGATAAAATCGTAAAAGCTGAAGGCTTTAAGGCAGAACCTGAAGAAATCGACGCTAAAATTGCAGAACAGGCTCAGTCCGTAGGCAAAACGGCAGAAGAATACAAAAAGAATATCGACCCTAGACAGGTTGAATATATCGCGAGCGACATTATAGTTACCAAAATGTTTGACTTCCTTAAGGCAAACAACGAACTCGTTACTAAATAATTTACGGGTAATATAATTGGGTATATAGGTAAAAGCGGCTCGCATAATTCGAGCCGCTTTTAAAAACCTTATATTCTAAATTTTCGTGCGGTTGTTTAAAGTATTGCAGTACCCACTTTATTAAAATTTAAGGAGAAAATTTTTATGCTTAACGAAAAAAGCGCATTAATTCCCTACATCGTTGAACAAACTTCAAGGGGGGAACGCTCTTACGATATCTACTCAAGACTTTTAGAAGATAGAATTATATTTTTAAGCGGCCCTATCGACGACGCGGTTGCAAACACCGTAGTTGCACAGCTTATCTACCTTGAAGGTAAAGACCCTTCTAAGGATATCTGCCTTTACATTAATTCCCCTGGCGGTTCAGTTTCCGCAGGCCTTGCAATTTACGATACCATGAACTATATTAAGTGCGACGTATCTACAATTTGTATCGGTATGGCAGCTTCTATGGGTGCGTTCTTGTTATCAAGCGGAACTAAAGGCAAACGCTACGCTCTTCCTAACAGCGAAATTATGATTCATCAGCCCTTAGGCGGCGCTCAAGGTCAAGCAAGCGACATAAAAATTGCAGCAGAGCACATCTTAAAAACAAAGAACAAGTTAAACACCATCCTTGCCGAAAATTCCGGCAGATCTCTTTCCGAAATCGAACGCGACACCGACAGAGATAACTATCTCTCTGCCCAAGAAGCGTTAGAGTATGGGCTTATTGATAAGGTGTTCTCTAAACGCTAAAAAGCTTTATATTTGCTTCGCAATACATCGTCAAACTCCGCTTTTGCTTCGGTCATTTACGCTAAGTAAACTCCCTTGCAAAATGCTCGTTTTCCTAGTCTTGCTCGCAACTCTAAAGTTTTACAAGCTTTATATTTGCTTCGCAATACTTTGTCAAACTCCGCTTTTGCTTCGGTCATTTACGCTAAGTAAACTCCCTTGCAAAATGCTCGTTTTCCTAGTCTTGCTCGCAACTCTAAAGTTTTTATTCACTTACCCATAGTGAGTGGGTAATCAAGCACGCAATACTGCGTTGCGCTTGCGTTTTATTTTCGGTCGCGTACTTCATTGTACGCTCCCTCAATAAAGCCTCGCGCGCCTTGTCTTGCTCGCAACTCTAAAGTTTTACAAGCTTTATATTTGCTTCGCAATACTTTGTCAAACTCTGCTTTTGCTTCGGTCATTTACGCAAAGTAAACTCCCTTGCATAGTGAGTGAGTAAACAAGTAAAGCTTTATTCATTAGCCCATAGTATGCGGGCAATTAAACTTAACAATTCTAAATTTAATTGGAGAATAAATGAAAGAACAAAAATACTGTTCGTTTTGCGGCAGACCTGAAAGGGAAGCCAAAAGGCTTATTTCCGGTCAAGACGGCGCTTGCATTTGCGACGAATGTATAGAAATCGGCTTCGATATGATTAAGGACGTGGCTCAAGAAGGCGTTGCTCCCATCGCTTTAAAAAAGCCCGTAGAAATCAAGGAAGAGCTTGATAAATATATCGTCGGGCAAGACGAAGCCAAAAAGGTTTTATCCGTTGCCGTATACAATCACTACAAACGAATTAACAACGGAATAGATAAGGATAGCGACGTTGAAATTGAAAAGAGCAACATCCTTTTGCTCGGCCCTACGGGAAGCGGTAAAACGCTTCTTGCAAGAACGCTTGCTAAAATTTTAGACGTACCCTTTGCAACCACCGACGCAACGGCTTTAACCGAAGCAGGCTACGTTGGCGAAGACGTTGAAAATATCCTTTTAAAATTAATTCAAGATGCAAACTTCGATATTTCCCGCGCAGAACGAGGCATAATATATATCGACGAAATCGATAAAATTGCAAGAAAGAGCGAAAACGTTTCTATAACTCGCGACGTTTCCGGTGAGGGCGTTCAGCAGGCGCTTTTAAAAATAATTGAAAGCACAGTTGCAAACGTTCCACCTCAGGGCGGAAGAAAGCACCCTCAGCAGGAGTGCTTGCGCATAGACACCACGAACATTTTATTTATATGTGGTGGAGCGTTCGTAGGGTTAGACAAAATAGTGCAAAAGCGCAAGGATAATTCTTCCTTGGGCTTTGGCGGTCAAGTTAAGTCCGTGGGGGATGCAAATTACGAAATGCTTGCCGAAGTTAAGCCCCAAGACTTGACTAAATTTGGTTTAATTCCCGAATTTGTCGGCCGTGTTCCCATCGTGGTAAGCTTGCACGCGTTAAACGAAGACGCGTTGGTAAGCATTTTAACTCAACCCAAAAATGCAATAATCAAGCAATATCAAAAGCTTATCGGCTACGACGGGGTTAAGCTCACGGTAGAAGACGACGCCGTGCGTGAAATTGCTAACACGGCAATTAAATTAAAAACGGGCGCAAGGGGACTTAGAACCATCATTGAAAGCTTTATGACTTCAGTAATGTATAAAATTCCCTCTGAAGAAAACGTCGAAGAAGTCATTGTAACAAAAGAGTGTGTAAGCCGTTCGGCAGAACCTAAAATTATATACAAAAAAACCGCTTAAATCGGTAATACTATAGGGGGGAGTTCGCTTCCCCCAATTTTAAAAGGCAAAAATTATGGCAATTAATACACCTAACGAAATGCCCGTTGTAGCCCTTCGTGGCAGGGTACTTTTTCCTAACACAGTCGCATCGTTCGACGCAGGCAGAATAGCTTCGCTTGCGGCAATTAAGCGCGCATCCGAAATGGATATGCGCCTTTTCGTGTGCGCCCAAAAGGATGCTGGCAAAACGGAAATTTCACCCGAAGACATTTACGAAGTAGGCACGGTAGTAAAAATAAAGCAAATTACAAGGCTTCCTTCCAACAGCGTAAGATTGCTGGTGGAGGGGCTTTACCGCGCCCGTGCAAGGCGCATATATATGGACGGAACCTTCCTTTCGGTAGTTGACGAAATAAAAACTATTCGCTCCGACTCAACCTTGGAGGAGGCGTATTTCCGCACGGCAAAGGATATTTTAAAGGATATCGCTTCAAGCGAAAATCATTTCTCAAAGGAAGCAATATCACAGCTTGAAAGCTGTTCCGACCCCGATATTTTAGTTAATATCGCCGCGCACAATATGCCTTTAAGGTTACAGGTAAAGCAAGAGCTTTTAGAAAGAGAGCGTATTGTGGACAGGCTTCGTATAATCGAAAAATGCTTAAACGACGAGCTTGAAATTATGCGTTTAGAGCGTAAAATTCAAGCGACCGTAAGGCAAAATATCGATAAAAACCAAAAAGAATATTACCTTCGCGAACAGCTTAAAGCAATTCATGCAGAGCTTGGCGACGACGAGGAGGAAAAGGACGAGCTTAGGCAAAAAATATTAGAAAAGGGCATGCCCGAGGAAGTGGAGCAAAAGGCTTTAAAGGAGCTTTCCCGTATGGGAAGGATGCACTCGTCCAGCCCCGAATATAATGTAATCAGGCTTTATTTGGACTGGCTTTTAGATATTCCTTGGACGGAGCAAACCACCGATACGCAAAGCCTTTCCGACGCCGTTAAAATTTTAAACGAAGACCATTACGGCTTGGAAAAAATTAAAGAAAGAATAACCGAATACCTTGCCGTATTAAAGCTTACGGGCGGTATGAACGCGCCTATTTTATGCTTCGTTGGGCCTCCCGGCGTCGGCAAAACCTCCATAGCGCAATCAGTCGCAAGGGCGCTTGGTCGCAACTTCGTCCGTATGAGCCTTGGTGGCGTCAAGGACGAATCCGAAATAAGGGGACACAGAAAAACCTATATCGGCTCTATGCCGGGCAGAATTATCACCGCGCTTAAAAACTCGGGCTCAATAAACCCCGTTTTCCTTTTGGACGAAATCGATAAGCTTTCCTCCGATATGCGTGGCGACCCTGCAAGCGCGCTGTTAGAGGTTTTAGACCCCGCTCAAAACTCCACCTTCCGTGACAGATATTTAGAAGTACCCTACGACCTATCTAAAATCTTATTTATAACCACGGCTAACAGCTTGGAGGGAATACCCGCACCGTTACTTGACAGAATGGAGCTTATAGAGCTTAACGGCTACACTCAAGAAGAAAAGGTAGAAATCGCAAAGCGTTATTTAGTGCCTAAAAAGCGTACGGCTAACGGGCTTGAAGAGGCGGATATATGCCTTAACGAAGAGGTTTTAAACGCAATAATTGCAGGCTATACCAGGGAAGCGGGTGTGCGTTCGTTAGAGCGAAAAATCGACACCGTTTGCCGTAAGGTTGCCGTTAAAAAGGCAGGCGAAAATTTCCTTCCTCAAACCGTAACCGTAGGCGATTTAGAAGAATATTTAGGAACTAAACGCTACGATAGCGAAAACGATATTTGGCAACAAGATCAGGTTGGCGCGGCAACGGGGCTTGCTTGGACTGCCGTTGGCGGAACTACTTTAACCATTGAAGTTGCCGCAATGCAAGGCAAGGGCGACATTTTACTTACGGGCAAGCTTGGCGAGGTTATGAAGGAAAGCGCAAGGGCGGCAATAAGCTATATTCGCTCTAACTGTGACGAATACGGCATAGATTATTCCGTGTTTGAAAAAACGGATATTCACGTTCACGTGCCCGAAGGCGCAACTCCCAAGGACGGCCCCAGCGCGGGCATAACCATGGCTACTGCAATCCTTTCTGCCTTCACGCATAAGCCCGTAAAAAAATCCGTTGCAATGACGGGTGAAATTACCCTTCGCGGAAAGGTTCTTCCTATAGGCGGATTAAAGGAAAAGGCGCTCGCTGCATACCGCATAGGTATCACCGACGTTATTATCCCCGAAGAAAACCAAAAGGACTTGCAAGAAATCCCCGAAAATATAAAATCTAAGCTCAACTTTATCCCCGTAAGCAGCGTGGATACCGTATTTAAATCGGCCATAGTAGGGCTCTAATTGGGGGACATATGCTAAGAATTACTAATGCAACCTTTATAACTAGCGCGGCGTGCGCCGACCAGTTTATCACCTCCGAAAAGCCTATAATTGCCGTTTGCGGTAAGTCAAACGTTGGTAAATCAAGCTTTATAAATATGCTTGCAAATCAAAAAAAATTAGCAAAGGTTTCGCAAGCGCCGGGCAGAACCAGGCTTGTAAACTACTTTGATTTTGGCGAATTTATTTTGGCGGATTTACCGGGCTACGGCTATGCAAAGGTTTCAAAGGAAGAAAAGGCAAAATGGGCAAAAACCTTAGACGCGTTTTTTGCGCAAAAAAATAAAATCACCCACGTTTTTTCACTTTGCGATATTCGCCACGATCCTACTGCAGACGATAGGCAAATGCTGGAATATTTATACTATCACATAATTCCCTTTACTATCGTGGCAACTAAGGCAGATAAGCTTTCGCGCAGTCAACAGCAAAAAAGCCTTAAAAACATAGCTGCAATTTATAAATGTGGCACCGAAAATATAATTGCAACTTCTTCGCAAACAAGGTTTGGTTTAGACGCCGTGCTTCAAAAAATCGAAGCAGTTATAAGCGTAAGCGCCGACGAACAAGAATTTGACGACGAAGAAGACGGCGAAAAAAATAGTAACAAAAACAAATAAAATGCGGACGGCAAGTCCGCATTTTTTTATAAAAAAATTTAATAATAGTATTGATTAATTAAATAATTTGGTATATAATTGTCTTGATAGGAGGTATAAATATGAACAAGAAAACTAAAATTGCCTGCATATGCTTAACTGCGTGCACTTTATTAGCAAGCGTAATCGGGCTTGCAGGGTGTGGTACAAAATCGTGGGATATATCGCAAAACGGCGATTCAAGCGTAATAGCAACGCTTACCCGTAACGGTAATTCCACCTATAAATTAACGGTAGAAGGTCAAGGTGCAATGAAAAATTGGGCTTCGCCCGAAGAAGTCCCTTGGAGCGACAAGGCAGATAAAATTCAAAGCGTAACCGTAGTAAACGGAATAACCAACCTTGGCGATAACGCCTTTGCAAACACAAAAGTATTTACGCTCGTTTTACAGCCTAGCATTGAAACGGTTGGCGTAAACGCCGTGCCGGAAAGCACCGACTTATTCGTGTTTGAAGAAGGCATAGAATATAACGGAAGCGCAAACGATATTTATTATTATAGCGAAGAAGCCCCCGAAACCAACTTTTGGTATTGGCAACAGGATATTAACTCTAATAAAAACATTTTTGATATAAATAATCCCGACGAACTGTTTTCAAAGGACGGAAATTACTGGCACTACGACGAAGATTTTTACCCTGAAGAATGGGATAAGATTCGCGTATTATTTATAGGCAACAGCTTTACTTATACTAACCGCGTGCCCGAAATTTTTGATAATATCGTTAAGGATTTGGGCTATTACGTAGAAACCTATTCAATAACGGGCCCCGGCTGGTACCTTGAAAACCATGCAAAAGCCACCGACGCGTGCGGTAAGCAAGTAGATTTACTTTTAAACGCCCGCAACGATTTTGATTTTGTAATTTTACAAGAGCAAAGCACCTGCGCTTTTACAAACTATCAAAGATTTTTAACGGGCGTAACTAATCTCAAGCAAAAAATAGAAGAAACGCAAGCAGATGCGCAAATTTATTTATATTCTACTTGGGGTTATTTAAAATCTGCGCCCAGCTACGGCTATACGATTCCTCAAATGGAAATGGCGGTGCGTGAAGGCTACGAAAACGCCGCGCTTGCAACGGGCGTAAGCGTTTCCCAAGTGGGCAAGGCGTTTACTAAACTTTATCAAGAAGGCTCGTCTATTAATTTATATGCGTCCGATAATCACCATCAGTCTTACGCAGGCTCTTACTTGGGCGCTTGCGTGCACGCCGCAACTATTTTAGGGGCAGATGTAAGAGAAACGCAATACGCAGGCACTATTACCGACGAAGCGGTATTGCAATCCTTGCGTGAAACTGCGTACGAGGTTGCAAACGGGCTTGAGGTAGAAGTAGAAGATCCCGAGCTTCCCGAAGGGGATAACGAAGAAGATCAGTTAGTTATTGCAGGCTGGGGAAGATTTATTACCGAAGCAAAGCTTTCCACTCTCACGCAAGGCTTTAAAAATTATTGCGACCAAAACGGAATAGCGTATAGCGATATTTCCTATTCCTACTATACTGGCGCAAGCACTAACGACGCGTATTATTATATAGCAAGCTTTACTGCAAAGGTTATGCAGGACGGCAACGCAGATATAATTTTGCCTTGTGGCGACAATATGGTAGATAATATTACCGTTGTAGGAAATTTAATTCCCGTCGAGGTTTACGGGCAAACTGGCAGAAGGGTAGCCGCGCTTAATAGCGACGATTTAACTCAAGCGTTTTTAACTTTCGTGCAAACGGCAGAAGCGACGAATATTTTAGCAAGCGCATAAATAACTTATAATAAAAGCCTTTCATACCGAAGGGCTTTTATTTGTTTGACTATTTAACTATGCTAATATATAATAATTAAAAGGTAAAAATATGGACGCTTTAAGCTTGGTTGGCAACACGCCACTTTTAAAATTAAATAACTACGCTAAAAAATTCGGCTTAAACGCTACGCTCTTGGCAAAGGTAGAAGGCTTTAATTTAACTGGCTCAATTAAAGATAGGGTAGCCCTACAAATGATTTTGGACGCCGAAGAAAACGGCACGCTATCTACGGGCGCAACTATCATAGAGCCAACAAGTGGCAACACCGGCATAGGGCTTGCGGCAATCGGCGCACAGCGCGGATACACCGTAATAATCGTTATGCCCGACAATATGAGTAAGGAGCGTCAAACCTTAATTTCTTCCTATGGCGCAAGGCTAGTTTTAACGGACGGCAAGCTTGGTATGCAGGGGGCAATCAATAGGGCAGAAGAATTAAAAAATTCAATTAAAAACGCCATAGTAGCGGGGCAATTTGAAAATCCTTCTAATCCAAAGGCGCATTATTTAACGATGGGTAAAGAAATTTGGGAGCAAGCAGACGGGCAAATAGACGCTCTCGTTTGCGGTGTAGGTACGGGCGGAACAATTTCCGGCGTAGGTAAATTTTTAAAGGAAAAGAACGCAAAAATAAAAATTATTGCAGTCGAACCGTTCGACTCCCCCGTGCTTTCAAAGGGCGTTTCAGGCTCGCACAAAATTCAGGGAATAGGCGCAGGCTTTATTCCTAAAACGCTCGATACCGATATCTACGACGAGGTTATATGCGTTAAAACTGAAGAGGCGTACAACGCCGCCCGCACGGTTGCTAAAACCGAAGGCTTGCTTGTGGGAATATCTTCCGGCGCAGCTTTGCACGCCGCAACGCAAATAGCCGAACGGGCAGAATATAAAAATAAAAAAATAGCCGTAATTTTACCCGATAACGGCACGCGTTATTTATCTACCGATTTATTTGAATAAGCTTAAAAAATTAATTAAGGGCGGTTGCGAAATTTTCGCAACCGCCCAAATTTTATACCTTAAAAGTTCAAATTTTTGTGTCTTTAATAGTGCAAATTTTATTCTAAACCCGCCCAAATTTAATGGCAGATTTTCCTTAACCGCCCAAATTTTTACGCTTTAAAATGGAAAATTTTTTACCATAACTTCCCAATTTTTTACGCTTTGAAAGGACAATTATTTTTTAATAAGCAAGCTATTTTTTAATTAAATCCTTAACGACCTCACCTGCAATTATAAGCCCTGCAACCGAGGGTACGAAGGCGCAGCTTGCAGGCACGGCCTTTCCGTTTTCGTATTCAGCGGCAGATAGTACGGGCTCTTCTTTAGAATACACCACCTTAAGCGCACCAACTCCGCGTTTTTTTAGCTCCCTGCGCATAACTCTTGCAAGGGGGCAAACGGAGGTAGAATAAATATCGGCAACCTCAAATTTAGTGGCGTCAAGTTTGTTGCCTGCGCCCATACTGCTAATTATAGGCACGCCACTTTCGTTTGCTTTTAAAGCAAGCTCTATTTTAGCGGTAACGGTATCAACGGCGTCAACCACGTAGTCGTATTTGCTAAAATCAAACAGGTGCGAATTGTTCGGGGTAAAAAATTCAGCAATAGCTTCAACCTGCGCGTTGGGATTAATTTGCATAATCCTTTCTTTAAACGCTTCCACCTTAAGCTTGCCAACGGTTTTTTCAAGCGCAATTATTTGTCTGTTTAGGTTTGATAAATGAACGGTGTCGCTATCTATTAACACTAGCTTACCAATACCGCTACGGGCAAGAGCTTCCACGCAATAGCCACCCACACCGCCAACGCCAAACACGGCAACGCATTTATTTTTCAATTTTTCAATCGCGCCGTTACCTAACAACACTTCCGTTCGGCTAAATCTTTCGTCCATATTCTCTCCGCAACTTTTTTACTATTTTAACATATTTTATTTATATATTCAAGCGCAAAATTAAAATTTTATAAATTTTTAATTTACGTGTATTGACATATTATATTATAAGTGGTATAATATTCAAAAATTAAACCGCTTTTGCGGGAAAAGGAGATAAGAAATGAAAAAGACTTTTTTAGGTATGCTTTTAGCTTTAGTTTTAACCTTAGTTATGGCTTTTGCTGGTTGCGGAATCGGACAGGGCGATGCAGACAAAATTAATGAAGCTGCAGAAAACAACGAATACGTAACCGTAGGCGAATTAAAGGATAAATACGGCGCTGCAACCGTAGATTTAACCGTAACCGTTTTAGGCTCTACCAACGGCGTTATGATTTGGGTAAACGGCTGTGAAAACTTAGAAGAAGTTGAAGCTAAAATTGATGCAGAAGAAGACGTTCAAGGCTTATACGTTGTAGTATTAAATAATAATGCAACCAGCGCAAGCTACAAAGAAATCACTTCCGAAGATTTAAAAGGCTAATTAAAAATTAATAAAAAGCGGGCGCAATATGGGCGTTTCCATTAGGGATTTTAATTGAATAAATCATAAAACTCGTCTTTTAATAAGTCGAGTTTTCTTTTACCAAGCAAAACAAATTGAATTAAATTTTATTTTATGTTATAATAAACTCACCGATAAATAAGAATTTATCTAAAAGATAATCTGCCAAAAGGCTTGATTATAAATATTTTAAAGGAGATTGCTTTATGAAGAAAACAATAAAAACACTGGAGATTGTATTCTAACTGGGAGGTTAGTGCAAATACAGTCTCGCACGAACCTCCCAGTATTGGAGTCAACAATCATCAGGAGGAAAAACAATGAATAAACATGACTACATCATTCGTTTAG
>SVIM01000026.1 GCA_015069485.1 Clostridiales bacterium | reverse complement strand
GATATGCTGAAATAGGCGGAAAAGAAAAGCTTGAAGAATTCAAGCGCCAATTAATCGACGAACTCAACACACTTTTGAATATCGAAGGTTTGCCCAAGGTAGAAAAGTTAAACGTGCTGCCGGGAGAATTTGTCAATATGGAATACAGCCTTCCGAATGGGGAAAAAGTAAAATTCCTCGACGATAAGCAAGCCTATCTCGGTAGTCAGCTTGAAAGCGATTTCGGCATATGCTTTGGTATAGTTGCAAATATGGACTTTCTTCTTATATGCTCGTATGAGGAAAACGGCGAAAACCCCGAACTTGTAATTTACAAGAAAAGATAGTCAAATTCCAATTGATCGAGCAGCTTTCTGGTGTACTTTTTACTGTTCTTACCTACATTTACACACCTTTTTACTGCTCTTAGGCACGAAAAACGGGCAAAATCGTTTGATTTTTGCCCGTTTTTTGCTTAAAATTGAACAAAATTTAAAGTTGTCCCCATTGTTACCCCCAAAATACCGTTTTTTTGTTTATAAGCCCGTACGAGTGTACGGGCTATTTCTATGCGTAAAAGTTAAAATTTGTACTATTACTTTATTAGCCTTTTATCGTGCGCCGTTGGCGCACTTCTAAATCACTTTAAACCTTTTTAAATTCTTCCCGGGCGTTCAGCCCGGCCGCACTTAGCCTTAAGCGTAAGCTATAATTACGAGAACTTTGGATGATGACGCTGCGCGGCCGTTTTAACACAGGACAGACTGCTCCCCCTAAAGGAAAGAGCAGATTTGCTCCCGAAGCTTTGACATATACTGCTACACCCTACGCCCCATAGCAGCCAAAACTTCCGTAGGCATCCAGCCGTCTATTATTTAACCACGTTGATGACGTGGCGGTCGAATAATTTTATTATGCATTGGCTTGTTCGTCCAAAACCTGACCTGCTTATAAAGCGCTTAAAGGGCAACGCGCTATTTATCAAATTTTGTACCGAAAAAAAGCGCACACTATAAATACGGCAAAACTTGTTTTTATTTTATAAGATAGCAAGGTTATTAAGGAAGAAATTATTTTTAGTAAATAGGACGGTTGGTAATATATTGCAATTAGTATACTTTCCGCATCCCTCCCCCTTTATAAAGTAAAGACGAAAAATTTTGCGGTAATTCGGTTACCCCTATTGACTCGGTTGCGGATATATTTCTTTTAATTTACAGCAATACTTTATAAATTAAACTGTCAAGCGATTTGTAAAATATATAAAATTAGTGGCAAGGCGAAACGCCTTGCCACTTGCTTTTACGCTTATTTATTTTTAAGTACGAAAACGGTTAATACCACACCTATACCCACTACGAATAAGTTACATACGAAGGTTGTTACCGCTTGAACATAATTCCAGTATATAATTGACAGTAAAATATTAACCCCTAATGCAACTAAATATAAAGCCATTAATGCGAATTGCAATATAAGCTCTTGCTTTTTAATTGGCTTTGATTTAAAAGATAGGGCGGAAATTAGCTGACAAAAAGCCGCAGCCCCGAAAAGAAAAATTTGAGCGTAACGGAAATGCTGTTTATAAAGCTTTGTTATTGCATACTGAAAAATATTGTTAGTTCCGTTGGGAACAGTACTTCCGTCGCCGTAAACAAAAATTGCTATTACAACGGTTAATATAGTTAAAATGCATACTACCACGATATTATCTTTATTAATATCCTTATGCTTAAACGCAATAGCAAAAGTACAGATAAACGGCAAAATGCAAATTAGAACGAAAATGCAATACATTAATATATACACTAATTTTTTCTTGATTGCATCTAAATTTGTTTTTACGGTTATAGTAATAATAAAAGCTAAAATCGTTGCTGCAAATATTGCAATGTATAGTATGGTATTTAATTTTTCTTTAGAAAGCTTCATAACTTTCTCCTATAAATAAATTTTTAAATCTTCGTATCTTTTTTGGTATTTTTCAGATTTTTCGCTCTCACCCTTCGCTGCGTAATACATGGCACGCAATTGCGTTAAATATATAAAATTTATATCGTCTTCGGGGAGTTGAGGAAGGTTTAAAATGATATTTTCGTCAATTTCTTCCAGCTTTTTACCGCAATTTATTTGACCTTGAACGCACAAAAGCACAAGCAAAACCTTGGCTGTATCTTTGTTATTTAAAACCTCGTTGGCAACTAATCCGTCCGTTTTTCCGCTTTCGTATTCGTATGGCAAAATATTTAAAAACAGCACGTAAAAGGAAGCAGGCACAAACGGACAAAGCCAAATAAGCGCGCTTACCTTTAAGCCTACTCCCCCTATTACGATTAGCAATAGGTTAAAAATTAAGCCACCGATTACCGTTATAAAATAGCGCCACCTTACGCCCTTATCCGTTTGGGGATTTACCGAACAGGAAAAGGATGGAGAAAGAAAGGAAAATTTATTGATTTTTACGCCCATTTTGCAAATTGAGCCAAAAAATAAATGACCTACTTCGTGCAAAATAAAGGAAAGATATAATGCTACGGCTGAAATTGCAATATAAATTAGCACTTGCAAAAGGACATATAAAATTATGCCGTTAGTTTGCAAAACGAAGCAAAAACCTACGGCTACCCATAGCGCAAGGCTTATTATTAAATTGAAAATCAGCCAAAAATTTTTCATAAACAGCCTTCTTTTAAAATTAAAAATCCTTCTAAATTGTCTTTTTCCGATACGGTTACGAAGTCTATGTTAAGCATTTTTATTGCGTGGTACAATAAAAGCGCACCGCCACCTATTACGTCGGCACGGCGGGGATCCATACCGGGCAAATCCTTTACGTCGTTAACGGAAAGGGTTAAAAAATAGTCTGCTAAAGCCTTAATATTCTGCGCGTAAAGCTTTGTGCCGTCTATTTTTTTAGCGTCGTAAACGGGTAAGCCAAGCTTTACTGAAGCGAGAGTAGTTGCCGTACCGCCTATTGCATAAAAGGGCTTGTTTAGTAAAGGTACGCCTTTAAATTGCTGTAGCTTTTGCAAAATTACCTGCTCTAAAGCTTCGGGCTCTCTTTTAGCCAAATCGTAAAGCCGAACCACCCCTACGCCTACGCTTTTTGAATAAATTAAATTATTGCAATTTTGAATAATAATTTCGGTGCTCGCACCGCCTATATCGATTATTCCGCCGTCAGATGCGCCAAGAGCGCCTAAAATACCTACCTTTGCTTCCTCTTCACCGGATAAAACCTCTACTTGCAAATTGCAAAGCTGTTTAACCTTATCGACGAAGTCTTGTCCGTTTTGCGCAGAACGAACTGCTTCCGTGGCAAAAGCATAAATTTTTTGGCAATTTTCACTTTGCGCCTTTGCAAAATATTGCGCAACTGCGTTTGCCGTGCGGAGTATTGCCTCGGGTAAAAGCTTACCGCTTTTTGCAAGACCTTCGCCAAGGCGAGTAGTGTTTACTCCCTTAAATAAAATTTTTCCGTTCGCCGAAATTAATAGACGAACGGAATTTGAGCCAATATCTATTGCCGCTAACTTCATTAATCTTCTCCGGGGAATACAAAGCCGTATTCGTACGCCTTATTGCGTAACCACTCTTCCGTTTGATACTCTTCAAGTTTTGACTGTGCGTTATTAATTTGTTCTTCGTACTGCGTTATTTGCTGTTGGATGTTCGCTTTATGATTTATTAAAACGACGATAGTAATAAGCTGGTATACCCAAACGATTATTAAAATTACGAATAATAAAACTGCGTTTACCGTTAGCGCTGCAAGTATTCTGTTGCGTTTTTCTTCCGTCAAAATATTCTCCTTTAAGGTAAAATAAAAGAAAGCGCGTTTTGTTTGCTTTTTACTTTTGCTTTAATTTTACCTTATTTATTTTATTATACACCATTTTTATAAAAAAAGCAATACATAAATGAAAACTTTTAAAATATAATAGCGCGCCTATTGCGCAACCTAAAATCATATAAAAGCGAAGCGTGTAAAAGTTAAAAACGAGGGATAAAAATATAAAAGATATTGCTAGCGCAACGAAGTACAAAACGTCGCAAAAGGCAATAAAAATTTTATCCTTTAAGGTATATGAATTTTTGTTTACACCGCATACTATGGCGCGAATAACATACAAAAAGTCGTAAAAAACGCCACTTACAATTCCTAGCGAAAGGCATATTAAAAATATAAAAAAATACATAAATTACTTAAAAATTTTTTGCATAAATTTTGCGCCCTTTACCCCGTATTTTACGGCAAAAATTTCGCCCGTTGCCGAAAATGCGCCCGTCGAGGATGAAAAATTTATTATTTTTAAGTTGTTGCCCGAAATAAAAATTTTTCCGTTTGAATAGGATAAAATTATTTGTTGCGCAGAAAAGCCTTCTACCCTTTCGATTGCCGTTGCCGAAATTTTTTTGCATTGTTCGATAATTATACTGTGATTTTGGCTATTCTTTTCTTCCATTTTTCCCCTCTTATTTTAAAAAATTAGAGCAAATTACGCTATTTTACGATTTGCTGTGCCTTCCACTTAAGCGATGGACGGATAAATAAAAAAATACCGCCGATTTACCTACGGCGGTATTATTTTATGATGCGTTATGCAATAAAATGCTTAGTTTTTAGCGACGGCTAAAATTTATTGCAAGCCCTTACGCTCTTTTGCCTTTGCCTTTGCGCGAAGCTCGCTATCTAAAATACGCTTGCGAATACGGATGTTTTTGGGGGTTATTTCTAAAAGCTCGTCGTCGGAAATAAATTCCAAGCATTCCTCCAAGCTCATCTTTTTGGGCGTAATTAAACGCAAAGCGTCGTCTGAAGAGGATGAACGGGTGTTGGTTAAGTGCTTGGTTTTGCAAACGTTTACGTTAATATCTTCGTTTTTGGGATTTTCGCCAACTACCATACCTTCGTAAACGGGAGTACCGGCAGTTATAAATAAAGCCCCCCTGCCCTGCGCGTTGAAAAGGCCGTAGGTTACTGCTTCGCCCGTTTCGAAAGCGACTAACGAGCCCGTATCTCTGCGAGAAAATTCTCCCTTATACGGTTGATATTCAAAGAATATGCTGTTCATAACGCCTTCGCCCTTGGTAGAGGTTAAAAATTCGCTTTTGTAACCGAATAATCCCCTTGCAGGAACGATAAATTCCAAGCGGGTACGGTTGCCGATTGCGCTCATATGCAAAAGCTCGCCCTTGCGGTTGCCCATACTTTGGAATACCGCGCCCGTTGCTTCGTCGGGGACATCAACGATAAGGCGTTCGATAGGCTCGTATTTTTCGCCGTCGATTTCCTTGAACATAACCTTAGGCGTAGAAACCTGAAATTCATAGCCTTCCCTGCGCATATTTTCGATTAAGATAGAAAGGTGCATTTCGCCCCTACCGCAAACACGGTAGGAATCAGCGGAGTCCGTTTCTTCTACCCTTAAGGAAACGTCCTTTAAAAGCTCTTTAAACAACCTATCGCGAAGGTGCCTTGTGGTTACCCACTTACCTTCCTTGCCGGCAAAGGGGGAATCGTTAACTGAAAAGGTCATTTCTACGGTAGGCTCGGTAATTTTTACGAATTTGTGAGGCTCGGGGCAGGAAGGAGCGCATACCGTATCGCCGATATTAATTTTTTCAAGCCCCGAAAAGCAAACGATATCGCCTGCTTTTGCCGTTTCGCAAGGGGTGCGAGTTAAACCTTCGATTTGATATAAATTTACGATTTTACCGGGGGCTTTAAGGTGGATATTGTTGTAGTTTGTTACGACTACGCTTTGCCCTTGATTAATAACGCCCCTTTCAATTCTGCCTATGCCGATTCTGCCGACGTAATCGTTATAGTCGATAGAAGAACAAAGAAGCTGGGCAGGGCCTTCGTCGTCCACCTCCATTGGCTGAATATGGGAAAGTATAGTTTCGAAAAGGGGAACTAAATCCGTTCCCTCTTTGCTTAAATCCAAGGTAGCGGTGCCGTTTCTGCCCGAGCACCATACCACGGGACTTAAAAGCTGATCGTCGGAAGCGTCTAATTCTAACAAAAGCTCTAAAATTTCGTCTTGTACCTCGTTTAAACGAGCGTCGGGACGGTCGATTTTATTAACGACTATAATTAATCTGTGCCCCATTTCTAACGCCTTTTGCATAACGAAGCGAGTTTGAGGCATAGGGCCTTCTGCGGCGTCAACTAAAACGAGAACGCCGTTTACCATCATCATTACGCGTTCCACTTCGCCCGAAAAGTCGGCGTGGCCGGGGGTATCGACAATGTTTATTTTTACGCCTTTATAGTTAATTGAGGTGTTTTTTGCAAGGATGGTTATGCCCCTTTCACGCTCTATGGCGTTGGAGTCCATAACCCTATCTTCTACCGCTTGATTATCGCGGAAGGTGTTGCCCTGTTTTAACATTGCGTCAACCAGCGTTGTTTTGCCGTGGTCAACGTGCGCGATTATAGCCACGTTTCTTAAGTCAGTTCTAATCAAAATATTTTCCTTCTTTTATATCTTTTTTTAATTTTTTAATACTTTTTTGTCTTAAAATTACGGTAGTGTAAAATTAAAATTCGGATTTAGTTTGGCGTTCAAATAATTTTAAAATTATTTGCATACAATTTTTAGCCCCGTCACCGCTTGAAAAGGCGTTCGACTCGAAGCACGCTTCGTAAACGGCGTTGGTTATAGGCAAGTCCACCCCGTATTTTTCGCCGAGCTTTTTTAACGCCTTAGCCGTCATAACGCCTTCAGCAAGCTTTTCGAATTTTGCGCCGTGCGCCATCATTTCGCCATACCTTCTGTTATGGGAAAATTCGGAAAAGAGCGTAGTTTCGTAATCGCCTAAATGCGCCAAGCCGTAAGCGGAATTAAAGTTACCGCCCATAGCTTGAATTAATCTGCCAACCTCGTTTGCGCCCCTTGCCATTAAAGGGCCCTTTAAGCTACCGTATCCGCTTCCGTCCAACACGCCTGCGGCAATACCTAAAACGTTTTTAGCCGCTGCGCCTAATTCAGTACCGATAATATCGTTGCCGTAGTAAAAGCGGATTAAATTACTTTTAAACGAATCTGCCAAGAATTTTTTTAATTCTTCGTTGTAGCTATCAATAACCATACAGTTGGGGATGCCTGCGGTAAACGCTTGAATATGCCCCGGGCCAACCCATACGGCAATATCGTTTTTATCGACGCCACTTTCTATCATAACCTCCGAAAGGCGTTTACCCGTTGATTCTTCTACGCCCTTCATACAAAGCACGAACTTTTTGTTGGATAAGTCGTATTTTTTTACCTGTTGCATAAAGCCACGCAGTCCTTGCGCGCTTATTGCAATTATGATTATTTGCGATTGGCTTAAAGCGTATTGCAAATCGCAAGAAAGCTCGATACTGCTATCTAATTCGACGTATTCGTTTTTGCCTGTATTTTTTAAAACCTCGTACGAAGGCTGTCCCTCCATACCCCAGTTTATTACTTTATTTTTGAGATATACGGCTTGATACCAGGCTATAAAAGAGCCCCATCTTCCGCATCCTAAAACGGAAATATTCATAACCTTTTCCTTGTTTTTATTCTTGAGCAAGCATTTGCAAGGGATTTTAAATAACTAAAAAGCGTAGCGCGACGGTAAAGCGTGATATAAATTAAATTTGCTTTCTGTCAAAAAGCGCTTGCGTTAAGGTGCTTGCATCTGTAAATTCAATTTCGCTACCGACGGGGATGCCGTGCGCAAGGCGAGTTACCTTTACGCCTAACGGCTTTAAAAGCTTTGCTATATACATAGCCGTTGCGTCACCTTCTACGTCGAGGTTGGTTGCCATTATAACTTCAACGACCTCTTCCGATATTCTTGCAAGCAATTCCTTAACGCGAATATCATTAGGGCCGATTCCGTTTAAGGGGCTTAATACGCCGTGCAAAACGTGGTACACGCCCTTATATTCGTGCAATTTTTCCATTGCGATAACGTCTTTAGGCTCTTTGACTACGCAAATAACCGATTTGTCGCGCTTTTTGCAAACCTCGCAGGTTTCTTCTTCAGAAAAATTACCGCATATTTTGCAATAGCGCACCTTTTTTTTGCAGTCGATTATGCTTTGCGCAAAGGCTTTTGCTTCTTCTTCCGTCATATTTATAATTTTATAAGCATAGCGGAGCGCAGTTTTTTCGCCAACGCCGGGAAGCTTTCTAAATTCGTTTTTCAGTTTTCCTATAGGTTCTATTACAAAATCCACGAATCCACCTTATAAAAGTCCGCCTAAGCCACCCATATTTCCAAAGGGTGCCATTTTTTTATTGTAAACCTCGTCGGCTTTTTTATAGCCGTCGTTAATAGCCGCCATAATTAAGTCTTCAAGCATTTCAACGTCGTCTTGGTCGGATAAATCTACCATTTCGGCAATTTTACTGCCAAATTCAATACCGTTTATAATTTTTTTGCCGTTCATATAAACTACTACGGTTTCGTCGCCTTCTTCACCGCCACCGGAAACGCCTACTACTTCTAATTCTTCAAGCTCTGCGTCTGCCTCTTGCATTTGCTCTTGCATTTTTTGAGCTTGCTTCATAAGCCCTTGCATATTGTTCATTCCACCTCTATTAAACGCCATAATTTAAATTCCTCGATTTTTTGTATTTTTATTTTAATTTTAAATATTGTTTTTTATTACCTAACTATCCGTTTTTTACTATTTTATAGTTATGTCGCCAAAGTTTTGCTTTAGCTTTGCTATTGCCCCGTCCATTTTGTTTTCCCCTTGCTGTTGCAAGCGAACCTCGTGATCGAATACGCCTAGCTCTGCAAGGGTAGTTGCGATAATGTTTTTATTATCGTCCTTATTAAGCGCCCTGTAAATGGTTTCCGTTTTGGTGGTAAAAATAATTTTATCGCCTTCAAAGAAGTTATCTAAATCCATACAAAGCGAAAACAAAAGCACGATTTTGCGCTCACGCAAAAGGCGTAAAAATTTTGCAAAAATATTCTTTTTGTCTACTTGCGCAGGGGCGGGCCTTGCTTTGATTTCTGCGCCGTTATCCCACAAGGACGCTTGCGCGGTAGGCTTTGTGGGAGCTTGCGCGGTTACGGCAGGCGCTTGCGCTACCTCCCCTTGAGCGAAGGGGTTATCACTTTCTTCAAAGGACGAAAGCCTTGCGCTTGCTTTTTGGTTGGGCGTAGCTTGTTGAATAACCTCTTCTTGCGACTTTTGTAAATTAGTCTGCTCGTATTTTTTATATTGCTCGGCAACGGGCGTTGAAGCAGTTGGAGCAACGGGATTAGCAATGGGCGCAACAGGCTTTACGGCGGGCGTTAAAGCGGGCGTTGCGTTAACTGCCACGGTTGCGCCTTCGGCAATCTTTTTTTCTAAGCTTGCTATTCTGCCTATTAACGCGTCGATATTATAATCGCTTGAAGGCATAGAGCATTTTAAAACGGCAGTTTCTAATGTAATTCTTCCGTTTAAGGCGTAGCGCATATCGGTTTCCGCCTTAGATAATACTTCGGTAACCCTTAAAATTTTATGTCCGTCAGCATTTTGCGCAATGCTTTGCAGGGTAGCAAAGGTTTCTTCGGGTAAATTTACTATTTCCCTTGCGTTTTTGCACATTTTAATAATGGCAATATTGTTTAAAAGGGAAAGCATATCCTTAATAAGAACGCCTACCCCCTTACCCATAGATAAGGTTTTTTCTACTAAAGAAAGCGCGTCGGGCGCGTTTTCGAGTAAAATTTGGTTTATAATTTGAGAAACGGAAATAATATCTGCCGAGCCTAAAACGGCGTTTACATCTTGATAAGTAAGCTTGCCCTGCGAATAGGAAGCACACATATCTGCGATAGACAAACAGTCCCTACAGCTACCTGCGCCTGCCCTTGCTATTGCGGATACGGCAGAATCTTCGTATTCCTTACCCGTTTTGTCAAATACCCTTTTAATATGCTCCTCTAAATCCTTTTGGGGAATTAATTTAAAGTCGAAGCGCATACAGCGGGAAAGTATGGTTGCAGGGATTTTTTGCGGTTCGGTAGTAGCCAAAATAAATACTGCGTGACGGGGAGGCTCTTCCAAGGTTTTTAAAACTGCGTTGAAGGCGGACGAGGTTAGCATATGAACTTCGTCTATAATATAAACCTTATATTTGCCTGCAACGGGGGGATATTGCACCTTTTCCCTTAAATCACGCATTTCGTCTACGCCGTTGTTTGAAGCCGCGTCGATTTCGGTAATATCTAAATTAGAGCCCTTAGAAAGTGATTTGCAGGTTTCGCATAAGCCACAAGGAGAGCCGTTTTGAGGGTTTTCGCAGTTTATTGCCCTTGCAAAAATTTTAGCAACGGAGGTTTTACCCGTTCCCCTTGGACCGCAAAAAAGGTACGCGTGCCCTATTTTGCCTGTATCTATTTGATTTTTTAAAATTTTTACGACGTGCTCCTGCCTTACCACTTCCGATAAAGTAGTAGGGCGAAAGGTACGGTAAAATGCAAGGTAAGCCATATAAGTCTCCTTAGGCGTTAAAATACTTGCCTTTGCAAGCGTTAATTTCCGTCGGTGAAAAAAATTACTGCGAGAGTAAAACCGTTATTCCACGCTAAACGGTACGGTGAAATTATTTAAAAAGTTTTTGTAGCTTGTTTTTTGAACGGGTTAGGGCGTTATCAACGCTTTTTACGGGCTTTTCTAATGCCGACGCTATTTCGGACATCGTTGAACCGCCCATATACATTACTATTACTTTAAATTCAAACGAGGAAAGGTATCTGCTTATTTTATGCAAAAATTCCTTACTGTTTTCCTTTTTAATAAGCTCCTCTTCGGGGCTTTCGTCTAACGAGCAAATTTCTTCGCCTACCTCTACTATCGGCAAGGAATTGTTTAAGGCAAAATTTTTATTGCCTTGCTCCCTTTTAACCACGTCCACTATGCGATTTCTTATACAGGTATGGGCGTAGGTTGAAAAGTTTGCGCCGTTTTTTTCGGTATAGGTATTTATTGCCGAATATATTCCGCACATACCTTCCTGCACTAAATCCTCCGTTTCGGTACGCGACAAAAAAAAGCGTCGGGCTATTGCCAAAACCTTGCTTTTATAGCGAAGCAAAAGCTCGTCCAAGGCGTATTTATCGCCCTGCCTATAAAGGTCAATTAACTTTTCGTCACTAATCATAATCTAGTTTTTAATACCTCGTACGCGGCGATACCCAACGCTACGGAAGCGTTTAAGGAATTTACCTTACCTTTTAAGGGAAGCGATAAGGTAAAGTCGCACTTTTCACGGGTTAAGCGCTTTACGCCACTATCTTCTCCGCCTATAACTAAAGCGACGCTACCCTTTAAATCTGCCTTGTAAATATCAGTTCCGTCAGCTTCTAACGCGTATAGCCAATAGCCGTTTTCCTTTAAAATATCGATGGCTCTGTTTATGGAATTTACCTTTGCCACCTTCATATGGTTTGCCGCCCCTGCCGAAATGCGAACGACTGCTTCGGTAACGGACGCTGAATTGTTGGAGGGGATTATTACGCCGTCTGCACCTGCGCATTCGGCTACCCTTATAATCGAGCCTAAGTTGTGCACGTCTTCAATTCCGTCGCAAATAATTACGAAGCCACCCTTTTCTCCCTTTGCGGAAATTATATCTTCTAAAGAAGAATATTCGTAATCGGAGGTAATGGCGATTACGCCTTGGTGCTTGCCCGATAAACACTCTTTATCCAACACCCTTCTATCTACGAACTGCACCCTTATATTTTGCCTTCTTGCTTCGGCAAAAATTTTGTTTAGCGAGCCTTGAGGGTTTTTTTCGAGCATAATTTTTTCAATGCTCTTTTCCGTTTTTAAAAGCTCTAAAACGGCGTTTCTACCTTCAGTTTTCATCTTGCACCCCCAATAATTCGTTTATTCTTTGGTAATTCCCCGTTAGGTATAAATAGCCCAAAACCGCTTCGAAGCCGGTTGAACGGTTGTATTCCGACACGGAAGCGTTTTTACTTTTTGCGTTCTTTTTTGCGTTTCTGCCCCGTTTAAAAATATCCAACTCCTCTTCGGTAAAAAGTGGAATAATTTTTTCTAAAAGCTCGCTTTGCCCGTGAGCCGATACGCTTTTTGAAGAAAGCTTTTGCAAATCCGACGCCTTATAATCTGCCGTTAAAACCAACTTTTCACGGATAAAAAGGGAATATACCGCGTCGCCTAAAAACGCCAAGGTTACGGGACTTATTTGCTTTGCTTTTTCTTTTAAAATTACGCTGTTAAATTGAAACATACCAACTCTTTTTTTAAATTTTATATCTTAGATATAATTTTACCATATATTCATAAAAAAATCAATAATAAAGTACAATATAGCGTGAAATTATTATTTATAAAAAAGAGCGCGATTATAATTTTTGCCTTAATTATTATTTTGGGCGCGACCTGCGGAATTTTTGCCCAGGCAAGCGCATTAAATTTTACTTACTCTTCGCCTGCCACCATAGTAATTGACGCGGGACACGGAGGTATTGACCCCGGCGTTTTAGGCGCAATAACGAAGGTTAAGGAAAGCGATATTAATTTGGAAATCGCAAAATATTTAAAGGAATATTTTTCGGAAGCAGGGTTTAAGGTCGTGCTGACGAGAAATTCGCAGGCGGGGCTTTACGGCACGCTTGCAAAGGGCTTTAAGCAACGGGATATGAAAAGGCGCAAGCAAATAATTTTGGACAGCAAGGCGGATATGGTTATATCTATCCATCAAAATTTTTGCCCGTCGAATTTAAGACGAGGAGCGCAGGTGTTTTTTGATAAAAACAGCGAAAGCGGAAAAAGCCTTGCCATAAAGGTTCAAAATTCGTTAAACGCCCTAAAAAACAGCGTAAGGCAATACGAGCCCTTGGTTGGCGATTTTTATATTCTTAAATGCTCTACCGCCCCTTCGATTTTGGTTGAGTGTGGGTTTTTATCGAATAAGGAGGACGAGACTTTGCTTTGCGATAGCGCGTATAAAAAGGAGCTTGCCTACGCCATTTTTAAGGGCGCGATTTTATATTTTTAGCGAATTTTTATTAGGCTGTTTTATGCCTTTAAATTAAATACACCCCATACTATGCTTGAATTAACGCTATTTTGCATTAAAAAAACCGCAACTTGAAGTTGCGGTTTTTGTTTTTATTAAATTATTTTCCGTTATTAAGAAAGCTTTTCTAATAACTTAAGGTCAATGCCCTTTTCGCCGATTTTAATAATTTCAACCTTTACGGTATCGCCGATATTTACGATATCTTCTACCTTTTCAACGCGCTTGTTGGAAAGCTTGGAGATGTGAATCATACCGTCCTTGCCGGGAGCGAATTCTACGAACGCGCCGAAGTTTAAAATTCTTACGACAGTACCTACGAACATATCGCCAACTTCAGGGTCGTGAGCAATGGAAAGAATAATGCCCTTTGCTCTTTCTGCATTTTCGATAGGACCGGTGGTAGAGATATAGCCTCTTCCGCTATCGTCTTGATTAAAGTCGATTTGAGTGCCAGTTTCTTCCATAATCTTTTTAATTACGCAGCCTTGCTTACCGATAACGTCACCGATTTTTTCGGGATCGATTTCAAAGCTGATAATCTTAGGAGCATAGATAGAAAGCGCGGGTGAAACTTCGGGAACAACCTCGAGCATTTTAGATAAAATATGCTGTCTGCCTTCGTTTGCTTGATTGATTGCGGTGTGCATAATTTCTTCGGAAATGCCCTTAATTTTAATGTCCATTTGAATTGCGGTGATGCCGTTTACGGTACCTGCAACCTTAAAGTCCATATCGCCAAGGAAATCTTCTAATCCCTGAATATCGGTTAATACTCTAAATTCGCCGGTTTCTTGATTTTTGATAAGGCCCATTGCAACGCCTGCTACGGGATTTTTGATAGGAACGCCCGCATCCATAAGAGCCATAGTAGAACCGCATACGGAAGCCATAGAAGAAGAGCCGTTAGAAGAGAGAATATCGTTTACCACTCTTATTGCGTAGGGGAATTCTTCTTCGGAAGGAATTACGGGAACGAGTGCGCGTTCAGCAAGTGCGCCGTGGCCGATTTCGCGTCTGCCGGGGCTTCTTATAGCCTTTGCTTCGCCCGTGCAATAGCCGGGGAAGTTATAGTGATGCATATAGCGTTTTGATAATTCTTCGTCCAAGCCTTCAAGCTTTTGCGCTTCGCTAAGCATACCTAAGGTACAGGTGGTTAAGGTTTGGGTTTGTCCACGGGTGAAAACTGCAGAACCGTGTACTCTGGGAAGAACCGTTCTTTCGCACCAGATAGGACGAACGTCCTTTAAGCCTCTACCGTCGGGACGGATGCCCTTATCGAATATTTTAGCGCGTACCTTTTCTTTGGTGATGTAGTAAACGCTATCCTTTACTTCGCGGATATTATTGGGGTAAATTTCAGCAAAATGCTCTAAAATTTCCTTTTCTACTTGGTTTTGACGCTGTTCGCGTTCTTGTCTGTTGAAGGTATCGATAGCCCAGTCGATTTTTTCAGATGCGTATTCGCGTACTGCGTTGTCAAGCTCTTCGGGGATTTTGTAAAGCTCGATTTCTAACTTTTGCTTGCCAACTGCGGGCACGATTTCTTCTTCGATAAACGCGCAAATCTTTTTAATTTCTTCGTGGCCGTACATAATTGCGCCTACCATTTCTTCGTTAGAAACTTCGTCTGCGCCTGCTTCGATCATTAAGATAGCGTCTTTAGTGCCGGCTAAATTTAAGTGAATTGCGCTTTTTGCTCTTTGTGCTAAATCGGGGTTGATAACGTATTTACCGTCTACCATTCCTACTACTACCGAGCCCGTGGGGCCTGCCCAAGGAATATCGGAAATAGCAAGAGCTACGGACGAGCCGATCATTGCTAAAGGTTCGGGGGATACGTCGGGTTCAACGGAAATAGCCTGAGCGATAACCGTTACGTCGTTGAATAAGCCCTTAGGGAAAAGGGGGCGTAAAGGTCTATCGATTAAACGGGAAGTGAGAATTGCTTTATCGCTTGCTCTGCCTTCGCGCTTTTTAAAGCCACCGGGGATTTTACCGATGGAGTACATTTTTTCTTCGTAGTCTACCTGTAAGGGGAAGAAGTCCATACCTTCTCTGGGAGAAGCAGACATACATACGGTTACCATTACTGCAGTTTCGCCACAGCGAACTACGCACGCACCGTTAGCTTGTTCTGCGTATTTGCCAGTTTCGATAATAACGTCTCTTCCGCCTACTTGCATTGTGAATTGTTTAAAGTTCATTTCGTCTCTCCTTGTCTGTTCTTGCGCAACACGGCACCCACCGTGCTACAAAATATGAAAAAAAGAGCGAAGCAAAAAACCCGCTCTCTTATTCTTAAAATTACTTTCTCAAATTTAAAGCAGCAATGATAGCACGATATCTTTCGATGTCTTTGCTCTTTAAATAGTCTAAAAGACCACGACGACGACCAACCATCTTTAAAAGTCCGCGACGGGAGTGGTTGTCATGAATGTGGGTTTTAAGGTGTTCGTTAAGGTGATTGATTCTTTCCGTTAAAAGAGCAATTTGTACTTCGGGAGAACCGGTGTCGCCTTCTTTGGTTGCAAATTTTGCAATGATTTCGTTCTTTTCCATTTAATTTATCCTCCTATGGAATATAATTTGCGGTGGACAAAGCAAAACGTTGAGTGTTCGATTAGCCTTGAACCCGTAACCTAAATTATTTTAACATATCTATTTATAAATAGCAAACGTTTTTAATATATTTTTTTATTATATTTTAGCAATTAATCACAATTGTTACGTTGCTGTTTAGCGTAATACTATAAGATTCATTTGCAGTATCTAAAACTACATCCCCATAAGTGACCGTAAGCTTATCATAATTGGAGTTAACTGCCGTTTTTGTTTTAATTACATAAGTTTGTTCTCCAATTTCAATTGACAAAGAACGCCTATTATCAGATAACTTAAAAGTAACGACGTCATCTATAGAGCCTTTTAAATCTTCGTATATTTTATGCTGTATATTTTCTAAAACAACACTATCACCTATATATAAACTTCTTTGATCAATAGATGAAGATACTATAAAACTTAAAATTACGGTATAAGTTAGTGGCTCGTCGGGGGTGTCGGGGGTGTCGGGGGTGTCTGGGGTGGTGGGATTATCGCCGTCGTTGTTATCACCGCCGTTGTTATCGTCACCATTGTTTTCGCCGTTGTTATTATCGTCACCGTCGTCGGGGGTGGTTGAATTATTTTCAACGGATAGCTCGTAAGTTTCGCTATTCCAAGTCCACTTTTCATTTATTAGCTTATCTTCTGAAATATACGAATATTCTTCCGTTTCTTCGATAACGGAATTTATGCGCCAGCCGTTTTCGATTTTCGTGCTTGAAATATCGGTAATTGCCGTATAGTATAGGGTGAATTCTTCGTTATTGCACCCAAAGAAGGGATACGACGATTGCAAAATGCCACTACCGTTATTAGTTACGCTGACTTCGTCTGCAAGAAAAATTACCCGTTTAAGCTGTGCGTTATTTGCAAATGCTAAATAGCCGACTTCCGTTATGCTTTTTGCTACGACTACGCCTTCAACACCTAAATTTACAAGCGCTTTTTCCCCTATTGCCTTTACGGGATAGATAGCGCCGTCGTATTCTAAAGCCTCCTCTAAAACCAAAAATCCGTTGGTTTGCGAAGTGTTGATTTTTTCTTGCGAGGCAGAGGTTACCTTATAATATTTATTTTCGCCTTCTTGAACGAAAGTATAAGTTATTCCGTTAATTATTTGAGTATTTTGCACCGTGCTTTTGGTAAACGCTGCAGAGATATTAGCAGTTGCCGAAGGCATTGTAAAAAGGTAGCTTCCGTTTTCAAAATTAACTGCTTCGCCATTTAACGATACGTTTGAAATTAAGTAGCCATCGTCTGCAACGCAATTAACCTTAATAACTTCGCCAGCTTTTGCAAAATTACCGTTAGTTAAGGCATAGTTAAGGGTTAATTGTCCGCCAACGGAGCTTTGAACGGTTAGGGGATAGTATAAATTTAAGGTTTGACTGCCCGTTACGGTTGCACCGTCGTTCACAAAAATATTGCCTAATAAATTCCCTGAAAGGGCAATGCTTGCTTGGCTTTGCACGATTATATTACCGCTATAAGCTGCGCCTTGCTTAACAACAAAATCGCCCTGCGCGCCACTTGTTATATAACAGTTTGCGCTTGCGGGAAGAGATAAAAATTCTTTTGCGGTGCTTATTATAAGCCAAAGATCTGCGCTTTGAGCGTTATAATCCTTGGAGCTATACAATAAATTCAAATCGCCGTCTACGCAAACGAGCTGTTTAGAAAAGTTATCCCAAGCGAAAAAGGCTTGCTCGTTTTTGGGCTTTAGCGTGGAAAGATTTACGCCGTTTTGCATTAATAAATCTTCTGCCTTTTCGACGCCGTCAATTTGCTCGCCGAGCATACTTTCGCTAAAAATTATACTGTTTGCGCTAGACAAGTTGGTGCTATCTGCAGTTGCTTGTGCATTTTTTATAACGCTTACGAAGGTGGGAATAAGCACCGCCGTAAGCACGGCAATTACGGCGATTACTACCGTTAATTCGACTATAGTAAACGCCCTTTTAAGCTTTTGCATAATTTATCCTATTTGTAAAATTCAGTTCTGTCTATAATTATTTTATCAACTTTTTCGATATAAGTTTTAATATCCTTGGGCGTACCAAAGCGCTCTATTCTGTTTTCATCTAAAAACACTCTTTTAGAAACGGCGTTTGCGCCGAGCGCGATATTATCGGTTATTTCTTCCATAACGTTTACGTTATAAACGCACGCTTTTCCAGGCTTTGTCCAGCCGACGTTTTCGCCCCCGCCCGCTTGATATTTTTGGCGGTACATATAGTAGGGAACGTAGCCTGCTTCAGTTAAGATTTGGCGGGAAATAGCGAGCATCTCTTCAATGCCGTTAGAAGAAAGGCGCTTTGTGTTTTCCTTTAGCTTTGCGCCTGCTTTAAGGCAAAGGGTGTGGACGGTTATGTTGTCGAAGCCCATTTCCACCGCCTTTAATACAGAACGCTCGAAATCCTTTGGAGTTTCGTCGTAGAGCCCTGCGATTAGGTCGCAATTAATTATAAAGGGATATTTTTTAGCCATATCGTAGGCGCGGTAAACGTCCTCTTCGGTATGCTTTCTACCTATCGCAATAAGAGTTTTATCGTTAAAGGTTTGGGGATTTACACAAATGCGCGTTACGCCGTACTCGTGCGAAAGCTTAAGCTTTTCTTCGGTAAAAACGTCAGGTCTGCCGGCTTCTACCGTATATTCGCAATTACCCTTAAAAACGGCGTTAATTGCAGTATATATGCGCTCCAATTCGTTTGGCTCTAACACGAAAGGCGTACCTCCGCCTATGTAAACGCTATTTAATTTTTCGATTTTTTTATCTATGCTGGCAACTTCGCTTTCAATACAGTTTAAGTATTCGGGAATAAATTTTTTGGTTGCCGAAACGGGCGCAGTTATAAAGGAACAGTATTCGCATTTGGTTGGGCAAAAGGGTACGCTTATAAATAAATCAGTACCGCCGTTTTTATTATAAATTCTTTTTTGCGCAGAAAGCACGGATTGAGTTAAATTTATATTTTGGTCGCTGACGCCCATTTGCTTAAAGATTGCTTTAAAGTCCCTGCCTGCTTCTTCTTCTGCGTATGCAAGCTTGGTAGGGCGAATACCCGTTAGCGCGCCCCAAGGAAGCGAGCCCTTGAATTTAGATAAAACCGAATAGATTGAAAGCTTTGCAAATCTTCTTGCATAGCGTTTATATTCGATATCGTTTTCGACCTCTTGCTCGTTTTCAAAATCAAAAAACTCACCCATATATTCGACGGCGTTAAAAAATTTGCCACGGTTAAAGGAAAAATAGTGGGTTAAGCTTTCTTCCTCACAACCGAAGGCGCGAACCACGTCCATTATATCAGCGAGTAAAAATTGACAGTTTGTATTAATCATATTATGGCCTTACGTAAGCGTTATTTATTTTTTCGTGTGATAGGGTTGTGTTATCTTCGTGCCCACAATAAACGACGTAATCCTTGGGAAGAGAAAAAAGCTTTTTAATGCTTTGCTCTAACTGCCTGCCGTTGCCCGTAGGTAAATCCCACCTGCCTATACTTTCGAAAAATAAAGTATCGCCGGAAAATAGGCAATCTTCAGCAATATAGCACATACTGCCAACGCTATGGCCGGGCGTTGCTATTGCGATAAAATCAATTCCGCAAAGGCTAAATTTTTCGCCGTCGGAAACGTGTTTATTTATTTTAAAATTTAAATCGCAACCAAAATCTTTATTAAAGGGATGATAAACTATTTGCTCTTCTTCTTTGCTACAAATAATTTCTGTCCCCACGTTATAGCACATTGCACAGCCACCGATATGATCGTAATGGCCGTGCGTGAGCAAAACGAACCTTGGTATTAAATTTAGCTTTACACACTCTTCTAAAACGCTTGGCTGAGCGCAGTCGATTATTACTGCGTTTAAGCCGTCCTGCGTTAAAATATAAGAATTGGACGCAAAGCCCTTTGGATATATTTTATAAACTTTCATTGTAATTATTGCAAAAATTGAACGATATTCAATATATTTTGTTTAGTTATTAGTTCTAAATACGTCGATTATACGCTTATCCTTTTTAATGTGATTTATTAATAAATCTAAGTCGGAGCGCTTGTTAAATTTGATGTTAATATCAAATTCGGCTTGCTTGTTTTTGTTTACTCTACCGTTAATTTGGGTTATGGAAAGCTTCATTGTAGAAATTTCCATAGTAATAAACGCAACTAAGCCGTCGTCGTTTTCGGCTAAAATTTTAAGTCCGGCAATGAAGCCTTGTTCTAATTCCCCCGTCCATTGAGCAGGTTGAAGCCTATCATTATCGTAGTCCTTTAAGTTTACGCAGTCCTTTCTGTGAACGATTACGCCACGCCCGCGGGAAACGAAGCCCACAATATTATCACCGGGCACGGGATTACAGCAATGCGCAAAGCGAATTAAAAGACCGCCCATACCCTTAATAGTTACGCTACCTGCCGTGGTGCGCTTTAATTTTTCGGGGTCGATAACTTCTACGGGCTTGGGTACTTCCTTGCGGTAATAGTCGATTAATTTAAAAATGACTTGATTTACGCCCACCGCACCGTAGCCGACGGAAGCCATCATTTCGTTTACAGAGGAAAAAACGAGCTTGGTTGAAAGCTTTTTAAAGGATTCTTCGGTTAAAATGTCGGCGAGATTATAGCCCTTGCGCTTTGCTTCCGCTTCGAGCATAGCCTTACCCATTTTAACGTTTTCTTCCTTCATTTCCTTTTTAAAGAACTGACGGATTTTTGCCTTTGCAGAGCCTGACTTTACAAATTTTAACCAGTCCCAAGAAGGGCCTTTGGAGTTGGTAGAGGTTAAAATTTCAACAACGTCGCCCGTATGGAGAGTGGAGTTTAGAGGAACGATTTTGCCGTTTACCTTTGCCCCTACGCACTTGTTACCTACGGCGGAGTGTATTGCGTAAGCGAAGTCAACGGGGGTTGCCTCTAACGCTAAAGATATTACCTTGCCGTGAGGGGTAAACACCAAAAGCTCGCCGGAATACAGGTCGGTTTTTAAGCTATCTACGAATTCCTTTGAATCGTTTAAGCTTCCCTGCCAGTCCATTACGTCCCTTATCCAAGAGATTCTTTGGTCGAAATTTGATTGAGAGGTTTTATTTTCCTTATAACGCCAGTGCGCCGCGATACCGTATTCTGCCATACGGTGCATTTCGGAGGTTCTTATTTGAATTTCGAAAAATTGACCGAAGTTGGTTACAACCGTCGTGTGAAGGGATTGATATAAATTGCGCTTGGGCGTTGCGATATAATCTTTAATTCTGCCGGGCACGGGCTTCCATTGTTTATGGATTTTACCTAAAATTTCGTAACACTCGCTAGTGCTGTTTACTATTACGCGCACGGCGGACAAATCGTATATTTGGTCGAGCGATTTGCCCTGATTTTTCATCTTTTTATATATGGAAAAGAAGTGTTTAGGTCTGCCGAAAACTTCCCCTTGTATGTTGCTTTCCTTTAATACATCCTTAAGCTGAGCAACTACGAAATCGACGAAGTTTCTTCTTTCCTCCAACTTTTGATGGATGTTGGAAACAAGATATTCAAACGCTTCGGGATCGAGATATTTTAAGCATAAATCTTCGAGCTCGCACTTAATTTGCGAAATACCCAACCTGCCTGCAAGGGGAGTAAAAATTTCTAATGTTTCTTTTGCGATACGCTGTTGGCGTTCGAAAGAAAGAAAGTTTAAAGAGCGCATATTATGCAGTCTATCGGCAAGCTTTATAATAATAACCCTTATGTCGTTTGCCATAGCAACGAAAATTTTTCTGAAATTTTCGGCGTCTTCTTCTTCGCGCGTTTTATATTCGATTTTATCGAGCTTGGTAACGCCTTGAACGAGCGTTAAAATTTCTTGACCGAATTCACGCTTAATATCTTCGTCAGTAGCGGGCGTATCTTCTATTACGTCGTGCAAAAACGCTGCAGAAATGGTGGGGATATCAAGCCCTAAATCTAATAAAATTTCGGCAACGGCACAAGGGTGAGTAAAATACGGCTCGCCAGAAGCACGCTTTTGAAAAGCGTGCATTTCTTCGGAATAACGGTACGCTTTTAATAAAAGCTCCCTTTCCGCTCCCGTATAGTTTTCGTTAATTTTTTGTAAAACTTTTTCCATATTTTTAATTGCCATTTACGATTGCAAATTTTGCGTTTTTGTATATAGCGGTGATGCCGTAAGGTTGGTTTTTACCCCCTTATATACTGTGAGCTTACCGCCGTTAAACGATATTAATGATAGCTGTTCAAACACCTTTAATGCAAACGCCACCTGTTGCGCGGGC
>SVIM01000025.1 GCA_015069485.1 Clostridiales bacterium | reverse complement strand
GTTGTGTACGCCGCAGTTGCCTTGACGGGCGCAATAACGATAATTTACCCTACGATTTTGCCTATCGCCTTTTCGGTTGGTAATCTTTCAACGCTATTGAGCTATGCAAATCAATACACAAAGCCCTTTAACGAAATTTCCGGCGTTATAACCGAGCTTCAAAACGCATTAGCTTGCGCAGGAAGAATTTACGAAATTATCGACGAGCAAGCAGAGGTCGCTGATAAAAGCGACGCGTTGATTATTAAAGAAGCGGTGGGAGAAATTAGCTTTGAAAAGGTTGATTTTTCTTACTCGCCCGAAAAGAAGCTTATTCAAAACTTTAATTTTACGGCAAAAGACGGTCAAAGAGTGGCAATAGTAGGTCCAACAGGCTGTGGAAAAACTACGCTCATTAACCTTTTAATGCGTTTTTATGACGTAAATTCAGGAAAAATTTGCGTTGACGGCAACGATATTCGAGATATTACGAGAAAGTCTTTGCGTTCAAATTACGGCATGGTTTTGCAAGAAACTTGGCTTAAAAGCGGAACTATTCGCGATAATATTATAATCGGTAAGCCCAACGCTACGGAAGAAGAAATAATCGCTGCAGCAAAAGCTACGCACTCGCATAAGTTTATTATGCAAATGCAAAACGGATACGATACCGTGATAGGTGAAGACGGTGGCAACCTATCACAAGGGCAAAAACAGCTTTTGTGCATTACTCGTATAATGTTGAGTCTTCCTCCGATGCTAATTTTGGATGAAGCGACCTCGTCTATCGATACCCGAACGGAACAGAGAATCCAGCGCGCGTTTGCAAAGCTTATGCAAGGCAGAACGAGCTTTATTGTAGCGCACCGTCTTTCCACTATAAAGGAAGCAGACGTAATTTTAGTTATGAAGGACGGCAACGTAATTGAAACGGGCAGTCACGACGAGTTAATGCAAAAGGGCGGATTTTATTCAAATCTTTATAATAGTCAGTTCGCTGTTTAAGCTTTTTTATAAAGATTTTTAATTGTATAATTTTTGCTTATATGGTATAATATTTAAAATATAAAATTTTTGGAGAGAAAAATGCTTCAGGTAAACAACGTATCACTTCAATACGGCAGTAAAAAACTATTTGAAGAAGTAAATTTAAAATTCACTAAAGGTAACTGTTACGGTATTATCGGCGCAAACGGCGCAGGTAAATCAACATTTTTAAAGGTATTAAGCGGTGAAATAGAACCCAACAAGGGCGACGTTAGTATGGACAAGAACGAAAGAATGTCTGTATTAATGCAAAACCAAAATGCCTTCGATAACGTAACCGTTCTTCGTGCAGTTATGCTTGGACATAAGCGTTTAGTTGATATTATGGACGAAAAGGACTCTCTTTACGCTAAGGCGGACTTTACAGAAGAAGACGGCGTTAGAGCAAGCGAGCTTGAAAGTGAATTTGCAGAGCTTGGCGGATGGGAAGCAGAGTACGAGGCGCAAACTTTATTAAACGCCTTGGATATTACTGAAGATTATCATTACCTTTTAATGGCTGACTTGGACGCTAAAAGAAAGGTAAAGGTATTGCTTGCGCAGGCTCTTTTCGGCAACCCTGACGTTTTACTATTGGACGAGCCTACTAACAACCTTGATATTAAAACGGTTAGATGGCTTGAAAATTACCTTATGGATTTCGAAAATACCATAATTATCGTTTCGCACAACCGTCACTTTTTAAATAAGGTATGTACTCATATTTGCGACGTCGATTACGGAAAAATCCATATGATGCTCGGTAACTACGACTTCTGGTACGAAACTAGCCAATTACTTGCCCGTCAGCAAAGGGACCAAAATAAGAAAAATGAACAAAGGGCAAAGGAATTGCAGGAATTTATTGCAAGATTTGCAGCAAACGCTTCTAAATCGCGTCAAGCCACTTCAAGAAAGAAGGAGCTTGAAAAATTAACTATTAGCGACTTTAAGCCTTCTTTAAGAAAATATCCCTTTATTGACTTTAAGTATGAAAAAGATATCGGCAACGATATTTTAATGGTAGAAGGGCTTACTAAAAAAGGCTACTTTGAAAACGTTTCCTTCACCGTTCAAAAAGAAGAAAAAATCGGCATTATAAGTGACAAGAGTACCACGATTAGTATGCTTTACGACGTCCTTGTTGGTAAGGTCAACGCAGATGCGGGTACTATTCGTTGGGGTAAAACCATTACGACTTCTTATTTCCCTGAAAATAATAACGAATACTTCCAAGGATGTGATTTATCTTTGGTAGAGTGGTTATCACAATATTCTAAAGACCATTACGAAGAATATTTAAGGGGTTGGCTTGGCAGAATGTTGTTTAGTGGAGAAGAGGCGTTAAAGCAAGCAAAGGTATTATCCGGTGGCGAAAAGGTTAGATGTATGCTTGCAAAAATGATGCTTGAAGGCGGTAACTTTTTAATTTTAGACGAGCCTACCAACCACCTTGACCTTGAATCTATAACTGCCCTTAATAACGGTATGAAAAACTTTAAGGGATGTATGCTTTTTACTTCTCACGACCAAGAGCTTATGAATACCGTAGCAAATAGAATTATAGAAATTAACGGCACTAAAACCTTTGATAAGAACGTAACCTACGACGAATATCTCGATATCGTTCATCAGTAATAAAATAATTTTTTATTGTTTCGACAATATTATACAATAATATACAATATTACCTAAAATATTTTAATATTATTGTACGATATTCGTTTACTTTTGATAAAATATGTTGTATAATTATGTCATAAATTAAATCAAAGAGGTTTTTTTATATGACAAACGTATTAATTTTAGAAAGTAACGACGAATTTTGTATAAAATTAAAAGATTATTTTTTGAATATCGAAGGCTTTAACGTATGTGCTACTACGGGCAATGGCAGGGTTGCGTTAGATTATATTAATCAGTATAAGCCTGACGTTGTTATTTTGGATTTAGTTTTAGGCGGTTTAGACGGCTTTGCCGTGTTAGATTACCTTAAAGAAAATTTGCTCGATTGTATTTCTATCGTTATTTCAAATTTTTCTAACGATAAAATTGTAAACTCTGCAATTGACCACGGGGCAAGATACTATTTCGTTAAGCCCGTTTTAGTTGAAAACGTGGTAGAAAGAGTAAAAGATATTATAAGTGAAAAAAGTGCTGAATATAAGGTTTCGTCAAGCATACGCGACAAAAGAAGAATAACTTCTTTAGACGAAAAAATTAGCAACATTTTTATATCTATCGGAATTCCTCCGCATATTAAGGGTTATAGCTATCTTCGTGAAGGTATTAAAATGGCGGTTGAAAACCCCGGTGTAATTAATAACGTTACTAAAGAGCTTTACCCTAATATCGGCAAAAAGTTTGAAACTTCTGCAAGTAAAGTAGAAAGAGCTATTCGTCACGCCATAGAAGTTGCGTGGAACAGAGGAAGAATAGAAGCTATAAACGCTATATTCGGCGTAAGGGTATACATAGGTAGCGAACGCCCCACAAATAGCGAATTTATTGCTTTAGTTGCAGATAAGCTTATATTGGAAGAATTAATTTAAAATAAATATATAACTTAAAAACACTCCTTAAAAAATAAAGGAGTGTTTTTGTTTTTTTTACCCGTAAATATTTATTAAATAAAAGCGCGAAACATAACATAAGTTTCGCGCTTTACGTCTTTAATTTAAGCTTTTTATCATTAATCTTATAATTTCTTCATCAGTTTGTCGCATACCGTTTCGGGCAAGGTCGCCAACGTTATTAATAGTATTTTCAACGCCTTTAACAACAATGCCGTCGCCACCGTAAAATTGGCTTCCGTTTTTATACATTTCCATACCTAAAAGCCCAGCTTCAACGGCAGATGCAATTTTAGCAGCGCAGCTCGATTTTGCTCCGTCGCATATAATACCCGAATCAATTGCTAACGCATTAACAATGGTATGGGAAACTTCTTTCTTTTTTCCACCGTATAAGTAGCAAATTCCGGCACCTGCGCCTGCGCCTGCGCTAACTGCGCCACAATAGGCGGAAAGCCTGCCGATTCCCTTTTTAAGGTGAATAGTAATAAGGTCAGAAACGACCAAAGCCCTTAAAAGCTGTTCGTTTGATGCATTTAAGTGTTTTGCGTAAACGATAACGGGAAGAGAGGCGGTCATCCCTTGATTTCCGCTACCAGAAACTATTACGACGGGCATACTGCATCCGTTCATTCTTGCGTCCGAGCCTGCTGCAGCCATAGCTTTTGCGCGATTATGTACGTTGTCACCAAAGCTTTTTAATAAAATTTTGCCAACGTTTGCGCCGTAATCGTTTTTTAATCCTTCCTGAGCGATAGCCCAGTTATATTCAATTTGGCGTTCAATAACGCTTTTAATATCTTCAATTTTTACGCAATCTGCAAAATCTATTATGTCGGAAACGGAAAAAATATTTTCAGTAACACTTTCGTTTTCTGTTTTTTCGTCTTCAACCTTATTTAATATAATTTTACCGTTTTTTTCAATTCTAACAATGTTAGTATGATGCCCTGTAATTCTTACTAACGAGTAATTTTCTCCGTTTATTGCTTTTATTGAAATATCAAAAATACATTCCGAAGTGGATTGACTTACGGTAAATTGCGTAGCGTTTAAATAATTTAAAATTTTATCTTTGCACGAATCGTTTACGTTTGCTAAAACCTCAAGCTTATTTTCAGCAACGCCTAAAGCAATACCTGCCGCTGTTGCTGAAACGACACCGCGAAGCCCGCCCGTATTCGGTACGACTACGCTTTTAACGTTTTTTAATATATTTCCACTAACCGCAATTTCTACGGTGGTAGGAAGCATACCTAAAGTATCGCGTGCAAGCGCAGCAGCATACGCAACCGCAATAGGTTCAGTACAGCCCATAGCAGGCAAAAGTTCTTCTTTTAAAGCATTTAAACAGTTTTCGTAAATTCTTTTATCCATAATCTTTTCCGTAAAATATATATAATAATCATACATTTTTACTCTGATTAAGTCAAGTATTTAAAATGCTAACTCGATAATAATTAAAAATGCTAAAATAAGTTATTTATTATTTTATAAGTTTTTTAATTTCGTTATTTTTAAAAAAGTATTGACAAATAGTAGCAGTATTTGATATAATTATTCATAATAAAGTATTAAGGGCATACTACTTTGTACGTTACTAACGCGCAAGCTTTTTACGAGCAGTTAAAAAACGATAAGTTTAATAATTTTACTCAACCCTTATCTACCCAACAAAACAAAATTATTTGCAAGTTTTGTAGTAATAAAGTGCCAAAAACCTTTTGGGGTAAATTGTACGCCGTAAAAGCTTTGGTTAAAGATTTAATTAAAGACGGCTTAATTCCAAAGGTTAAAATTAAGGCTTACTTGTTTAAAAAAGGCTTGGCAAGCATGACTGAGGATGGAAAAATTTTATTGTATTATAACTTTTTTTTCCGTCAGCCATATTGCGAAAGCGTGTTAACGCTTATGCACGAGTTAGCGCATGTTAAGCTTTGTTCGTGGGAAGGATATTCGGCTTTAAAGCAATGCGACGACAGGTTTTTGCTAAATTATATAAAGCATATCAGCTGTACGGTAGTAAGCCCAATAGAATACTACGCTAATATTATGGCTATTGATTGGTTAAATCAAGTTATGGCACAAATGGTGCAAGACGATAGGTTAATACAATTATCTGCAGTAAAAGAGCGGTTAGTTGAAAAATTAATAAAAGCAAAAGAAAAATTATTTTTAAGCACAGGTGATTAAAATGCAAGAAAAAGAAATTAAAAACGTTGAGATTGAAAAGGAACAAAACGAATTACTTAACGAATATCGCAATCAAACCCAAAAAGAAGGCAAGCACGACTATCACGTTGACGGCTATTACGGCGACTATTCAGATAGTGGTTGTTGCTGCTAATCACCTAACTTTCAATGTACGGGTATTTCAGACCGTTTGAATCTAAACTGTCTGTAAGTGAAAGAAAAGTATTTAAAGGTTATTATTGTAGATTATGTTATTGTTTGCGTAGCTTGGGTGGGCAGAAATTGCGCACCTTAACTACGTTTGACGTTGCAATCTATTCTATAATATATTCAATTGCAACAGGTGCGCCTAGGCCACCTTTTTTGTCGTGTGAAAAAATAGGTACACGCAACTTAAAAAAATTTAAAGATGACGAAGTAGGGAAGCGCTTTGCTGAAATGACGCTTATTGCTTTTGGTGAAAAATTTTTCGACGATGAATTGGATAACCAAGGCAAGGGCTTATTTTTTGCAAAGCTTTTATTTAGTAAAAGCATTAATAAAGCAAGGTTAAGCCAACCCAAGCTTTTTGAAATAACCCGTGCAGGCTCGTATAATATAAACGCCCTTCAAGATGCTAACGCAAACGTTTACGACGTTTTAGGGGCTTACGGAAACGTATTATACCAATCTTTTAACGAGATGGGAGTACAAAGTGTTGAATTTTTAAATATTTTTAAAAATATTGCAGAGTGGACCTTTTTCGTAGATATGATTTGCGATTACGAAGAAGATTATAAAAATAACTCCTATAATGCTTTTTACGAAAAAGATTGCAAAACGCTTAAAGAGTTATTTAATAAAAAATACGCTGAAATTTTGCAGGTTAATGCAAATATAAGCAATAGAATAATTAGTTCGCTTAACGCAGTAAACGACGATTCGATTGAGTGGAAGATTGTTTACCGAATATTAGAATATTCGCTTAATACCGTGGTTTACAACCTTTTAGACGGAAAAGACGTTAAGTTTCATTACTTTAAAGAGCTTAAGAAAAATTTAAAAATTGGAAGTAAAGACGAAAACAAATCAAACTTTTCGTAAATGCAAATTATGGATAGAATAAACGTAATTATAAAAACTACAAACGACTGCAATTTGCGTTGTAAATATTGTTATAACAGCCAATCATGGAATAAAAAAGAAAATTTGCCGTTAGAAAAGTTTGAAAGGCTTATTTCAATTCTTTCTAAAGATTTTAGGGAAATTTGCTTGGTTTGGCACGGTGGTGAGCCTACTATTTTGGGCTTGGAATATTTTGAAAGAGTAGTTGAAATAGAAAATTTAGCGCATCAAAATAACGGTGTCGTTATTCGCAATTCGTTGCAAACGAACGGATCTCTTTTAAACGAAGAGTGGGTAGACTTTTTTAAAAAATATAATTTTAAGGTTGGCGTTTCCTTCGACGGAAAGGATAGCGACAAATATCGTCAGTTAGGGCAAAAAACCTTGCAAAACATTAAGCTTATGCAAAAAAAGGGTCTTAAAGCGTCTTGCTTGGCTGTAGTTGCAGATGATGACTACGATTTAATTGAAAATTATAAGTTTTTTGCTGAAATCGGTTGCTCTGTAGAATTTTCGTACTTATTTATGGAGGGCGCAGCAAAAAATTTGCAAGGTCTTACCAAGGAAAAATTCGTTGATAAATATTTAAAGCTCATAGATTATTGGTTTGCCGACAAAAACGGTGTAGACGTTAGACTTATCGAAACTTACGTAGCAATGGCAATGGGTAGCTATTATAGAATTTGCACAAACAGCTCTTGCCACGGAAAATATTTATCTATTTATCCTGACGGCTCTCTATATAATTGCGGTAGGGATAATATGAGTAATTATCCTTTTGGCAATATCGATAGCATTAATAATTTTAACGAAATTTACGATAGCCAAGGCTTTAAAAACCTTGTTTTAGGCTCGATTGCTCGCAGAAACGCTTGTAAGGCTGCTTGCGAATTTTTTGACGAGTGTACAGGTGGATGCGCCGACTGTGCTATAACGGAAGGTACTCTTGATCAACCTGCAAAATTTTCTTGTTATTGTTTTAAACGCATTTATTCCTATATTAAAGAAAAAATGCAAAAAATTAAAGAAGATAAAGTACCTTTATCAGAGCTTAACCCAGCCCTTGCACGCACCTTAAAGCGTTGCTTTAGCGTAAGTGACGGTAATTACGAAAATCTTATAGCCGAAAAATTTATTTAAACGAAAGAGAAGTTATGATAGCATTAGGCTACGTTTTATCTTTCACTTATATGGCATTAGTTATATGTATAGGTGAATTGGTTCAACGAAAATTTAATTTAGATAAAGAAATGACGCGAAAGTGCGAGCACGTTGCTACTGCATTAAGCTGGATTATATGTTATTTCTTCGTAGGGACAAGCGTACATATGCTAATAATTAACCTTATTGCGTGTGCAATTTTAGGGGTTATTGCATTTGGTAACTTAATGAGCTCGGTTGAGCGTGAAGATACCAAAAGGAGTTACGGCTTATTTTACTACGGATTAAGCACTTCAGTAATTGCCGTTATTGTCGTTTTTATTAATCCTGAATTTATTGCATTTCACGGCATTGCTTGGTTTTGCCTTGCTTTTGGTGACGGCTTTGCACCCATATTTGCTAAAATTTTTAATAAAATTAACGTGCAAATAATTCCTCCTAAAACTATAATGGGGATGCTTGCCGTTTTCGTTTTTTCCTTTGCAAGCGTTATCGTTTTTAATTTTGCCTTTACTTTAAGTTACGGTTGGGTATTTATGCTATCGGTAGCCTGCCTAGCCACCTTGCTTGAAGTGTTTGGTAAATACGGTATGGATAACTTTTACGTTACCTTCGGTGTTTTTGGATACTTGGTTTTAAATTTTTACGGACTAGTAACGCCTGCCTTAATCGTTGCTATAATAATTTCGTTAGTGCTCGTAATTGTTGCTGCAAAAAGCAAAGCGTTAACTAACACGGCAAACGCAATTTCCTTTTGTTTTTTATTGCTTTGCGCGTTTTGTGGAAGCTGGTCGCTAATGACGACTGTTGCCGTATTGTTCGTATTAAGTGGAATAAGCGCTAAGGTAGTGGCGCTACTTCACAAAAAAAGCCCCAAAGAAGATAAAAAAAGTTCTGCAAGGGGATCTTGGCAAATCGTTGCAAACAGCATTGTGGCTGCCGTGTTGGCTATAGTTTATTATATAACGAATATTAACTTGTTTTTGCTCGGCTCAATCGCCGTAATAGGTGAAGAGTTTGCCGATACTATTGCATCGGATTTTGGAAAGCTTTCTAGGCGTAAGCCTATAGACATTTTAAGATTTAAGCGCATAGCAATGGGTATTAGCGGAGGCGTAAGTCTTTTAGGTACGGGTATGGCGTTAGTTGGCGCAATCGTTGCAATGCTTATTCCTTATTTGATTTTAGGTAAAATAATGTCGTTCGAAATATTTATTTTACTTTGCTTTATAGTTTTTATAGGAACTATTATAGATAGTATTTTAGGTAGTGGGTTACAGGCATTATATAAATGTAACGTTTGCGATTCTTACGTAGAAAATGGCAATCATTGCAACGAGCAAGCCGTTTGTGTTAAAGGCTTTTCGTGGCTAAATAATAGTATGGTAAACCTATTAAGCGGTATATTCACAGCAATCATTACCTGTTTATTGCTTGCTTTTATTTTATAAATTATAAAAATATAAATCATCCATCCGAAAGCGTGATACTCTTAACGCAGAAATCACACTAATAATAGGACAAAGAAAAATCCATTGAAAGCGAAAGCAATCGTTGGATTTTTTTTATTTAACGGATAAAATTATGCCAACGTTGCCTATTTTTATACAAAAAATTCTCTCTCATAAGGCGCAAAATACCGTGGAGAGAAAGAGAAATATTATAATTTTGCCTATTGACAGTGCGATATTTAAGTGATACAATAATTTTTAATAAGATATAATCTTATAATATTGTGTTTAAGGAGTATAGATGATGAAAAAGACCACCGGTAAGATAGTTCAGCTTATTGTGGTAGGCGTGCTTTGTTGCGTGCTTATTGCGACGAATATTGTGCTAAGCTTTTTCTCTGGGATAATCGACCAGTATCTTGGCGACAATTTTAAGCCCGCGGAAACGTTAGACCCCACAGAGGGTGATCTTGCGGTACAAAAGGTTGCTGAAGAAGGCTTCGTGTTGTTAAAGAACGAAGACAACACCCTTCCGCTTGAGGGCGTAACAAACGTCAACCTGTTTGGTTGGTGCTCCACCGACGAGGGCACTTTGATGTGCGGTGGTGGCTCAGGCGACTTTACGATGTGGAGTAACGGCGACCAAAAGAAGGAGATAATAGGCCTTAAAGAGGCTTTGGAAACCTTATCCGACGAACCGTTTACCGTTAACCCCGACCTTGTTGAGTATTACGAAAGCTATTGCACGGTAAACAGAAACGGTGGTACGGACGGGCGCTCTGGCTGGTTCAACTATAGCGGTGACCCTAAATATTTTAACCTTGTAGAGCCCAACATCAATGATTATCCTGCGGAAGTGCTTCAAGCCGCACTTGATTTCAGCGATACCTCAATAGTGGTTATTACGAGAACGGGTGGCGAATCGCTTGATTTACCCAAATATCAGCGTAAATTTATACCGTCGGGCAACGGTACAAACGCAAACAACGGCACGGTCATCAACGACAATACGAGAACGTATCTTCAGCTTTCCACCGAGGAAGAAGCGTTGATAGAGTACGTCAAGGAAAATTACGAAAATGTAATAATCGTACTCAACACCTCGGCGACGCTTGAATGCGGTTTTCTTGAAGACGACGCGATAGATGCGGCATTATACATTGCAACGCCCGGTCAAAGTGGCTTAAAGTCCCTTGCAAAAATGCTTAGAGGTCAGTCAAACCCCTCCGGTAGGCTTGTTGACACGTTTGCTTATGACCTTACGACAGCGGCAAGCTATGCAAACTCACCCGACGCAAACAAGATTAACGGCACGTCTGGCGAAAAGAGCTTTACCAACAGTACAAGCGAGGAATATATAGACTATCTTGAAGGCATTTACGTAGGATATAAATGGTACGAAACTGCCGATGCAGAGCATTTCTGGGATGACGTTGACAACGAATACGGACAGGGCTATGATGGTGTCGTTCAGTTCCCCTTCGGCTTCGGTATGTCTTATACGGACTTTGAATGGACGGTAAAATCCGTTTCGCCCGCAAACGACGCGCTTATTACCCCCGACACACAAATCGAGGTCAAGGTTGACGTTAGAAACGTAGGTAACGTGCCCGGCAAAGACGTCGTTCAGATTTACTACGAACCACCCTATACTTACGGTGGCGTTGAAAAATCTTCAGCAAACCTTGTAGCGTTTGCCAAGACGGAGCTTTTAGCACCGAGAGAGGTACAGACGCTTACTTTGACCTTTATGGCCGAGGATATGAAGTCTTACGACTGCTACAACTTAAGCGGTAGCGTTGACGACGACGGTGGATATGTTCTTGAGCAGGGTGAATATATAATCAAAATTTCATCCGATTCGCACAACGTTAAGGAAGGCATAGACGATGGTTTTTCGGGCGTTAAGGACGGAAAGCTTACTTACAACGTCAGCGCTAATATAGCTATCGAAACGGATAGCGCAACGGATAACGAAGTAAAAAACAGATTCACGGGCGACACGGCGGACGGTGGAATTTCCATCGACGGCATGAACGTACCCGGCTGGGAAATGAAATATCTCACCCGTGAGGACTTTGAAGGCACGTTCCCCACCTATACGGAAGAAAGACGCGCAAAGGGAGCGGACTTCAACCCCAACGGTTGGCTTAGCACCAAAAATACCGCGACGGAAATACCCACGCAAGGTGTTTCTGGCGATATGATGCTTATAAACGATATGGGAACCTCGTCGGCTTCTTACAACGACGATCTCATCATCCTTCTCGGTGACGAGGAAAACTATGATGACGAGGATCTTTGGGGCCCGTTACTTGACCAAATTACGACGACGGAGCTTTTCGACCTCGCAATGAAGGGCGGTTACACGGCGAATAAGCTTCCCTCTATCGGCAAACCCACCACAATCGACCTTGACGGTCCCACGGGCTTTAACAGACACCCTCACAGCACGCCTGAATTTTCAGGATTCCCCTCCGCAATAGTCGTTGCAGGTACGTGGAATACTGACGTTGCAGAGCTTTTCGGCCGTGTAGTAGGTATGGAAGGTGTTACCGCTGGCTACGGCGGATGGTACGCACCCGGTATGAACATTCACCGTTCACCGTACGACGGAAGAAACTACGAATATTTCAGCGAAGACCCGTATATTTCTGGTATCATAGGCGCAAGCATTGTAGAAGGAGCTACTAAGGAAGGTATTTACTGCTACATCAAGCATTTTGCCGTAAACGAAACCGAAAACCAAAGAAACGGACTTTATACTTGGCTTTCCGAACAGACACTTCGCGAGGTTTATTTAAGACCTTTTGAAATCAGCGTTAAGCAAGGCAAGGCAAATGCAATAATGTCATCCTATAACCGTATAGGCGACACCTGGACGGGAGGAAGCTACGCTTTAATGACGGAGATATTACGAGACGAGTGGGGCTTTAAGGGCACGGCGGTAACGGACTATTTGGACGGCAGCGACAGTTACAAGACGGTTGACCAAGGTCTCCGCGCAGGCAACGATATCTGGCTTGAAAACGGCAACGACGCAAGCTACTCCGCAGTCGGTCTTACCGATACGAAGAGTGCAACCGCCATTTCAAGCGCAAGAAATGCAGCAAAGCACGTTATATTCACCTACTGCAATACGAGAAAGGCTGCACTTGAAGCAGGTACGGCAGCGGACGACGTTATTCAATTTGAACAAGGCTTCTCGACGTGGAAGATATTATGGATAGTATTTGACGTTGTTGCATTTGGCGCACTTATTTTCTGGGGCTTTATAGCAACCAAAAAGCTTATTTCTTTAAAGAAGGCAAACAACTAAAATCTTAATAAAAAGGGCTTGAATCGGAAACGGTTCAAAGCCCTTTTTTTGATATAAAAAAAGAGAGAACGCAATATTCGTTCTCTCTTTCTATTTATTTAATTATTAAAGGTCAGAGGGGGGATCTCCAAAATCAAAGGTAGCAGTACAGGAAACAGTTTTAACGGTATAGGCAGCCGTATAGTTTTCGTTAATAAATACGAAGTATACGTGGTTGTCTTCTAACTTGTTGTAAGGAAAGTTTACGTAACCGCTCCAAGGCTCGCTATCGTCGTCAGCTTCAATATAGCCTATAGAATTTGCAATAGCATCAACCTTTTCGTCAACGCCACTAACAAAGCCAAGCTCTTTATCAACGCTTCCTGATGACGTTATATAGTAGTGAGCGTTAACAGAACTAAAAATTGAATTATGCTGTTCAAAAGTAAAGGAAGTATCTACCCTAAAGTTTTCAACTGTGTTTTTGGTGTTTAAGTCGGAGTAATTTACGGACATACCGTACGAATATCCCGTATTAGCATTTATTCTGTCATCTGGCGAAATGCTATAGCTAAATACTATTTTACTTACGTAAGTAATGTCACAGCCTCCGTTTGCACACTCGTGAATAGTTGCGGTTCTCGTCGTGCTGTTTCCCATATTCTTATCGTAAGTATTCACAATAAAGTTGTGCCCAGTAGCTTCGTAAGTTTCAATTAAAACTTCGTTTTCGCATCTTGCGCATTTATTATACTTTTTACCGCCTGTTTTACAAGTAGGATTTTCTGTAATTTCATTGTATTCGTGGCCAAGCGCAGAGGTAAAATTATCGTTATAAGAATCGTTACATTTAATACAGGTGTAAGTCGTATGTCCACTGTCAACGCAAGTGGGTTCAGTTAATTTAGTTGAATATTCGTGTCCGGTTTTTTCAACCACGTCAGAGTTATAAGAGTGGTTGCATCTAATACAGTCGTGCTTGGTATAGCCGTCGTTAGTGCAGGTGGGGGAAACGGTTGTGTCTGAATAAGTATGCCCAAGCGCATCTACGGTAGTTTCATCAAAGGTTTTGTCGCATCTTGTGCATTCAATATGCTTTATACCCATATCTGTGCAAGTAGGCGCTTTAGTGGTAACCCAATCTGTTTTATTGTGACCAAGCGCTGCGATTGTTTCCGTTTCAAGCTCCGTTTTACAAGTAAGGCAAACTATATGCTTGCTACCGCTTGATTCACATTTAGCCTCTAAAGTAGTTATCCAATCGCTTTCGTTATGTCCGGTAGCTTCGATCGTAGCAGTTTGTATAACGTCGTTACAAGTTAAGCATATTGTGTTTTTGCTTCCGGTATTTGTGCAAGTAGGTTCTTTTGTAACGGTCCAATCGCTTTCGTCGTGGCCGGTAGCGGGAACAGACGCCGTTTGCATAACTTCGTCGCAATTTAAACAAGTAGTGCATTTAGTTCCGTCAATTAAACAGGTAGGAGCTTTGGTTATTTCCCAATCACTTTCAAAATGTCCAAGCTTAGTAAGCACTTCTGTAGCAACTCTTTCTTCGCAAACAAGGCAAGTTCTTATTTTATAACCGTCCACTTCGCAAGAAGCTTTTTTAAGTATTTGCCACTCAGAGGGAGTGTGCGCTGCGGGAAGAGTTTGTTGCGCTAAAAGAATTTCGTTACAAACGGAACAATGCTTGCCTTCAGAAATACCGTCAGCCGTGCAAGAGGGGGCAATACCTTGGTCGATAACTTCCGTGTGTCCTAATTTAGGAATAATAAATTCAACGGTTTCGTCACAATCACCACAAACGTGCGTGCCAGAACCGTCTGTAGTGCAGGTGGGGGAAACTATTATTTGTTCGTTGGTAAAGTTTGCATGCTTATGCTCATCACAGCCGTAAAAAACCGTTAAAATAGGAAGAGCAGCAAACAAAGCCAATAACAAAATTTTAATATTTTTTGTCATTGTTTTCTCCTTTAAGTTTTCAAAATTTACCCTAATTAAAAATTTTGTAAAACTATTTTAATGTTAGCATTGCTATTATACTACTAAGTAAATATTTAGTCAAATATAATATCTTGTATTTATTAATACTTTTTAAGTATATAATTATGTTTAGTAATCGTAGAGGGCTTAATTACAAAAGAAAGCCTTAATAATTTAAATAAATTGCTACTTATAATCTTCTAAGTTATATGCGTTATAAAATAAAAAAGGAACAACGATAGTTGTTCCTTTTTTTGGTGCCGCTGATCGGGGTCGAACCGATACGGTATCGCTACCACTGGATTTTGAGTCCAGCGCGTCTGCCAATTCCACCACAGCGGCGTTAAGCGTATAAATTATATACCACATTAACAAAAAAATCAAGTATTTTTCAAATTATATTGATTTTATTTTTATAAAGTGCTAAAATTTAAGTATGAAAAAATTAGTATTAATTGATGGAAATAGTCTTTTAAATAGGGCGTTTTACGCAACCCCTGTATTTACAACCCAAAGCGGTATGCCGACCAACGCAATTTTTGGGTTTGTTAAGCTTCTGCTTAAAATTAAAGACGATTTAAATCCCGAATATTTAGTTGTTGCTTTCGACTTAAAGGCGCCCACTTTTAGGCATACAATGTATAATGCTTACAAGGCGGGAAGAAAGCCTATGCCAGAAGAGCTTGCCGCACAACTACAACCTTTAAAAACGCTTTTAAAAACTATGAATATCGCTACTTGCGCAAAGGAAGGCGTAGAGGCGGACGATATTATAGGTACGCTTTCTAAAAAATGGGAAGTTCATAGCTATATTTATACCGGCGATAGGGACAGCTACCAATTAGTTGACGGAAAAACTGACGTTTACTACACAAAACGGGGTGTTAGCGACTTATTGAAGTTAAATATTAATAATTTTGAAGAAATTTTAAAGATTAAACCCGAGCAAGTGGTTGATTTAAAGGCTCTTATGGGGGATAAATCCGATAATATTCCCGGAGTGCCAGGCGTAGGTGAAAAAACCGCGATAGACTTAGTTACAAAATATGGTAGCTTGAGCGAAATCTATGCAAATATTGACCAATTAAAGGGTGCTTTAAAAGAAAAATTAATAATAAATGAAGAGCTTGCTAATCTTTCGTATAAGCTTGCGACAATAGATAGAAATTGTTTATTAGATATAGAGCTTGAAGATTGTGCTTTACCTAAAAAATTTTCTATTGAAGTTAAAAAATCCTTTGCCGATTTAGAATTTAAAAGTCTTTTATCGTTAAATATTTTTGATGAATTCCAAGCGAATGCAATTTTAAATGAAAATAATAAGGTAGAAAAGGTTTTATGCAATAATGCGTTAGAAATTAAAGAAATTATTAATGCAAATAATACCTTTGGCGTTTATTTTGAAGGTGAAAAATTAAGCCTTTATTGCAATAATAAAGAATATGAAATTACCTATTCTCAAACGCTTTTTGGAGAGGGGATAACTTATTACGATTTTATCGAAATTTTACAGCTTATTTTCAAAGAAAATAAAAATACGGTAATTTGTTACGACTTTAAAAGAATTTTATATATTTTAAAGGATTATAGCGTTGCTCCTTGCTGTAACTTTGATGATTTATCTTTGGCAATTTATTTGGCTGACTATTCTTCTATAAATTTAAGCGTTTTGGAGCTTGCCGAATATTACGGTTACGATAAAAATTGCCCTGCTCACGCAATTTTTTCAATTTTTTCGACCATTAAAGATAAGTTAGAGGAAGAAAATACCTTTAAAGTTTACAATGATATCGAAAAGCCCTTGCTTCCAATCTTATTTGATATGGAACAACAGGGGATTAAGGTAAGTATAGAAGAGCTTGACAGAGCTTCAGAAGAAATTTCAAATAAAATTAGCCATTATAAGAAAAGAATTTTAGATAGCGTAGGCTTTGAATTTAATATAAATTCACCTGCGCAGTTAGGCGAAGTATTATTCGAAAAGCTTGGACTTAAAGCGGGAAAAAAGAACAAGAGTGGTAAATATTCAACTAGCGCCGATATATTAGAAAAATTAGCCGAAGAAAATGAAGTCGTTGCTGATATTTTAAAATATAGGCAGTATCAAAAGCTGTTTTCCACCTACGTAGAAGGAATAAGAGCGCTTATAGGTGCAAAGACGGGGTTAATTCATACAACCTTTAATCAAACGATTACTTCTACCGGAAGATTATCTAGTACAAATCCCAACCTTCAAAATATTCCAATTAGAGAAGAAGAAGGCAGGGAGCTTAGAAAAATGTTTGTCCCCAAGGACGGAAACGTATTTATTGATGCAGATTATTCTCAAATTGAATTAAGGCTTTTGGCTCATTTTTCAGGCTGCGAGCAGCTTATTGAAGCTTATAAGCTTGGAATAGATATTCACGCGGTTACAGCTTCGCAGGTTTTTGAAGTTCCTATTGAAGAAGTAACCGATAAAATGAGAAGAGATGCAAAAGCGGTAAATTTTGGAATTATTTACGGAATTAGTGAATATGGGCTAGGAAAGAACTTAAATATACCCTCAAAAACAGCAAAAGAGTATATTACGAAGTACTTTGCCACGTATAATAGTGTAAAAGAATATATGGATTCTAACGTTGAATACGCAAAAAACAACGGATACGTGGCAACTTTAACGGGCAGAAAAAGAGTTATTCCCGAAATTAAATCCCCTAATTTTAATACAAGGCAATTTGGTGAAAGGGCTGCAATGAATATGCCACTTCAAGGCTCAAGTGCAGATATTATTAAAATTGCAATGATAAAAGTATATAATTCTTTAAAGAAAAATAACTTAAAGGCAAAACTAATTTTACAAGTTCACGACGAGCTTATTTTAGATTGCCCTATAGAAGAAGCGGAAATTGCAAGTAAAATTTTAAAAGATGAAATGGAAAATGCAGTAAAATTGCTAGTTCCTTTAACGGTAGACGTTCACGTAGGTAAAAATTGGTATGACGCAAAATAAAAAACTTATTGCAATAACAGGCGGAATAGGTAGTGGAAAATCTTCTGTGGCTAAAATTTTGAAAGATTTTGGCTACAAGGTTTTTAGCTGCGATAAAATTTATGTTGATCTTTTAAATCAAGGCTATTTTAATAAAGAATTTGCAAAAAATTTTGGAAAAGTTTTTAACGAAGACGGCAGTTTAAATAAAAAATTGCTTGCACAAATTGTTTTTACCGATAAAGATAAGCTTAATTTGTTAAACAATTTAACTCATAAAGCTATTATGAACGAGGTTTTAATACGCGCGATACAGCAAAATAATACTTGTTTTGTAGAAGTTCCTTTGCTTTTCGAAAGTAATTTGCAAAGCCAGTTCGACGAGGTAATAGTAGTTAAGCGTAATTTAGATGCGCGTATTCAGTCTGTAATTGAGCGTGATAATTTAACCGAAAAGGAAGTTAAATGTAGAATATCTAATCAATTTGATTATGAAAATGCTAATTTATCTAATTATAAAGTTATTATAAACGACGGTAATATTAATGAATTAATTAATAAAATTAACGCGTTATTAGTTAAAATTTTGTAGTAATTTCTAAGTTATTATTATAAGTTAAAATTAATTAAGTCCGCAGCGGTTAAATCTGCTACGGGCTTTTACTTTAAAAGATTTACTTAAAAGCGATAAATAAGAAAAAGCCAAGCGAAATACGCTTGGCTTTTTATTGAATTAAAGCATAGAAGCAATAATTTCTTCACGCGATTTATTGGAAAGGTAAATGGGAGGGACGTCGAAAACCGTTTTGCAACCGCAAATACCTTCTTTATTTAATTTATAAGCGGCTCTTGCGTATGCAACCAAAACGCTGGAAGTGAATTCGGGGTTGGAATCAAGCTTTAAGCTATATTCAATAACGTGCTTATTTTCACCGTTTAAACCCGTTTTTCCGCTACGGATTACAAAACCGCCGTGAGGAATACCGCTATGATTCTCTTTAAGCTCTTTTTGAGATATAAAATGAACAGTCGTGTCGTAATCGGCAAAATAATTTGGCATAGACTTAATTTCTTGCTCGATTTTATTAAGGTCAGCGCCTTCCTTGGCAACGACGAAGCATTCTCTCGTATGCTTTTGTCTAGTTGTAAATTCAGGAGTTTTGCCTTCGCGTACGGTTGAGAGCGCCGATTCTAAGGGTATAGTATATTGCTTTCCGTCTAAAACGCCTTCAACACGCCTAATTGCATCAGAGTGCCCCTGACTTACGCCCTTTCCCCAAAAGGTATAATCTTTTCCGTCAACTAAAATGGAGGAAGAATAAAGCCTTGCGATAGAAAAAGTACCGGGGTCCCATCCAACTGAAATAATTGCGGTTTTTTGTGATTTTTTTGCAACCTCGTCAACCTTTTTAAGGTGCACGGGAATTTTAGCGTGGGTATCAAAGCTATCGATAACGTTAAAATATTGCGCCATTTTTGGTGTTTGCTCGGGCAAATCGGTCGCGCTTCCGCCACATAAAATTAAAACGTCGATATCGTTTACCATTTCGATTGCCTTATCTGTAGAAAAAACCGGAATTCCTGTTAAAGTTTTAACGGAAGAAGGGTCGCGCCTTGTAAAAACGCAAACTGCTTCCATATCAGCGTTTTGTCTAATTGCAGATTCAACACCGCGACCAAGGTTGCCGTAGCCGTAAATACCTATGCGAATACTCATTATAAACCTCTATATAACTTAATCGCCACTTTTAAAGTGTTTTTGGGCGATATAAATAATAATTTTTTATTTAGTATATCACTCTTAAATAAAAAAAACAAACGTATAACTAAAGTTTTGTTTGCAATCCCAAAAAAAATTTAAAAACGAAAAATATTACTTCTTTTTTTTTCATACCATTGACATATAACTTTAAATTTGATAAAATAATTATTGAGTTTTACTTGTGGAGGACGACTAGAATTTATGATTAAACAGGGATTTGATAACGCTAAATATCTTTCGTTGCAATCTGAAAAGATTCAAGAAAGAATCAACTCTTTTGGTGATAAATTATATCTTGAATTCGGCGGAAAACTTTTCGACGATTATCATGCGTCCCGTGTTTTACCCGGCTTTGAACCCGATAGTAAAATAAAAATGCTTTTAAATTTAAAAGATATTGCCGAAATTTTAGTTGTAATTAGCGCTAAAGATATCGAAAACAACAAATACAGAAGTGATTTAGGCATAACTTATGATGCGGACGTGATACGCCTTATTAATATTTTTAAAGGAATAGGTTTGTTTGTCGGTAGCGTAGTTATGACTATGTATAATTCCTCACCTGCAGTAAATTCCTTTATTAAGCGTCTTGAAATGCTCGGGGTTAACGTGTATAAGCACTATGCTATAGAAGGATATCCTTCCGATGTGCAAAAAATTGTTAGCGAAGAAGGATACGGAAAAAATGAATACGTGCCTACTTCAAGAAGGTTAGTTGTAGTTACGGCTCCCGGTCCTGGAAGTGGTAAAATGGCAACCTGCTTATCGCAATTATATCACGAAAACGTAAGGGGAGTAAAAGCAGGTTACGCTAAATTTGAAACCTTCCCCATATGGAATTTGCCTTTATCACATCCGGTTAACGTTGCGTACGAAGCTGCAACTGCAGATTTAAACGACGTTAACATGATAGATCCTTTCCATCTCGAAGCATATAACGAGCTTGCTGTAAACTATAATCGCGACGTGGAAATTTTCCCCGTAGTAAATGCAATGTGCGAAAAGATTTTAGGTTATTCTCCCTATAAATCGCCCACCGATATGGGTGTAAATATGGCAGGCTTTTGCATTTTTGACGACGACGCTTGTAGAGAAGCTTCTAAACAAGAGATTATAAGAAGATATTATAACGCTATTAACGACGTTAGAAAGGGTAGAATAGGTAAAGAAGTAATTTCTAAAATAGAAGTACTTTTAAAGAAGACGGAAACGGTAATTGAAGATAGAAAGGTTGTTAAACCTGCTGAAGATATTGCTCAAGAAACGGGAAATCCTGCTTGCTCAATAGAGCTTGGCAACGGAAAAATAGTTTTAGGTAAAACCGGTCGATTAGTCGGCGCGGCGGCTGCTGCATTATTAAACGCATTAAAATCATTAGGCGGCATATCGGATGAAGTAGAGCTTTTATCTACTAACGTTATCGAGCCGTTACAGCGATTAAAGGTAAATCATATGGGTTCGGTAAATCCTAGGCTTCATACTGACGAAGTCTTAATGGCGCTATCTATATGTGCGGTTACCGATAAAACTGCAAAAATCGCATTAGAGCAGCTTTCTTTGCTTAAAAATTGCCAAGTTCACTCAACCGTAATTTTATCTCAGGCAGACGAAAAAACTTTTAAAGCCTTAGGTATGCACGTAACTTGCAACTCGTAAGTATTAAAAATTTTAATATTATTATAACGGGAGAATAGAAGGTCTTAAAGCCAAAAATTCTCTCGTTTTTTAATAAAAAATACAATATCTCTATAGATTATGTATAACATAGTAGTATGTATAAATCAAAAACTGCCCTTAAAGTGTATTTAATTTGATAATAATGGCAATTATTTTCTTTATTGTTGCTACGGTAAAAAATATATAAGCAGTTGGGTAGGTTATAATAGTCTTAAAGAATTTTATAAGCTTTTTTTGCGTTTCGTTTGTTAGTTGTATCAAAAAAATAATGTATTTATTAGATTATTCGTTCAATTAAAATTTTTTTTAAAAAGTTTAAAATTTTATTGTTTTTGGCTTGACATTAAAAATAAAATATTATAGAATAACTATGCTTTTAAATACGTATGCACTCATGGCGGAATTGGCAGACGCGCAAGACTAAGGATCTTGTGGGTAACTCCATGCAGGTTCAACTCCTGTTGAGTGCACCAGACGGGAACTATCCGAACCTTTCGGGTAGTTCTTTTTTTGTTAAATAAAAACAGTAGGCAGATGTCCATGGTTTTGGACATCTGCCTACCATTGTAAGAGATTTTAATTTTTCTACTCCATAGTTTAATAGTTTTTCGCTTAACTCATTCTTTTTTATTTAAATATTCTTCGTACCACCTCATGGCATCATTGGGCATAGCATACATAACTTTATATTTTTCGTCATAAATAGTAAAGAATTCATTTTGATTATCGTTTTCATCACAAATAACCATAAGGGCACTTGCCATTTCTTTTCCACGAATTTCTTTCCAATCAATATTTTTCACAAAATAATATACTGTATTTCCATTATATTGGAAACTTTTCTTGTTGTTTAACATTTTTTCTCCTTTGTTTAAACATTTTTCAGTATCAAAATACTTAAGCCTAATCCACCAAATATAGAAAGGAACGTGCCGAGCGTTCCCATTTCTGCTACAACAGGCAAAACTATACCCCCAATGCATAGTATGGTTGTCAACAAACATTTAAAAATTGTAACACCGTTACTATCCTTAGTTGCATCATAAAACGGCCTGCCAGCTATTGTTATTCCTTTTAGTTCTTCATTATTAGATTGTTTATATGATGATAAATTTGGCGTGTTATCGGCTTTACTGCTACCGCTTACTTTCATATCCATAAAACGGTCGAAATAATCTTTTTTACCATTCCCGTTCCAATTAAATCCACCGCTACCTTTTAAGAAGGACATTACTTATCTCCTTTCGTATAATATAATAAATCCAAATTCTTTAGTTACTTTACACTATTAAAAAAATTATTGATATTATCATCGTTAATTTCTACGTTGTAATTCCATTCTAATAATACTACTCCGTTTACAAGACATTTTTCTTTTTTTTGTTTATCTAATCTTTTTCTATCCTCAAATGCATTATCTCCACCAAAAAATTCAACTGCCCTATAGT
>SVIM01000046.1 GCA_015069485.1 Clostridiales bacterium | reverse complement strand
CGTTAAGTAAAGCGTTAAATTGTTTCCTTGCCGTCATTCTGAGTGAAACGAAGAATCTCCACCCACTTTTATAAGAAAAACCGTTTACTTAACTTTAAACCCCTCATCCACCGCAAGCGGTCCCCCTTCCCCCCTTTTTTGGGGGGAAGGGGGGAAGGGGTGGGATGGTTCTCTCCCTCCGTCAACTGCGTTGACACCTCCCTCGTCATAGGGAGGCAAGGGTGAGGTTGTGGCAAAAAATTAAGCCCTCTGTTGCGCTTTGTGCAACAGAGGGCTTACTTATTTATTTTATACCTTAATTTTGTTAACTTATTTACTTAAAAATTTATTAAATTTACTTGTTTATTTCAAGCCTTTTTATTCTTACTTTTTTACTTAAATTTATTAAGTTTGTTTATTTACTTTTATACTTAGCCGTTTGCCAAAAACCTATTAAACTTACCTAACTATATTATATAGATATTTAAATTAACCTTATATATTCGGATAAGCTTAAAAAACGGCTATCGGTTTTGTAAACTAAATATTCCTTTAAAAGGCGCAAGGCGCGCTTTTTGCCGTCTTCCGTAACGCAGGCAGGGTTGTATTCCTTACCCAAAACGCACCGCAAGGTGTTGTAGGTTACAAGGCTTGCGCCCTCGCCGTTTCCACAGTCCCAACAGGAGAAAGAGCCCGTGTTAAAATCGAAGCGCATTTTAGGCTGTGTGTGCAATTCCCCCCCACATATTACGCAATTATCAAGGGAAATGCCGTACCCGACTTCACGCAAGGCAAAAAGCAAAAACTTGATTAAGGCTAAGCTTTCGTCCGTGTTGCACATTTCGGTAAGCGCTTTTATTGCAAGGTAAAACACGGCGCTTTCTTCCCCACTTTCGTAGGTTAGCGAAGATGCCGCCTCGCATACCGAGCACGCTGCGTAAAATTTGTTTATGTCGTTTCTAAGCTCGTAAAAGCTTTCGTTTTCGGATGCTCCGATAACGGTGAATTTATCACCCTTACCCGTTAAAATATATTCGGCAAAGCAAAAAGGCTGGGCGGCAAATTTAAGCTTTGCGCCTGCCTTTTTAACACCCTTAATGCCAGCTATGATTTTTCCTTTTTCGGCGGACAAAAGGGTTAGAATTTTATCACTTTCGTTATAGTCGATTGCCCTAACCATAAGGGCGTTAATTTTTTGTTCCATAATAGTATTTATAACGGCTATATTTTATAGCCGAATAGGGCTTTGCCACGCTATATTGCCATGTGCTTGCGCATAGAAAACGGTGATTGCTTGCCGTTAATTTTTGCCGTTTAGTCGCTTATATAGCATATAGTAGCTTACGCTTCCCGTTTTTTCGAACATTTTCCACGCAAGCTCGGCGGCGTCTTTATCTTTTTCTCTCATACTGCACTCCTACCCCCCTTTTTCGACCTGTTTACACCTTGCCAAATACGGACTTGGCTACGGCTTAAAAATTAACCGAAAAGGCATTTTTTTGGGGTACAATTATGTTGTGCAGTAACTTAAATTTTATTAATTATTTTTAGGGTCGTAGCCGTAATTTTTAACAAGGTTGGGCTTATCGCGCCAATCTTCCTTAACCTTTACATATGTGGTTAAAAATACTTTTCTATCTAAAAACTTTTCCATATCTTGACGGGCGAAGGACGAAACCTCTTTAATAGCCTTGCCCTGCTTACCTATTAATATGGATTTATGGTTTGCCTTTTCGCAAACGATATCTAAATTAATGTCGTAAACGCCGTTTTCTTGAAGCTCGAAGGTGTTGATTATAATTGCAATGCCGTGGGGGATTTCTTTATCGTATTTTAAAAGAATTTTTTCACGCATGATTTCTGCAATCATAAAGCGTTCGCTCTTGTCGGAAACGATATCGTCTTCAATCATTTTGTCGCCCTCGGGCATAAAGGAAACGAGCGCTTCTTCAAGCTTTTTAATATTCATATATTTGCGGGAGGATATAGGATAAAGGTCGCAGGTGATGCCTTCTTCGTATAAGATTTTTGCGTCTTCCACTATCTTTTCGCGGGGCATAATATCAATTTTAGTGTAGGCGATTATCATAGGGATTTTAAGCGAGGAAAAGCGCTTCATAAGCTCCAAGTCGCTTTCTGCAATTCCACTATGACCGTCGTGGACGTACAAGATTAAATCTACGTCCTTTGCGGCGTTTACCGCCGCCTTCGTCATAATGTCGGCAAGATAGGTTTTACCCTTATATATGCCTGGGGTATCGACGAATACAAGCTGATATTCTTCCTTTGTTAAAACGCCTAAAATGGTGTTTCTGGTAGTTTGGGGCTTGGGGGAAACTATGGCAACCTTTTCGCCAACCAAAATATTTATTAGTGTGCTTTTGCCCGCATTTGCTTTACCTATTACTGCTATGTATCCGCTTTTCATTAAAACCTCGTAATATTTATTTTTGCTAAAACTTTTTCTTCCAAGGCGCGCATTTCCGCCTTTTCGTCATCTTGCATATGGTCGTAGCCCAAAAGGTGGCAAATTCCGTGCGCCGCCAAATAGTGTAGCTCCCTATTATAGCTGTGTCCGTATTCCTCCGCCTGCTGCTTTGCGCGCTGAACGCAAATTGCAATAGAGCCTATAAAAAGATTTCCGTTTTCGTCGATATCGAAAGGAAAGTTTTCCGCCTTAATTTCTTCACCCTTTATTCCGTCGAGAGTGGGGAAGCTTAAAACGTCGGTAACGGCATTTATATTTCTGTTTTGCGCGTTTAATTCTTTAATCTCCTCCTCCTCGCAAAAAATAATTTCTAAAGCAAGTGGAGCGTTACTTTTAAACTCGCCTAAAAAGGCGTCTGCAAGAGGGGAAAAATTGAATTCGTCGCAGTATATATTAAGGGTAATCATATTTTTACTTCTTTTTAGAAACCTTGATTTTAGGGTACTGCACGCGGGAGTGATATACGCCCGTAAGCTGGGAAACGATCGTGTGCCTTATTATAGAAAGCTCACGCATGGTGATGTTACAGTTATCGAACTGCCCCATATCGACACGCTCTTCAATAAGCGAACGAAC
>SVIM01000024.1 GCA_015069485.1 Clostridiales bacterium | reverse complement strand
TCAAGGCAACTGCGGCGTACACAACGCTATTTACAAAGCGCGTGCATGGATTTGTAAGGGATGAAAAGATAATTGAATTTAACGACGCTTTTGTTAATCTTTCGTTAATTTCGTCAAACTTTTCCTTATTTTCATCCTCGTGCGCAAAGGCTTGAACGACCTTTAAATTGCCCACCATTTCATCCACGAAAGCCGTTTGCTCACCCCTTATTTGAGAGGTTTTTTGGAACATAGAGTGCGTTTTTGAGGCAATAAACTTTGCGACGAAAAATGATAGCGGAGTTATTACCACAACTACAACTGCAATTATCCAGTTGATTACAAGCATTAAAACTAGCGTACCTAAAATTGTTAAAACACCCGTAAATAGCTGAGTAAAGCCCATTAAAAGACCGTCTGCAAACTGATCCACGTCAGAAATATTTCTACTAACAATATCCCCATACGACTTTTTATCTAAATAAGAAAGCGGTAGCTTTTGAATTTTTGCAAAAGCTTGCTCCCTTACGTCCTTTATAACGCTATAGGTTATGTGGTTATTAATTATGCTTTGAAGCCATTGACTTAGCGCAGTTATGGGAATAATTACGCCAATTGCACAAAATTCAGTAAAAATCGTATCAAAATCAACGTTTCCAATATCGATAATTCGATTAATTATATCACCGAAAATAATTGGAATAATAAGGTTGCCCCCAACCGTTAAAAGAGAAAATAAAATTGTGCAAGCAAGCGATAATTTATAGCCCTTTAATTGCGCCAAAACACGCTTTATAATTTGTTTAGAGGTCATTTTTATACTCATTTAACCTCCTTACTGAATTGTGAATCGTAAATTTCTTTATATATTTCACAGTTATTTAAAAGCTCTTCGTGCGTACCAATACCAACCATTTTTCCTGCATCCAAAACGATTATTTTATCTGCGTGCATTATGGACGAGGTTCGTTGAGATACGATAAATACCGTAGGGTTATAATTAAGCTGCTTTAAAGAATTCCTTAGCTTTGCATCCGTTGCATAGTCGAGTGCAGAAGTGCTATCGTCCAAAATTAAAATTTCAGGTTTTTTAACTAAAGCCCTTGCAATCGTTAAGCGTTGTCTTTGTCCACCGGAAAAGTTTTTGCCACCCTGCTCAACGGGCTCGTCTAAGCCCAATTTTTTTGAATTTACTACGTCTTCTGCCTGCGCGTATTTTATTGCTTCTAAAATTTCTTCGTCAGTAGCGTTTTTATTTCCCCACAATAAGTTTTCTTTAATAGTTCCTTTAAAAAGAACTGCCTTTTGAGGTACGATTCCGCACCTTTCTCTTAATTCTTCGTCGCCAAGGGCGTTTACGTTTATACCTTCAATTAAAACCTCGCCGACTGATGCGTCGTAAAAATGAGGAATTAAATTAATAAGGGTTGTTTTGCCCGAACCCGTACCGCCTATAATACCAACCGTTTCGCCACGATTTACGCTAAAGCTTATATTTTCGAGCGCGTTTTCACCGTTTTGGGAATATTTTGCGCACACTTCGTTAAATTTAATAAACGAATTAGCGTCATTAACTATTACCTCGCCGTGCTTTAAGGAAGATTGCATATCTAAAACCTCGTTTATTCTTCCCGCACACGCAAAGCCTTTAGTTACTATAATTACTAAATTTGCAAATTTTACAAGTTCAACTAAAATTTGCGACATATAGTTATAAAGAGCAATAACTTCACCCTGCGTTAAATCACCGATATTAACCTGAATTGCGCCTACGTAAATTAAAATTATTAGCGCAACGTTTACTATTGAATAGGTTAACGGATTCATTAAAGCAGAAATTTTACCAACGAATTTTTGCGAATCAAATAGCTTTTTCGTGCTTTGATTAAAGCCTTCGATTTCGTTCTCTTCTTTACAAAAAGCTCGTACTACCCTAACGCCCGTCAAGGTTTCGCGAGTGGATTTCGTTACTTCATCCAAATTGTTTTGCACCTTTTTATATAACGGCAAGGAAATTAAGGTTATCGCAACCACGGTTACCGTTAAAGCCAAAATAGTTAAGGCAAGAACGTTACCGGCAGTAACATTTACAAAATAAGCCATAATCATAGCGCCAAAAACAATAAACGGCGAACGCATAAATAGCCTTAATACCATATTAACACCCGACTGAATTTGATTTACGTCACTATTCATCCTTGTTATCAAGCTTGAAGCGCCAAGCTTATCTATTTCGTAATAAGAAAGCGATTGAATTTTATTAAATAAATCGCTCCTTAATTCCTTTGAAAAGCCAACCGCCGCTTTTGCTGCAAAATATTGTGCCGATACCGCGCTAATAAGGCCAATAACTCCAAGCGCAACTAAAATTAAGCAAGCATAAATTACATAGCTTTCACCTTGCCCACCGTTAACGCCGTTATCAATAATAGCCGCAACAACCAAAGGAACGAAAAGTTCAAAAATTGCTTCTAATAGCTTAAAAAGTGGCGCTAGCACGCTATAAAGTTTATAATTTTTTAAGTATTTAATAAGCTTTTTCATATCTTTTTTATTATAACATTAATATAATAAAAAATCAAATACTATTTAAAATAATTGCAATTACTATACTTTTTTGATAAAATATTTATAAAGGTGAAAATTATGGCAATTGAAGTTTATTTAAAGAAAAACGAAGAAAAAAGAATTGTTGCAGGGCATAGCTGGGTTTACGCTAACGAGGTTGCTAAAATTGAAGGAAAGGATAAAAACGGCGCTCTTGCTACCGTATTTTCTAACGACGGAAGATTTATAGGCAAGGGTTATATTAATCACGCTTCTAAGATTTTAGTGCGAATTTTTATAAGAAATAGCCAATTAGATGACGCAGAGTACTATGAAAAAGCCATAAAACAAGCAAATGAGCATAGAATTAGGCTTGGTTATAGCAATTGCTATAGGGTTGTTTTTGGAGAAGCTGATAATATCCCTGCTCTTATTGTAGATAAATACGGCGACATTTTAGTTATACAATGCTTATCGCTCGGCATTGATCAGCGCAAAAAAATAATCGTTGACGCGTTGGTAAAAATCTTTAATCCCAAGGGTATTTACGAAAGAAGCGACGTTTCGGTAAGAAAAAAAGAAGGCTTACCCGAAGTTAAACAAATTTTATACGGCGAGGTTCCCGATTATTGCGAAATTGTAGAAAACGATTTAAAAATGTTGGTTGACGTTAAATGCGGACAAAAAACAGGCTACTTTTTAGACCAAAAGGAAAACAGATACGCCGCAAGAAAATATTGCGTTGACGCTGAGGTTTTAGACTGTTTTTGCAATAGCGGAGGATTTTCGTTAAACGCTTCTACCGTTGCTAAAAGCGTAATTGCGTGCGATATTTCCGAGCTTGCGTTAAAAAACGTGCGAGATAATGCCGACGCAAACGGAATTAAAAACATTAACACTCTTTGCGGTGACGTTTTTGAGATTTTGCGAAACTTTAAAAAAGAAGGTAAAAAATTTGATACCGTAATTTTAGACCCTCCTGCCTTCTGCAAAACTGCAAACGAAGTAAAAGATGCTTACCGTGGCTATAAAGATATTAACATAACGGCTTTAAAAATAGTAAAAAGTGGCGGTTATTTAATTACTTGCTCTTGTTCACACTATATGACGATGCCTTTATTTGAAAAAATGCTAATTGACGCCGCAAGAGAAAGCGGAAGAATCGTTAGAAGCGTTGAAGTAAAAACTCAAGCGCCCGACCATCCTTCACTCCTTTGTGCTGAAGAAACACAATATTTAAAATTTTTCGTATTGCAAGTTATTTAAATTTTTATACGGTAAAGCCCGAAAGGTTAATCCTTTCGGGCTTTATAATCTTATTTAACGCTATTAAATTACCCAATTGCCGTTTTTAAAGATTTGAATACGAGTTCCATCCTTTTTAACGCCAACAATTTCCATATCCTTGCTGCCTATCATAAAGTCAACGTGAATCATAGAATTATTGATACCTAATTTTTGGCTTTCTTCCAAAGAATATTTTTCATAATCCTTTAAACAGTTGCTAAATCCTCTGCCTAAAGCCAAATGACAGCTAGCATTTTCATCAAATAAAGTATTGTAGAAAAGTACGCCCGTATTATTTATGGGAGAATCGTAGCCAATTAACGCAACTTCTCCTAAATACGCCGCGCCTTCGTCCATAGAAACCATTTTTTCAAGCAAATCTTGGTTCGTTCTTGCAAAAACCTTGGTTACCTTACCGTTTTTAAATTCCATACCAAAATCTTCGATAAGCTTACCTTGATATGATAAAGGAATCGTAGAAATAACCGTTCCTTCCGCTCTGCCCTTTTTAGGTGTTGTAAACACTTCTTCGGTAGGAATATTGGGGTTAAAATAGATATTGCTACCTAAGGTATATTCCCCACCGCCCATAAAAATTCCTTCTTCAATTAAACCTACGGTAAAATTCGTTCCGTTAGAGCTTTTATATTCAAGCGTATCAAAATTACAATCGTTTAAAAACTTACAGCGCTTTGAAAGCTGTTCGTTATGCTTTTTCCAAGCATCAACGGGATCTTCGTTAACGCGAGAAGCGTCTAAAATTTTTATCCAAAGCTCTTCAACTGCTTCTTCGTCTGAAAGCGCAGGAAAAACCTTTTTAGCCCATTCCTTACCAGGAACGGCAGCAATGCACCATTGATACTTATTTTCTATCGCGTCCTTATACGATTTAATTATAGGGTAGCGGTTTTGATTTGCCTTAGAAATTTTTTCATTATCCGTTCCCTCCAACCCGTCAGGATCGTCTGAATCAAGCCATAAAAGGCAAGGCAAAATATCTACCTTTTCCTGCCACTCAGCCTTTTCAATTTCGCTTACCTTGGACATAGTTTCTAAACTTCTATAATTGTAATGAAGCTTGGTTATAGGCATATACGACCATTCTACCTTAACTTTACTTGCGCCAGCCTTATACAGTTCTTCTACGACGATTTTTACAAACTCAGGTTGATCAAGCCCGCAACGAACAACAACTTCTTGCCCATTTTGTACGTTAACACCAACCTTTACTATTAATTCTGCGTATTTATACAATCTTTCTTTATTCATTTAAAGTATCCTTATTAGTTTTTTTACATTATAGCACAAACGAATTAATAAGTAAATTAATACTATTTGCAATTAATATTTATTTTTTTATATTTACTTAAATATTTTGTAAATATGTATTTACAATGCGCGAAAAATTTGTTATAATGTAGAAAAATTTATAAGGGGTAAAAAATATGGGCAAATTTGTATTGAAAAAGACACCTTCCGGTGGCTTCAACTTTAGCTTATATGCAGCAAACAAAGAAAAAATCGCAGTAGCATCACAGGTTTACAGCACCAAAGCGGCTTGCAAAAAAGGCATTGAAAGCATTGGTAAACACTCTGTAAAATGTATTGAAGAAAACAGAATTGAAGATCATACCTTAAAAACCCCGGCAGAACCTAAAACCTGCCCTAAATTTGAAATCTATTTTGATAAAGCCGGACTTTATCGTTATAGATTAATTGCATCAAACGGCGAAAATATTGCAGTTTGTGAAGAAGGCTATAAATCAAAAAGCGGTGTTTTAAACGGCATTAAAAGCGTTTCGGTTAATGCAGTTAACGCAGAAATTGTTGACGAAACTTTAGATAAGTAATTTTTATAAAAATTTATTTATTTACATTAAAATTGCTTGATTTTTTTTTAGAAATTATATATTATATTATAGCGTTCGGTTGAGAACACCGTTCGCTAATGCAGAGATGGCTGAGCGGTTTAAGGCGCACGATTGGAAATCGTGTGACGGTTAATCCCGTCCGGAGGTTCAAATCCTCTTCTCTGCGCCAAAAAATGCAAATACGCAAAAGCGTATTTGCATTTTTTTGTTTTATTTATTTTTATGATATTATATTCTCTCTTGTAAATATGCTCTCTTTTTTACAAAACAAAAATCAGACTCCGTTAGAGCTTCACTCTAAAGGACAGTTTTCAGAAACACGGCATATATCGAAAGAGATATGCCGTGTTTTGCGTTTGTGGCTACAAATGCAGTGCTTGTCAGTAAAATTGACAAGATATAGGTGAACATAATCAAGGCTCCCTCCGGGAGGGAGCTCAACGAAGTCGGGTGAGGGAGAGCGCGCTACAATAAAACATTGCTTATTCCAAAATAACGCGAGCTCCTTCCGTCACGCTTCGCGTGCCACCTTCCTCCCGGAGGAAGGCTTTTTATACCTCCCGGAAGGTAAGCGAAATTTATATATACCTTTATCGCAATATATAAAAGCCTCAAAATCCTTATCCACACTGTATTTTCACTCCTTCCATATTCTGTGCCTTTCAAATTTTATAGCAAAAAATGCCTTTGCTATATTATAGTGAAAAAATGACATCTTGATAAATAAAATCATCAAAAAAGATGTCATTTTTCTGCCAGTAAGGAAAATCGGCACTATAATATGTATGGCGAGAAAAAAACACGGCTCGCTGTGAGCCGTGGCTATATGTGTTAGGTTTATTCCACATCTACTATTACTGCGGCGTGGTCGCTTCCAGCCTCAACCGCATTGTCATAGTCATAGGTACAATGGTAGTTGCGAATTTTATCATTGTTGACAAACAAGAAATCGTAACGAACCTTTTTATGTCCTCTCTTAATTATATGAGATGTTGTGAGGTACTCGCCCTCTATGTATTTGTTGGTATCATAGTCTTTGACGAACGAATCAGCCATACCATTGGCAGCCATTGTTTCAAAAAATGTTTTACAGCCATTCCCCTTATTATAATTATCAAAAAATTTCATTTTGCTAATTTCATAATGATCATACTGTGGCTCATTGGCATCGATACCAACAACATCAGGTTTGTACTCATCCACAGCTTCAGCAAAGGAGAAAAACTGTATTTCCTTTGCCTTTAAGTGATGACAACCCGTAACCGAGTGCAATCCCAAAATTCGCAAAGGAACATTATTGTACTCTATGTCAACCATTATTGTTCTATCTGGCATAAGAGCTCGGCTCAATGCTTGTGCATTCATAATTTTCAAGTCTTTGCTTACTAATATAGCAACACCAAGCTTTCTTGAATCTGTATCGAATTTGCCGGGAACACGGTAGTCTAATGAATACTCGATATTTGCTATATCTCCCAAAGACTGTTTTAATGCTTCATAGGCAAACATTTTTACTTCTTGCAAGATAACAACAAACGATTTTCCCTCAATTAAACTTCTTAGATAAGCGGCTTTGTTGTCTGTTTTATTACTCCACGATATATTCCAGTTAATTATTCTCATATCATCATTTACCTCGCTCGTTTTTACGTTCAACTTATTTTACCACAAAATCACCCAAAAAGTAAATAGGACGGCTTGAATTTTCACTCAAACCGCCCTATTCGTTAGGAAACCTTACAATATTCGAACCTTGCAGGTTCTTGCTCCCCTTTTTGATGGGATGGTATGCTATTTTGAAAAACCGTCCTTAAGAGCACGCGCCATTTGGAATCTGATTTTTTTGTTTTGCGATTTACGGTTCGCTTTATATTTTAAATTACTTTGTGCCCACGTTAATATCCTTATTGATACCTGAGCCGTCTAATTCGCCAAATTTTTTAAGGTCTAAATGCATTTTGCCTAAATCGTTTCTTATAGGGTTATAAATATAACCTTGACTGCGCATATAAGCATTCCATCTTCTATGCTCTAAATTTGCAATTTTAGCAACAACTTCATCCGACAAATCTTCTTTTGCCTTATCTGCGCCTTCGATATTGCAATCAATACGGGCTTTAAAATGAATTGCAGAAGCAATTGACGAACGGTAATTATATTCGTAACCCCAAAAATCTTCTTCCTTGCCCCATTTCAAATGGCGCTCTAAAGCCTTCTTTTCCATAACTGAATCCATAAATATAGCTTCGGTATATAAGGATTCTAAATTGCCTATCAATTCAATATCGTATTTTTGATTTTTAAAATTGGTAATTCCTTCAAGGTGGTTAGCAACTTCGCTATTATAAACGACTGCTTGAATTATGGGCTTTATTCCCATCCTTTCAAAAATTACTCTTAACGATACTGCTGTTTTAATATTTTCAGAGTCGCTACCTAAAGCAACTATAACGTATGTTGCATCCGTTATTTGATTGATTTTGTCAACAAAGGACTGGCTGTCTGTAGAAATTCCAGAGTGAACTTCAACCTCATAGTAGGCTTCACCGGGGACGTAAACGCCGTTATAAGAAGGGCTCATAATTTCGGGACATTTAAAGGTAACCTTATCCTTTGCAAGCTCGTCTTTATCAAACGCGTTAATTTTTAAAGCGTAGCCATCCATTTGACCGTACCATAAAAGCGTTTTGAACATTTCAAAGCCGTAACTGCCCAAGCCAACTACTATTGCCGAAATTTGCTTTACTGAGTTCGATATACTTTTTGCGCTATTAAAAATTTTAACGCCGTTATAGTATAACTGATTGTTTATAAGCGATTGAGCTTCGTCAATTCTTCTCACCTTCATTTTTTTGTTTGCAACGGAAGAAAGTAAAAGCTCACTTTCGGTATTGTTAGAAAATAAGTAAAGGTTAGTATTATTAATTTCACCGTATTCCTTTAAAAGTAATACTGCTTGATTGGTATTCTTAGCGTAATCTTCGCTGATTAAATAAAAGTTGATAGAACGCTTTTTGCTGTGAAGCTTAAAGTAGATATTTTGAATTTCTCTTCTATACGAGATTGCAGATAATTCAAGCACGTCACCGATAATTTCCATATCGCTTTCGCCTTCGTTATCCTTTACCCCGCAAAAAACAATAACCCTATTCTTATTATTCTTCTTTAAGTCTTTAGCGAGCGCTACTGATTTATCGTTTAATTCCGAGAAAATGTAAACTTCTTTAAAAAAGCGAAGCAAATACGAAATTCTTGAAGATAAATTTTTAAATAACGAAAGAATTACACTAATAGTAAATATAGGGCACAAAACGTGAATAATTACTAAATAGGTTACTAAAAAGGGAAAAAGACTTTCGGAAATATTAGTAAAGCTATTAGCAACATCTAAAACGCCGGGATCTAAGGTAAACACAACCACGACGTTTATAAGCGTATTTAAAAAGGCGTTTAAGCCGCCAAGCAACTGTCCTTCGTATTCGTAATAATATTTGGGGAAATACAATAGTACCGCAGCTAAAAATAAGCCCAAAGCAAATACGAGCATCTTTTTTAAATGCTTTTTTACTTTATTTTGCGTTTTAGATAACCAAATCACAAAAACTATAGTAAATAAAAACACGGCTACTGAAATAAAAAATAAAACGTTAGTCATAATTATTTCCTTTTTCTTTTGTTTACTAAAATATTAACACAACTATATGCAGTTGTCAATATCGCATAAAGAATTTAATACGTGTTGCGCGTAAATTTTTGCAATATTAACTTTGCAAACCCTTTCCGCTTCGGCAAAAAAGGCGTTTGAATTTACTTCGCAAATATATCTTTCACCATCTTTATCAACGATAACGTCTATACCGCAATAATACAAATTTAATAACGAAGCAACTCTTTCGCAAAGCGATATAATCTTTTCGTCGGCAATAAAGTTTTGACCTTTTCCGCCAAGCTCTACGTTAGAACGGAAATCGTTTTCGTTAGTTCTTTTCATTGAACAAACGTATTTACCGCCGATAACGATTACCCTTATATCTTCTCCCTTTCCGCAATCGATAAATTTTTGGTAAAAATGCTCGCAAAGCTTATTTTCTTCTTCAAAATCCTTTAATTGCTGTAAATTATTTATTAAATAAACCCCTGCGCCTAAAGAGCCGTAGCATTTTTTTGCAATTAACGGAAAGCTTAAAGTGCTTGCGACCTCGTTTATAAAGGCTTGCGAAATTTTAGCGTCCTGATAATAGCAAAGCGGTGCGTAAATACAGTCCGGCATATTAATTTCGTTGTTGGAAAGGGCTATGTGCGTTAACATTTTATTATCGCAAATTTCTATTGCAGTTGAGCAATTAAAAAGCCTTACGCCCGATTTTTCCAACATTCTTGCGCAAGCCTTATCTTTATCTAAATAAACGCAAAAATCGTATCTTTTATTGTAAACTTCTCCGTTTTTTATTTGGGCTAAATTAAAATTTTTTTTAATTTCTACCTCTGCGCCTAAATTTTCAAGCTCTTCCTTTATTCTTTCCGCTTGTAAAATTTGCGATTTCGTCTTAATATAAGCGTTTACTACAATTATACCTTTCATAAAACAAACAGGGCTTTTTTATTAAAAGCCCTGCGAAAAATTAACCTACTACTCTTATTACCGATTCAAGTTTTGCAATATCGCCCGAAGCGTTAATATCTGCTATAGCCTTCTTTATGCTATTTTCCTTAGTTTCGTGAGTGATAAAAATTAAGGGAACGTCGCCGTTTTCCTTTTCAGCCTCCTGAACCATTTTTGCAACGCTTATTCCGTAGCGCGCAAATACTGCCGAAAGCTTAGCAAGAACGCCCGCCTTATCAACAACGTTAAGCCTTAAATAATACGCGCTTCTAAAATTATCGATAAATTTTGTTGAAGGATCAGCATCTTCAGTATTATTAAAGGTTGAATATTGATAGTTATTGTGCTTTGCACAATAAATAACGTCGCCGACAATTGCACTACCCGTAGGTAACGCGCCTGCACCTCTGCCGTATAACATTACGTCTTCTACTGCGTCACCGGTAATATAAACTGCGTTGTAGCTATCGTTTACACTTGCAAGGGGATGCGAGCTTTTTACGTAAGTAGGGTGAACTCTAACTTCTATTCCCCTATCCGTATTTTTACCTATAGCAAGAAGCTTAAGCACAAATCCAAGCTGTTTGCCGTAAATAATGTCTTCTGCGCTAACGCTCGTAATACCTTCGCGGTGAACCTTTGAAAAGGGTATTTTAGTGTGAAAAGCAAGGCTTGATAAAATAGAAAGCTTGTAAGAAGCATCATAGCCTTCTACGTCTGCGGTAGGGTCAAGCTCAGCGTAGCCTAATGCTTGCGCTTCCTTTAAAACTTCTTCGTACGAAACGGAGCCGTTTGCCTCTGACATTTTAGTTAAAATGTAGTTAGTCGTTCCGTTTATAATACCCATCATAGAAGTAATTTTATTACCCTGCAAATTATCTAAAAGAGCGCGAATTACAGGCACACCGCCTACGCAACTCGCTTCAAAAAACAATCCGCAATTATTCTTTTTAGCAACCTTTTCAAGCTCGTGATTATATTTACAAAATAATTCTTTATTGGAAGTAACAACCGACTTGCCTGCATTTAAGGCTGCAAGCACAAAGGTTTTTGCAGGTTCTACACCCCCCATAACCTCAATAACGATATCAACTTCAGGGTTAGAGCAAATTTCTGCTATATTAGATGCAATTTTGCCTTCTTCAATGCCTAAAGCAAGCGCGCGTTCCTTTCTGATTTCTAAAACGCTTTCTACTTCTATATCTAAGCCGTGAGCCTTTTTATATAATTCACGATGTTCAGTTAAAATTTTATAAGTACCACCGCCTACTACACCAAGTCCGAGTATAGCGACACCAACTTTTTTCATATATTACGCCTCCGTATTCAAGTAATATAAATATTTTAAGCCGTCTAAGGTTAAAAGCTTGTCAACGACGTCAATACACGAAAGCTCCTTCGCAATAACGTCCGAAAAGCCACCTGTTGCTATAGTTTTGACGCCTTCCGTTTTCATTTCTTTTTTAATCTTTTTTACGGTATATTCAACAAGCCCCGCAAAGCCGTAAACGATACCCGATTGAATATTAGTTATAGTATTTTTTCCTATAACCGTTTCGGGGCGTTCAATTTCCACTCTGGGAAGCTTAGCCGTGCCGTTTACTAAACTGTCTAACGAGCCCTTAATTCCCGGCGCAATAACACCGCCGATAAACTGCCCGTTTATATCTATTACGTTAAAGGTCGTAGCCGTACCAAAATCGATAACGATTAAGGGCGCACCGTACTTTTTTACGGCAGCAACGTTATTTACTACCCTGTCAGAGCCCACCTCTTTAGCGTTATCAACCTTCATATTAAGCCCGGTTTTAAGCCCGGGTGCGAGCACTAAAGGCTTAACATGCAAATAATAGCGAAGCATCCTTTCTAAGGTGTAGTCCAACGGGGGAACTACGGAAGAAATTATACCTCCGTCTATTTTAGAATAATCAACGTCCCTATTTTTTAATATACTAATAAGTTGTCCGCCGTATTCATCCGAAGTTTTTTTATGGTCGGTTGCAACACGAAAGCTTAAAACAAGATTATCTCCTTCAAAAAGAGCATATTTGATGTTAGTATTACCAACGTCTAAACAAATTATCATAATTATTTAGCCAACCTTTTATTTACTATTCCTATTACTCTATACAAAGCGGGTGAAACAAATAAATTTAAAAACAATTCAATAAAAAAATTAAAAGTAACTAAAACTATTAATACAAACACTAAAACGTTCATGCCAGAAACTTCGGGCATAACTTCAATTAGTGAATTTTGGAACATTATTATGGTGTCGTTCATTACCAAGCATCCCAAAATAAATAAAGCCGTGTTTATTATGGGGACGGTTGCAGACGCAACAAAAACACCGATTAAATTATGCTTTTTTGCAAATATCTTATATAAAACACCCGCTACAAAACCAGCAACGGTAGTTTTTAATATACAAATTAAAACAGTTATTATTGGACTGTTAAGCCAAATTATAGTATAAAAAGGCGTTCCGCCTAAAATTACTTGAATAAGCACCACTACGCCACAGGCAAAACCTAAAATTGCGCCCGAAATAGGGCCTAAAATTATTGCGCCTAACACTATGGGAATAAGTGTAAAATTGAGCTGTACTGCGCCGATTTGAATAACGCCTAAAACTGCTTGAAGCACGATAACTAATGCAAGCAAAATAGCAAGGCTAGTTATGCGCTTAGAAGAAAAGTAACCTTCCTTTTTCATAAAACCTCCATCGAATTTACAAAGAATATTCGTAGAAAAAAATAAAATTTGATTATTAATAAGTCGGATTTATAAAATAATATCCGCTAAATCAATAAAAATACTTATAAAATTATAACAAATTAGCGTTAGATTTGCAAGTAAATACAAGGGGTTATTAATATAATTAAAACCTTGAGTAACATTTTTAAATAATTTTAAATATTATTTACTATAAGATATTTAAATTAATGCTGTACAAAACAAAAAAATTACATAAAACAGTACAGCACACCGTAGGAGGAATTATGAACTTATTTTCGCAATGTGGCGGCAACAGCTGCCTTTGGATACTTATTCTTTTACTTCTTGCTGCAAGCTGTAGCGGTAAGTGCTTAGACGGTATTTTAAGCGGTGCATGCACCCCCGTTTTAATTGCACTTTTATATACGATGTGGAAAAACGGCACTCTTTCTAACATCTTCTGTGGCAATAACTGTAACTGCGGTTGCGGATGCTAAAAAAATTTTAAGGGACTGCATAGCAGTCCCTTATTTTTATTTGTTATCCTTTAATAAATACTTATAAACGGCGGTTACGGTTTTCGCATCGCAAATTTCACCCTTGTCTATCATTTGTAAAACCTTTTCAATTTCAATAAATTCAACTTTTAAAAATTCGCCACTATCTAATTTTTGTTGCTTTTTTAAATATTCCTTTGCGTGATAAATATATATAACTTCGTTAGTGTAACCGGGAGTAGGAAAAATTTTTGCAAGAAGATCAACTTTAGTTGCAACGAAGCCCGTTTCTTCCTCTAATTCTCTTACAGCAGCAATTTCAGGATTTTCTAAATCCTCTAATTTGCCTGCGGGAATTTCATAAATTTCTTCGTTGTAAGCGTAACGAAACTGCTTGACGAGCAAAACCCTGTTGTCATCAACAAGAAGTATTGCCGCACCTCCGCTATGCTTTATAATTTCCCTGTTAGCAAGGCTTTCGTCAGGTAATTTTACTTTATCTAAAAAAAGCTTTACAACTTTACCGTCGTATATAAGTTTAGAATTAACTGTTTCTTCCTTTAATTTCATAAAAAGCTTCTATAAATCGATAGGGTTTGAATTAAAAACGCTAAATTTTCGCTAACGCAGTTGTTGTAAAGTGAAAAATAATTATAACCACTTGAAAGCGCACTAATTTGCGACATATTTCTATTTTTTACAGAGCTTACCAGCTCATCCAACATTATAATTCCCGCTTTTTTTTCTAAATCAGAAATAGACGAAGAAAGTAAAATTTCCTTTTCTTTAGAAATAATTGATATTATTTCTTGAATTTTTTGCGCAAGCTGAGGGTTAGCCGTAGATTTTACGGTATTTTCTTCTTGAATAGGCAAAATTTCACTACCTTCACTTACAAATCCACTTACTATTTCGTCTTTATATACTTCGGCAATTATTTGCTGTAAGCTAACGATAATTTGGTCGCAAAAGGCGTGGTAGCTTGAAAAATAACTTCCGTCTTCCGTATAATAGCATTGCAAAAAGCTATTAAAATTTAGCGAATCATTATCAAAATCAGCCAAAAGACAAAAAATAAACGCCAAGCGTTCGCCTAAAATTTCGGGCAAAACTACGTAACTTTTATTTATTACGCTATTTGAAACGGTTATTAAATACTTTCTTTTAGCTTCTGTATAGTTAAAATTTTCGCAAACCTTTCTAAAAAGTGAGTAAAGCTCAGAGCTATTTACTATAACTTTAAGTAAATCTCTAATTTTAGTAGTAGCCATTATGAATTTACAGCTTTTTACCTCTTCACACTTTTCTAAAAAAGTTTTAACCTGCTGTTTAACGTCACTCATTATCCACCTTTACAAAGCTTTTTTAATATTATATCATATACAAAAATAAATTTAAATAATTTTTTTAATAAATATCTTGATTTTAACAAAAAAATTATGTATAATTATAAAAAATTACGTCCTTTAAGCGGTTTAATAAATTATTATGTTAAAAATTGGTGAAACTTCAATTAACAAATTAATAATTTTATTTGTTTTCGACAAAATGGAAAGTGCCCTTTCTGAAAGGACGATTGTCGATATGTGCTCTTCCTCTAACGATTGGATGGGTTATATGGATTGCGTAAATATTATCCATAAATTAATCGACGATAACTTTATTTGCATTGTAAGCGAAGATGAAGATACCTTATACGCTATAACCCCTGACGGAAGGGAAACGCTTGCCAACTTTTATATAAATATCCCTAAAAGCGTGCGTGAAGAAATTTCCATTTTCGTTAAAAAGAATAGCGCAAGGTATAGAAACCGTCAAGAGTGCCGTTCGGACTATTACCAAAACAAAGACGGAACTTATACGGTAGTTTTAAAGATTTTAGCACCCGCACAGCCTATTTTAGATATGAAATTTGTTGTTCCCGACAGAAAAACAGCCAATAAAATTTATAAAAAGTGGGAAGAAAAAGCCGCCGACGTATATTCGGTTATTTACGAAAATCTTTGTGATTAAAGGAGAAAATTATGTTTACTTATCGTACAAACGGAACCTGTTCAAGACAAATTATTTTTGACGTTGATAACGAAAATAAAATACATAACGTAAAATTTATTGGGGGATGCGGTGGTAACCTTCAAGGCATTGCACGATTAATCGAAGGCAGAGATATTACTGAAATTGAAAATACGATTCGTGGTATTCGTTGCAAGGGCAACACCTCCTGCCCCGACCAACTTGCAAAAGCTATTGCAGAATATAAAAAGCAACAAGCCGAAAACGAAATTAAATAATAGTAAATAAGGACGCGTTTTATGTGTGCGTCCTTTTAAAATATGCATTAACTATGTGTATCATAGTACTATATAAATTACAAATTTATTAATAAATTATACAAATTAAACATATTTTTATTATTTAATTGTAAATAAAAACACCTTCCGTTATATCCCGTTTTTGCGTTATAACGAATTAAATTAAAGGCCTGCCACTCCTTTTCTACCTTTACGAGCAAAGCTTCAAAAAACATTCCGTCAACAATTTGCTTTCTGTTAAATATAAAATTAACCCAAACCCCTTGCTTTATTTCTCTTTCTGTTTCGTCGTTTAAGCTTACACCGTAGGCAGGCATTTTAATTGCGTCAAAACAAAGCTGATTCCACTCGTAAACAATACTTTTATACTCTTTATCAGTATTTAAAAATTCTACCTTATTCCCTTCGTTATACACTTCTATTTTTTGCAAATTTTCAAAACTTTGTAAAAGCTCCATATCGATATTTTACCTTATTTTTTAATTTTTAATCATTAATACTTAAAAAGCCCAACCATTTGTTGGGCTTTTTGTTATTTTACTGTTTTAAATTTTATTTAATGAAGTTTAATAAAAGCTGTACTTCTTCATTAACGAAGTCATTTAACTCTTTAGGCGATAACTTTTTAAATGCGAGCAAAGCAAGCGTGTATACGTGCTTTGCAACGAGTTTTTGCTTTTCGTCACTTAACGCTTTAATATTTTTAATAACTTCGTTTGCGGTGTTAATTACAAGGGTTTTGGCAGTTTCTCCGTCACTCATGCCATACATTTGCCCCATTTCACTATATCTGCGCATATATTCATCAACGTTAATAATTGCAGGTACAGCGCCGTTTTTAAGCGTTTCCGTTTTAATTGTAAGATTTTCGATATTTAATGCATTTTTAAAAATATCTACTATAACGCTATCTTCTACGCTATCATCACTCTTTAACGCGCTATCTACGCTAGAATCTATTCGCATAAACTTAAATTTGTCAGGCGATTTATATTCTAAATAGGTTATAAAATGAGGGTCTATAAAGGTATCGCAACAAATTGCATTAACTCCTGCATCTTTAAACATAGAAATATATTGCGCTTGTTGCTGCTCGTCAGATGCGTAGTAGATAATTTTGGGCGAAGAATTTTTGTTATCTTCTTCATCTCCACCAACAAATTCTTTAATTGAATTAAATTTGCCGTTAATATCCTTATAAATTATAATATCTTTTACTTTTTCGTAAAAATCGTTATCTTTAATACAGCCGAATTTAATAAAATTAGCAGTATCTTCCCAACAATCTTCGTATTTTTTTCTATCGTTTTTAAATAATGCAATAAGCTTATCGGCAACCTTTTTTGTTATATGCTTAGAAATTTTTTGCACTTCCCTATCGTTTTGTAAAAAACTACGAGAAACGTTTAAGGGAATATCCGGACAATCTATAACGCCGTTTAAAAGCATTAAAAATTCAGGTATAACCTCTTTAATATTGTCTGCAATAAACACCTGATTGCAATAAAGCTTAACCTTTCCGCGCTCAAGCTCTAGCTTGTTTTTTACCTTGGGGAAATATAAAATGCCCTTTAAGCGGAAAGGATATTCCATATTTAAATGAACCCAAAATAGCGGTTCGGAAAAATCCATAAATGTATCGGTATAAAACTTTTTATATTCTTCTTCCGTACAGTCTTTAGGGTTTTTCGCATATAAAGGAAAAACGTCGTTTAAAGGCTCATCCTTGCCGTCACCTGCGTAATTAAAATAGATATTATAAGGCATAAAAGAGCAATACTTTTTAATTAAGCCCTTAACTACGCTTTCATCCAAAAATTCCTCTTCTTCCGCCGAAATATGCATTATAATTTTAGTTCCACGCTCTTTTTTGTCGCTTTCTTCTATCGTGTAAACAGCGTTGCCGTCCGAAACCCATTTAACAGCGGGCTCGTCCTTAAACGATTTAGTAATAATTTCAACGGTTTCCGAAACCATATACGCAGAATAAAAACCAAGCCCAAAGTGACCGATTATGCCTTCACCTGCAGCGTTTTCATATTTACTTAAAAAGTCAGAAGCGCCCGAAAAGGCAATTTGCGTTATGTATTTTTCAACCTCTTCTTCCGTCATGCCTATACCGTTATCTTCTACGGTAAGCGTTTTATCTTGCTTATTTACAGATATTTTAACGCAATATTCACCTTCTGCTGCAGGGGCCTCACCCATATCGCAAAGTTTTTTATATTTTGTAATAGCGTCAACGCCGTTAGCAACTATTTCACGCAAAAATATGTCCTTATCGGAATAAAGCCACTTTTTTATAATAGGCATCATATTTTCGCTTGATATTTTAATATTACCTTGTTTCATTGAAAGAACCTCCAATTTGTATACAATTTATTTATAAACCGTTTAACACCCTTTTAAACTTTTTTAACTTAAATTGTAACCTAAAATTGATTTATTTTAATTAAAAACGCGTCGGCTCTTTTTTTTAAAAATTTAGCATCTTTAAATTTTTAATTTCGGTTGAAAAGCACATAAAAAAAACGCTCTCAACGAGAGCGTTTTTATATAAATTACTTGTTGTTTTGAGCGTTAGCAATTAAATCTGCAAGGGAAGTTCCAACGGAAATAGAGCCTTCACTCCAGTTGCCGATTTCATCTTCATCCTTTTTAACTGCCTTTAACTTTCTTACGGGCTTTTCTTCGCCTTCAGCTTCTGCTTTAGGAGCCTTAGGTTTTCTTTCAGGTTCGGGAAGAATTGCTTTGATGGAAAGGTTCATTTTCTTTGCTTCAACGTCTAAAGCAACAACCTTTGCATCAACTTCGTCACCAACGTTTAATACGGTAGCGGGAGTTTCGATTCTTTCATAGCAAATTTGAGAAACGTGAACTAAGCCGTCGATTCCCTTTTCAACTTCTACGAAAGCACCGAAGGGTACGATTCTAACAACCTTACCGTGAACGATTTCACCAACTGCATACTTTTCAGCAGCAAGTTCCCAAGGTTGAGGTTGAAGCTGTTTGTAGCCAATAGAAACCTTTTTATTTTCTTTATCAACTTTTAAAACCTTAAAGTTATAAACTTTACCGATTTCTAATACGTCTTCAGGCTTATTAGCGCCGGTCCAAGATAAGTCGGAAACGTGTGCTAAGCAGTCGAAGCCGTTTACGGAAACGAAAGCGCCGAAGGAGGTTACTCTTTCTACCTTTCCTTCAACTACGTCGTCAACGTTAATAGAAGAGAAGAACGCTTCTTCTTTAGCAGCCTTAGCAGCTTCTCTTGCATCCTTTTCTTCTTGAAGGATTACGCGTTGAGAAGCGATAATTTCCTTCTTTTTATCCTTTTTAACTTCTAAAGCACGAAGTCTTAAATTCTTACCAACGTACTTAGTTAAATCTTTAACGAAGCCAGGTCTGATTTCTTTAGCAGGTACGAATACGGAGAAAGTACCGATTTTACCAACTAAGCCACCCTTGTTAGAGCCGGTACAAACGATAGTAAATTCTTTACCGGATGCGATTTCTTCGCTGAGAGCTTCCTCTTCAGCAAGCATTTTTATCATTTTCTGCGAAAGCTTTAAAGAAGGCTTAAGTTCAACTACTAATAAATCGATTGATTCGCCAACTTTTGCAGCATATTCTTCTACTTTATATTCTTCGCAGTCAAGCTCGTCTTTGCCTAATAAAATTTCTTTCTTTGAGAAAGGCAACAAAATGAGAAGGCCGTCTTCGTTTGCATCAGAAATAGTTGCGGTTACGATTTGACCTTTCTTGAATTTAGACTCGCTGTCGATTTTAGCAACTGCTTCTTCCATTAAGTTAGTTGCTTGTACTTCTTTGCTTACTTCTTCCATCTTTAAGAGAACCTCCCGGGTTTGCGCATTCGGGGTAGATGCCCCCGAAACAATACCTACACTTTTAAATTTTTTTAATTTTGTATAATTTAGATCGTCAGCGTTAGACATTCGAAAAACGTTTGGACAATTTTGCTTGCATATTTCGTACAGTTTATTAGTATTGCTACTGTTTAAACCACCTATAACAAGCATAGCTTGACATTTTTTAGCGATTTCCGCTGTTTCACGTTGCCGTCTTATAGTAGTATAACAAATTGTTTTAAAAACTTCAACTGTTTTTTCACAAAGAATTTTAATATTTTTTATTATTTTTTCAAATTTTTCTTCAGAAAAGGTAGTTTGGCTCACAATTGCTAAATTTTTATCAACCAAATAGGAAAAATCGACGTTTTCGTCATCAATTATTTCAGCCGACTGATTACACCACCCCAAAAGCCCAATTACTTCCGGGTGAGTTTTTTGCCCGACGATTATAACGGTTTTCCCTAAAGAGTACTGCTCTTTAACAATCGTTTGAATTTTTTTTACGAAGCTACAAGTGCAGTCGATAATTTTTATATTACGCTTGTTACACTCCTCGTAATAATTTTGCGGAACTCCGTGAGAACGAAAAATTACCGTTGCTCCGTCGGGAATCTCGCTTAAATCATCAACCGTTTTAATACCTTTTTCATCTATAGCTTTTATAACTTCTGCATTGTGAATAATTTCACCGAGCAAATAAGTATTATTATCAGTAACACCCATTGCAGTATCAACGGCTAATTTTACGCCGTTACAAAAGCCGTTATTTTTTGCTATAACAACTTGCATTTACTTGCTCTTTTTTTGCTTTTTAGCTTGCTTTTCGGCTAAATAATCTTCGCGAAGCTTAAGCATTGTCTCCACTAATTTTTTATCACACTCAGCAAGCTCTTCCTCGGTAGGCTTTTTACCGTAAAGCTCGGTAAATTCAATAGGCTCGCCGTATACGATTTCTGCCTTTCTAAAAAACTTTGCCTTTTTAATTTGCATAATAGGCAAAATGGGACGCTTTGACATAATGGAAATTAGCGTAGCGCCACCCTTAAAGGGTAACAAGGGCTCTTCGGTAGTATTTCTTGTTCCTTCAGGGAAAATACAAACGTGTTCCCCCGCCTTTAAGTATCGAATTGCTTGCATAAGCGCCTTAACGTCTTGCCCGTCACGATTTACTGCAATTACGCCCGCGTAATTAACTAACCACTTCATAGGGTTCTTATTCCAAAGCGAAGCTTTGCCCATATACCTTACGGGTTTAGTCGTCGCTGCGGCGGGATACAATACGTCCCACACCCTATAATGATTGCACACCATAAGGTACGCGCCGTCGTCGTACTTTTCTTTAGGTAAGCCTATTTTTTTAAAGGGTAAAAAAAGGTGAAGAATTTTTTCAAGCACTCTTAATTTTTTAAAGCGTTTTTCAATAACGGTTAATTGCTTTTTTTCTGCCATTATATTTTTTCCTGAATTTTATTTTTTATAAATTGAACAACTTCATCAATGCTCATTTGTGAAGTATCTACCAAAATCGCATCATCTGCTTGCTTTAAAGGGGCGATTTCTCGTTCGGAATCCCTTTTATCTCTTTCTTTTATTTCGTTTAAAATGTCTTCGTAATCTACGCTAAATCCTTTTTCTTTATTTTCAATAAAACGGCGTTCTGCCCTTATTTCTGCCGTTGCCGTTAAAAAGAATTTATGCTCTGCGTTGGGAAGAACGAAAGTTCCTATATCCCTACCGTCTAACACGCACGAAATTTTACTTGCTATGCTCCTTTGCATCTCCACTAACTTTTGACGCACGAATCCGTATGCAGAAACCTTTGATGCAAGATTGGAAACGTGAGGTTGACGAATTTTTTCGGAAACGTCTTCCCCGTTTAAAAGCGTTATCTGTTTACCGTCTTTATATTCAATTTGTAAATTTAATGAAGATACAGCGTTAAATACTGAACTTTCGTTATCAAAATCGACGTTTTTTGCAATACAATCAAGAGCGCAAGCCCTATACATAGCACCTGTATCTAAATATAAAATATCAAAATCCTTTGCAAGTATTTTTGCAACCGTGCTCTTACCACTACCAGCAGGACCATCTAACGCGATATTAAGTTTAGAGGTTATATCCTTTCTCAACGATTTTGCTCCTTTTAAATAAACGTGGACGGGCTTTATTTGCTTTTCAACTAACAGCATAACCCTTATACAAAGCTTTAACGAGCCGTCTATTTCAGGCTCTAACGAGGAATACAGGGCGCAGTTAGAAAACCCTATTTCCCTTGCAGCCTTTGCCGGATAATAGCTTTTAATATCTGCAGTATTAGAAAGCATTATACAAATAATATCATCCTGCTTTAAACCGTTTTTTGAAACGATTTCGCTAAGCATTTGATTAACGGCTTCTTTAATTTGTTCAACGCAATCTTCGTTTACGGTAATTGCTCCCCTTATTGCAATCATAATTTCTCCAAAATTATTTGATTTAAGTTATTTAATAGAATTTCCCGCAGCAAAGCCCGTAGCAAACGCTATTTGCAAGTTAAATCCGCCAGTAAAGGCGTCAACGTCTAAAACCTCACCACAAAAATAAAGCCCGTTAACAAGCTTACTTTCCATAGTTTTTGGATTAATTTTTTTAACTTCAACACCGCCAGAGGTTATTATCGCTTCGGAAAAATCTCTTAAAGACGCTACAAGCATATCAAAATTTTTGATATTTGTCAATAATCTTACCCTTTCTTCACGTGTAATAGCGTTTACTTTTTTATCAACGCTAATTAAGCTACGCTTTAAAATTACGGGAATTAAAGATATGGGCAACAATTCCTTTAAGCAATTTGAAATACTTTTGTTTTTATATTCTTCAAAGTCCCTTAAAATACGCTTGTCGAGCTGTTCGTCAGTAAGCGCAGGCTTTAAATCTAAAATAATTTTTACGGAGCTTAAGCTTTGCCTACATATCAAGCTTGACACGGAAAGAATTATAGGCCCAGAAACGCCGTAGTGAGTAAATAACATTTCACCAAAAAAGCTACGCAAAAGCTTGTTTTGTAAAAAAACTGAAACCCCTACGTTTTTTAAAGAAAGACCCTGAAGCTGCTTGCAATAATCTCCCTTTAAATTAATACCGCAAAGCGCAGGCTTGGGTTCAATAATTTCGTGGCCAACGCTTTTTGCAAATTCGTATCCGTCCCCGGTAGAACCGGTTGAAGGATAGCTTAAGCCACCCGTGCAAACGACTACGCAATCGCAAAAAATATCCTCATTTTCGGTTGTTATGCCACACATAGTACCATTTAAAGTATTAATTTTTAGTACTTTAGTGTTAAAAATAAACTTTACACCTGCTTTTTTGCAATAATTTTCTAAACATTTAGTAACGTCACTTGCTTTGTCTGATAACGGAAAAGCCCGTGCTCCCCTTTCAACTTTGGTAGCCATACCGCCGTTTTCGAAAAAATCGATAACCTTTTGCGGTGTTAAAGAATATATTGCGCTAGTTAAAAATTTAGCGTTTTTTACAACGTTATCAAAAAACTCGTTAGGGTCACAATCGTTTGTAAAATTGCAACGCCCCTTACCCGTTATGTAAATTTTTTTGCCGCTCTTTTCGTTTTTTTCATAAACGGTTACGTCGTTACCGTTTTTTGCCGCAGCGTACGCAGCCATAAGCCCTGCCGCGCCTGCGCCTATTACTACAACCTTTTTCATAATTTTCCTTATAGGTTAAAGCGGCGAAAGCCTTAATTTGCCTTCGCCGCATAAAATTTATACGGGGTAAACTTTATTGGGATTTTTCGCCATATCGGTGTCTACCCCCATTTTATTAGCCTTTCTCCACTTAAAGAAGTTGGTGGCTACTTCGGGGAAAAGAGCATACGACAAAGCATCCTCTTCATTTTCAAACAAGCCTTGCGATTTAACGTAATCGGTTAAGCCGGTCAATTCGTCAGCAAGCAAGTCTGCAGGACGGCAGCTTACAATATGTTCGCCGTTTTTAGTACACTCTGCAACGAGCTTTTTATTCATTTCTCCGGGAACTTTACCGTATTTGCCTAAAATTAAATCTTTATACTGCGCCGTTATCGTTTTATATCTACCTAAAAGAACGTTCCATACGGCTTGAGTACCAACGATTTGGCTTGAAGGGGTTACTAAAGGTGGATAACCGCAATCCGCTCTTACTCTGGGAACTTCTGCTAAGCATTCTAATAATTTATCTTGCTGACCCGCTTGTTTAAGCTGATTCATAAGGTTAGAAAGCATTCCGCCGGGAACTTGATAAATGAGCGCATTAATATCTACCTTTCTTACGTTGGGGTTTAATACGCCTTCGGCTTCCAATTCGTCCGCAACGCCCTTAAAATGCTTAACGATAGGTAATAATTTTTCGATATCTAACCCGGTATCGTACTTAGTACCCTTTAAAGTTGCAATTAAAGGCTCGGTTGCAGGGTTGGAAGTGCCGTTGCCTAAAGGCGATAAAGCACAGTCAACTATATCAACTCCTGCCTGAATTGCCATAAGATTAAGCATATCACCCGTACCTGAAGTATTGTGCGTGTGTAAATGAATTTTAGTTTCGGGCTTAAGCTCTGCTTTAAGCTTGCTTATAAGCTCGTAAGCCGTAAAGGGTAATAAAAGGTTAGCCATATCCTTAATACAGATATTGTCAGCACCTATATCTTCAAGCTCTTTTGCAAGGCTTACAAAATAATCCGTAGTATGAACGGGGCTCGTGGTGTAGCAAAGCGCAGCTTCGCACACGCATTTTCCGCCTGCTCCGTATTTTTTAATGGCTTTTATTGAGGTTTTTAAGTTTCTTACGTCGTTTAAAGCGTCAAATACGCGAATAACGCCTATACCGTTTTCAATACATTTTTCAATAAACTTTTCAACAACGTCGTCTGCGTAATGTCTATAACCTAAAAGGTTTTGTCCCCTTAATAACATTTGGATGGGTGTTTTTTTAAGGTATTTTTTTAATTTTCTTAATCTTTCCCAAGGGTCTTCGTTTAAAAACCTTAAACAGCTATCGAAGGTTGCGCCACCCCACGCTTCTAATGAATAATAGCCAATTTCGTCAAGCTGTGTCAAAACGGGCTCCATTTCTTCAAAAGTCATACGGGTTGCCGCTTGCGACTGATGCGCATCGCGAAGTATTGTATCTGTTATTAAAACTTTTTTATTTTCCATAATTTCTCCTTATGCAAGTATGGTCATTACGGAGGTTACGGCTTCCGCCGTACCGTTTACGTAACCGCCAAAGCATGCTAGCAATACGCCTGCCGCAATGGCAGAACCGATTACACCTGCAACGTTAGGCCCCATTGCGTGCATTAATAGATGGTTTTGAGGGTCGTATTCCCTACCGACGTCCTCAGATATTCTTGCCGCCATAGGAACTGCAGATACACCTGCCGAACCAATAAGAGGATTAATTTTACCTTTGGTAACCTTGCACATTATTTTTGCAACTAATAAGCCGCCTAAGGTTCCTATAATAAATGAAGCAAGACCTAAGCCTATAATAAATAAAGTATCTAAGCTTAAAAATATTTCTCCCTTTGCCTTACTGCCTACCGCAATGCCAAGGAATATCGTAATAGTATTCATAAGTCCGTTTTGCGCTTGAGATGAAAGCCTATCAACTACGCCGGATTCCTTCATAAGATTGCCAAGCATTAGCATACCTAAAAGCGCTATTGAAGAAGGTAAAATGATTCCTACTACCAAAGTAACGATTATGGGGAATAAGATTTTTTCAAGCTTGCTTACCGTTCTAAGCTGCTTCATTTTAATTTTTCTTTCTTTATCGTTGGTCATCAGTCTCATTAAAGGCTTTTGAATTATAGGAATAAGCGCCATATAGGAATACGCCGCAATAGCGATTGTGGGAATAAACTCGCTTGCAAGCTTACTGGTAAGATAAATTGCCGTAGGCCCGTCTGCCCCACCGATTATTGCAATTGCCGCTGCTTCAGCAACGGAAAATCCAAGAAAGATTGCCCCGATAAACGCGACGAATACGCCAAGCTGTGAGCCTGCGCCGATTAGCATACTTTTAGGGTTAGCGATTAAAGGACCAAAATCCGTCATTGCTCCTATACCAAGGAAGATTAAAGGAGGATAAATAACCTTTTCTACGCCGAAGTATAAATACCATAAAAGCCCTCTTGAGCTTTCTTCAACGCCGTAAAAGGAATTGTCCCCT
>SVIM01000023.1 GCA_015069485.1 Clostridiales bacterium | reverse complement strand
TTAACAGTAAATAAGCTTGCAAAATTGCACTCTCTATTTTCGTATTAACCAATTAATCTAAAATTGCCTTTTGTACTTTAATATTAATCGTCTATGCAGTTGTCAATCTTCGATACCCGACAAAAGTCGGTTTTTAGCAACTTTTCTTCACGAAAAATCACACTTCCGTAGCGGAAGCCTTTATATAATATCAAACAATAAATATAAAGTCAAGCAAAAATTTAAAAAATTTATTATTTTTTTTATTTTTTTTGGTAAGTGAAAGTTATGTATAAAAATTTGTGAACGGCGTTCATATTGTTATATTCGCTAACAAAAATAAGGGTTTTTAGGGTACTTTGCAGTTTTTTGGGCAAAAATTTTGCCGTTTTTATTTTTGAAATTTTTTAAATTTCTTCGGCAAAATATTGCGAAAGAGCGTAGGTTATATTTTTATCTGCAATTTTACAAACGGGCTTTAACGGAAAGCCCAGCGACTTATCGGGCTCACCCTTTTGCCAGCCTTCGTTGCCGTTTACCGAATTTTGCGAACCGTTTTGCGAGCCGTTAAAGGAAAAAAGCTCGCCCAGCCCCGAGCCTGAAAGGGTGTTAATTATACCGCCCATTTGCTCGACGGAGGACAGAGTGCTTTTTAAATTTTCGTCGCCCAGCTCTTCTATTACGGGCTTTATTTGCCCCAAAGTATTAAAAATATCGTTATTCCCCCCTAAAAGGAGCATTGCCAAAATTAAAGCAAGTTGCATAAAAAAATATCTCCGCATAAAATATTAGTGTTTATTTAGCACGGCAACACCTTTAAAAAAGCCGTACCCTATACAATATTATTATATGCGGAGAGGTTATGAAAGATTTTAAAAGTTATGAACCGAAACAACCCAACGATAAAGCTAACAGCGTAAATTCTACCCAAGTAAACAACACGGTAAACTTGGCAAAGGCCGTTGCCGAAGCGTTTTCGGGAAAGACGGAAACGGATGTTTTAAGGACGATTTTAGCCCAAGCGGAAGAAGGCAAGAGAAACGGCACGCTAACGAACGCCGATTTAGATAACTTTTACGCAACCGTATCGCCTATGTTAGACGGCTTTAAACGGCAAAAATTAAAGCAAATTATTGCAAAGCTTAAAGCCATTTAAGCGACGACGCCCCGTTTAATATAAATACGGCTTAACGGCAAGCCGAGATTTATTCGCTTGCCAGCTTATTTACGGCGACTAATAGTGCGTCCACCTCTCGCTCGCAGTTAAACGCGCAAACGGACGCCCTTATTAACCCGTCAGAGCCGAGCGCTTGGTGCATTAACGGAGCGCAATGCAAGCCACCCCTTAAGCAGATGGAAAAATCTTCTGAAAGGCGTTGAGCGGCGCTTTCCGACTGCATATTGCCAAGGCTAAACGCCACTATGCCAAAGGGATTTAAGCGTGAATATACGCTTACGCCCTTTATATTTTGCAAGCCGTTAATTAATTTTTGGGTTAGATGCAAAATTTTATCCTTATTTTCGTTAAAGCGGGATTGCAAATACAGCACTCCCTCCCCCAAAGAAATTATCGAGGGGTAGTTAAGCGTTCCGCTTTCTAACCTGTCGGGGTAAAATTCGGGCATATTTAAGTTAAAGCTTTCGCTACCCGTACCGCCGTAAAGCACGGGGGATGGGTTTAGCCTTTTAGAAAAGAGTAACGCGCCGCTACCCTGGATGCCGTACATACCCTTATGCCCTGCAACTGCCAAGGCGTCTATTTTGTCCCTTTTCATATTTATATTAATATGTCCGCACGCCTGCGCCCCATCACAAATTAACAGCGTTTCTTGGGGAATTAATGCCCGTAAGCTTGCAATATCGGGGAAAGCACCCGTTACGTTGGAGGCAAGCGTAATTATTACTGCCTTGCAATCGTAGCTTACCGTTTTGGCAAGGGCGAAAATATCGATATCGTTGTTGGAATTTAAGGGCGCAAGCCGTACTTCAACGCCCCTTTTAGATAGATATTCTAACGGGCGCAACACGGAATTGTGCTCGGCTACGGTAGAAACCACCTTATCGCCTGCCTTTAATGCTCCAAGCAGGGCGATATTTAATGCTTCGGTGCAATTTTTTGTAAAAACCGTTCTATCGTAGCCGTATCCGCCAAAAAAATCGCACAATGCCCTACGGCAAGCGTAAATGCGCTCTAGGCACGCAATCGAAAGCTTATGACCGCTTCTGCCGGGGTTGGCGCACGCTTCTATGGCGGCGTGTACTGCGCTTTTAACTGAATCGGGCTTAAAGCCACCCGTTGCGGCGTTATCGAAATATATCATATTAATCCCCTATTTCATATTATATATCGTGCAAGCTTATGCACATTATATATTATTGCAAAGGTAAAAATTTATGATAGAAATTTTGGCTGTTTTTAAATCACGGGCGCAAGCAACCGACTGCAACGCAAGGCTTAAAGGGTTAAATATAAACTGCGCCCTTATTGCCACCCCAAAGGAATGTGGCGTGGGGTGCGGGCTTTGCGTAAAATTTTCGCAAGCCGTTTACCCGAGGGCTAAAGCGATTATTTTGCGAAGCGGATATTCGGCGTTTTACGGATTTTGCTTGATGCGTAGCGTTTACGGCAAGGTTACCGTTACTAAAGTATAAATTTTGCGCAAAGTATTGATTTTGGTTTTATTTTTGTGTATAATTAATTTATGAACAAAATTACCAAACAAAAGGTTTTGCAAAAGCTTGCTTTATTATATCCCAACGCGCGCCCCGCGCTTGAATATTCTTCCCCCTACGAGCTGTTGATTGCAGTTATACTTTCGGCTCAATGTACTGACGAAAGGGTTAATAAAGTTACGGCAAACCTATTTAAAAAACACAATACACCCCATACTATGCTTGAATTAACGCAAGAAGAGCTGGAAAAATTTATATTTTCGTGCGGGCTTTATAAAAGCAAGGCAAAGCATATTCTTTCGGCGAGTCAAGATATTATAGATAAGTTTGGGGGCGAAGTTCCAAGCACGCATAAGGAGCTTAAATCGCTTGCAGGCGTTGGTCAAAAAACGGCAAACGTAGTGTTTTCCGTCGCCTTTGGCGGAGATGCTATTGCCGTAGATACCCATGTTTTTAGGGTGAGCAACCGCCTTGGCATTGCAAACGGCGCAACTCCGTCGAAAACGGAAGAGCAGCTTAAAAGGGCGATACCTAAAAGCGATTGGAGTAAGGCGCACCATTGGCTAATTTTTCACGGTAGGCAGGTTTGCAAAGCGCAAAAGCCCAACTGCGAAAATTGCACCCTAAACGAAGAGTGCAAGCATTACAAAAACAAAAATAAGCAATAAAGCGCGGTCGGCAAATTTTTAAAAAATTTGCCGACTTTTTTAATTACTATTGAAAGGTTTATAAAAAAATAAAGGGAACGGAAAATCCGTTCCCATATATTTTTTTAGTTATTAGCCAAGAAGCTTGGAAACAACACCGGAACCAACGGTTCTGCCACCTTCACGGATAGCGAACTTAAGCTGTTCTTCTACAGCTACGGGTTTGATGAGTTCTACGGTGATGGTTACGTGGTCGCCAGGCATAACCATTTCGGTTCCTTCGGGTAAGGTGATGGAGCCGGTAACGTCGGTAGTTCTGATGAAGAACTGAGGACGATAGTGGTTGAAGAAAGGAGTGTGACGTCCGCCTTCTTCTGCCTTAAGAACGTAAACTTGTGCTTCGAACTTGGTAGCGGTTTTAACGGAACCGGGTTTAGCAAGAACCTGGCCCTTTTCGATACCACGACGGTCGATACCACGAAGAAGTGCACCGATGTTGAAGCCTGCGATAGCTTCGTCAACGGACTTGTGGAACATTTCGAGACCGGTAATAACGGTGCCAACGGGCTTTTCGATTAAGCCAACGATTTCAGCGGGATCACCAACGTGAGCAACACCTCTTTCTACTCTACCAGTAGCAACGGTACCACGACCAGAAATGGTGAATACGTCTTCTACAGGAAGAAGGAAGGGCTTATCGGTTACACGTTCAGGGGTGGGGATATACTTATCGATGGTATCCATAAGTTCGATAATGCACTGGCATTCGGGAGCAGCAAGAACTTCTGCATCGGGAGCGCCGGAGGTAGCCTTTTCGAGTGCTTTAAGAGCGGAACCACGAATGATGGGGGTATCGTCGCCGGGGAAGTCATAGCCGGATAAGGTATCTCTGATTTCCATTTCAACGAGTTCAAGAAGTTCGGGGTCGTCCATTTGGTCGCACTTGTTAAGGAATACAACGATATAAGGAACGCCTACCTGACGAGCAAGGAGGATGTGTTCCTTGGTCTGGGGCATGGGACCGTCGGTTGCTGCACAAACGAGGATTGCGCCGTCCATCTGAGCTGCACCGGTGATCATGTTCTTAACGTAGTCTGCGTGTCCGGGGCAGTCTACGTGTGCGTAGTGACGATTGTCGGTTTGATATTCAACGTGTGCGGTGTTTATTGTGATACCACGAGCCTTTTCTTCGGGTGCTTTGTCGATTTCGTCGTATCTCATTTTTGCTGCCTGACCCTTGCACGCCATAACCATAGTGATAGCTGCGGTCAGAGTGGTCTTGCCGTGGTCAACGTGGCCGATTGTACCAATGTTAACGTGAGGCTTACTGTTGTCGTACTTTGCCTTTGCCATTTTTTGTTTCTCCTATAAAAAATAATTTATAAAAATGATAAGCTTTTGTCGGTAAAACCGACGTCGCAGCTATCTATCATTAACAATGCTGCTAATTAGTGGTTTACCACCATTTTATTATAGCCTATATTTTTTAAAATTTCAATTAAAATACGGCTATTTTTTAAAAATATTTCTACCGTTGCCCCAAAAAAGAGGCAACGGGTTAAATTTTTATTGTTTAGCGTACGCGCCGTATAAGCGGAACGCTTTTGCTTGACCTGCAATAACTTAATCTTTATATAAGCAATTAAGATACCTTGGTTAAGCGGAACGCTTACGCTTGACTTGCGATAACTTAAAATTGCCGTATAGCAATTAAGATACCTTGGTTAAGCGGAACGCTTAGTCTCTGTTGCGTTTAGCTCTTTCGCCGATAACCTTTTCTGCTACGGACTTAGGAACTTCGGAATAGTGGCTGAATTGCATAGTGAATTGACCACGGCCCTGGGTTCTGGAACGAAGGTCGGTAGCATAACCAAACATTTCGGAAAGGGGAACTTCAGCGGAAACGATCTTAGCGCCTGCTCTGTCGTCAGTAGATACGATAGTACCACGGCGTGCAGTTACGTTACCCATAATATCGCCGAAGTAATCGTCGGGGGTAACTACTTCTACCTTCATGATGGGCTCTAAAAGTACGGGTTTAGCTTTTTCTAAGCCGTTTTTAAGAGCCATTGAACCTGCGATTTGGAAAGCCATTTCGGAGGAGTCAACTTCGTGGTAGGAACCGTCGTAAACCTGTACCTTAAAGTCTACTAATTCGTAGCCTGCAAGGAAGCCGTTTTTAGCTGCGCCTTGAATACCCTTGTCGATTGCGGGGATATATTCCTTAGGAATAGAACCGCCAACGGTAAGGTCTTCGTAAACGTAGCCGGAGCCGGGTTCGCCGGGGATAAGGTGAATTTTACAATGACCGTACTGACCTTTACCACCGGACTGACGCTTATACTGACCTTCAGCGTCAACTGCTTGCTTAAAGGTTTCGCGGTAAGCAACTTGGGGAGCGCCTACGTTTGCTTCTACCTTAAATTCGCGTAAAAGTCTGTCTACGATAATGTCAAGGTGAAGTTCGCCCATGCCGGCAATAATGGTTTGACCGGTTTCTTGGTCGGTGTAGGTTTTAAAGGTGGGGTCTTCTTCTGCAAGCTTAATTAAAGCTAAAGTCATCTTTTCCTGACCAGCCTTGGTTTTAGGCTCGATGGAAAGCTGAATAACGGGATCAGAGAAGGTCATTTGTTCTAAGATAATGGGATGAGCTTGGTCGCAAAGAGTGTCGCCGGTGCCGGTTTCTTTAAGACCAACGATTGCGCAGATATCGCCGGAGAAAATCATAGGGATTTCCTTACGGGAGTTTGCGTGCATTTGAACTAAACGGCCAACGCGTTCCTTTTTACCCTTGGAAGAGTTGTAAACGTAAGAGCCGGATTCAAGAACGCCGGAATACACTCTAAAGTATGCAAGACGGCCAACGAAGGGGTCGGTTGCAATTTTGAACGCTAAGCCTGCGAAGGGTTCTTCGTCGGAAGTCTTTCTTTCTTCTTCCTCTTCGGTATCGGGGTTGATACCCTTAACGTGGTCAACGTCAACGGGGGAAGGTAAGAAGTCGATAACTGCGTCTAAAAGCATTTGAACGCCCTTGTTCTTGTAGGATGAACCGCAAAGAACGGGGGTGCATTGCATAGCGATGGTAGCCTTTCTTAAGCCCATACGAATTTCTTCGGGGGTAAGTTCCATAGTTTCAAGGAACTTTTCCATAAGAGCGTCGTCGCCTTCAGCAGCGATTTCCATAAGCTTTAAGCGTGCTTCTTCTGCTGCTTCAACCATATCAGCGGGAATTTCTTCGGTATGATATTGCTTACCGTCTTCGGAATCGTAGATTTCTGCGTTCATATCGATAAGGTTTACGATACCTCTAAAGGTAGATTCCTTACCAACGGGGAGTTCGATGGGAACGGGATTAGCGTTAAGTCTATCCTTCATCATCTGAACTGCTCTTTCAAAGTCTGCGCCGTTAATGTCCATTTTGTTAACGTACGCAATACGGGGAACCTTATATTTATCTGCTTGACGCCAAACGGTTTCGGACTGAGGTTCTACACCGCCCTTTGCGCAGAAGGTTGCAACTGCACCGTCGAGTACGCGGAGAGAACGTTCTACTTCTACGGTGAAGTCAACGTGTCCGGGGGTATCGATAATGTTAAGTCTGCATTCTTCGCTTTGAGGCTGACCGGATCTAGTCCAATGACAGGTGGTTGCAGCGGAAGTAATGGTTATACCACGTTCCTGTTCCTGTTCCATCCAGTCCATGGTAGCAGTACCTTCGTGGGTGTTACCAATTTTGTGGGTTCTACCGGTGTAGTATAAAATACGTTCGGTGGTAGTAGTTTTACCTGCGTCGATGTGCGCCATAATACCGATGTTACGGGTATGGAGTAAGTCGTATTCTCTTTTTGCCATAATATAGCTCCCTTATTAGAATCTGAAGTGAGCAAACGCTTTGTTTGCTTCTGCCATTCTATGCGTATCTTCCTTCTTCTTTACGGAACCGCCGGTGTTATTGTATGCGTCGATAAGTTCTGCTGCAAGCTTGTTGCAGGTTTCTCTTTCAGAACGCTTTCTGGTGTTGATAACGAGCCAACGGATAGCGAGGGTTTGTCTTCTTTCAGGTCTGATTTCGATGGGAACTTGATAGTTTGCACCACCTATTCTTCTTGCCTTAACTTCCAATACGGGCATAATGTTGTTCATTGCCTGATTGAAAATATCCATAGGGTCTTGTCCGAGCTTTTCGGACGCAATTTTAAATGCATCGTAAACGATGTTTTGTGCGGTACCTCTTTTGCCGTCTAACATAATTTGGTTTACAAGCTTGGTAACAACCTTAGAACCGTAGACGGGATCGGGTAATACGTCTCTTTTAGGGACGCCTCCTCTTCTGGGCATAATTTTATCCTCCTTTTGATAATTGAATAATCACGAACTTTTTATCGCAAAAATCCGTGAGTGCTTAAGGGTTTCACCTTAAATAAGCTATTGCTTGCCCCAACTAAAATTTTTAGGGTAGCAAATCTTCTCCGCATTTAATGCGAATACTGCCTACTTTTATCGGCTAAGGGTAGATATATTCCGAAACAAGTAGGTATTAAATTTTATTTGGTTTGCCTTTTAAAAGGCTTAATAAGCGCTTTGCTTAAAAATTAGTTCTTAGGGCGTTTTGCACCGTAAAGTGAACGGGACTGACGACGCTTGGAAACGCCTGCAGTATCGAGCGCACCACGGATGATGTGGTAACGAACGCCGGGTAAGTCCTTAACTCTGCCGCCACGGATAAGTACGGAAGAGTGTTCCTGAAGGTTGTGGCCTTCGCCGGGAATATAAACGGTACCTTCCTGCTTGTTGGTAAGTCTTACTCTTGCAATCTTTCTTATAGCAGAGTTAGGCTTTTTAGGGGTGGTAGTGGTTACGGAAAGGCAAACGCCTCTCTTTTGAGGGCAGTTGTCCAAAATAGGAGACTTGCTCTTGTAAATCTGTCTTTCTCTGCCGTGCTTGATAAGCTGGTTGATTGTGGGCATAATTGTTCCTCCTTGTGTTACTCGGTATAAAACCTGTGGAATATATCTTTAACCGCACTACCCTTAAATGCGATCAAAAGGCAAATTTCGTTTGCGAGCAAACGGTAAAACGCAAGTGGTTTGCGTTAATTTTAATGCGTAGCGTATATATTATATGGAATAATTTTTGCGTAAATAAAAAACAGCCTTTACGCATAGCACCCCATATTAAACACTACAGCAAAGGCTATTTTAGCAAAGTAAATTTAAGTTGTCAACGATTTTTAAGCATTTTGTTCATTTTTGATAGTTTGTGAAAAACGAACATATTTTATTGCAATTTAAAAAAATTGCGTAAATTTAGTCGCCGTTTGGGCGTAATTTAGCCTTCGGCGGTGAAATAACGGCTTTGCCGTAGTTAAATTTTTGCTGGCGCAAAAGTGAAATTTATTCTTCGAATAAGTTAAATTTTTTGCTACTGCAAAAAGTTACGGTGAAGATTTAATAAATAATCTACCACAACTCGCAAAGCGAAGCGACGCGAATTTAACCGAACGCAAAGCGTTCTAATTTAGCACTACATCCTTTAAGCTTTCGTATTTAGCCGCCGCAATTTTAGCGAGCAACGCCGTATTAAAGCTACCTGAAAACGCCTCGTCAGAAAGGGCTTTTGCAGTAAAAATAACGCTTGCGGGGAATTTTAAATTTTTAATTTCCGATAAAACTCTTCCGCTTTGGCGCGTGCCCATAAAATCTCCGCTTCCGCGCATTTCTAAATCCATTTCGGCAATTTTAAATCCGTCGGTATTGTTTTTAATTACCTCAAGTCTTTCACGGGCAAGGTCGGTATCGCTACCCATTAAAAGGAAGCAGTAGCTCTTTTCTTCCCCTCTGCCCACGCGCCCCCTTAACTGGTGAAGCTGTGAAAGTCCAAATCTTTCGGCGTTGTAAATTACCATAACGGTTGCGTCGGGGACGTCCACCCCCAACTCTATTACCGTGGTAGAAACTAAACAGTCGTATTCTTTATTTTTAAACGCCTGCATAATTTGCTCCTTTTGCTTGTCCTTCATTTTGCCGTGCAAAAGGGCGATTTTAGTAGAAGGCATTTTTGCTTGCAATTCCTCGTAAAGCTCGGTAACGGACATAACCGTTCCCTCGTCGTCGCCTTCGATTTTAGGGCAAACGAAGTAAGCTTGCCTTCCGGCTTTAGCTTGCCTTTCAACGTATTTAAGCATATCTAAATATTTGCTTTCGGGTATAATTGAGGTGGATATATCCTGCCGTGAACGGGGTTTTTCCGTTATGGTAGTAATTTCTAAATCGCCGTAAAAAATTAGCGAAAGCGTTCTTGGAATAGGCGTTGCCGACATAATTAAAACGTCGCACCCTGCGCCCTTTTCGGCAAGGGACGAGCGTTGCGCCACGCCAAAGCGGTGCTGTTCGTCGCATACCACGAAGGAAAGCTTTGCAAATTCTACGTCGCCTTGAATAACGGCGTGCGTACCGCAAACGGCGTTAATTTTTCCTTCCTTAAGCCCCTTTTTAATAGCCCTTTTTTCCGTTGCCGTAGTCGAGCCGGACAAAAACGCTAGGTTAAATTCAGGCAAATATTTTTGCATTAAAGCAAAATTTTGCCTTGCCAAAACCTCGGTAGGGGCAAGCATCGCCGCCTGATAGCCCGATTTTAACGCCATATAAATTCCACATAGCGCAACAGCCGTCTTACCGCTACCAACGTCGCCCTGCAAAAGCCTATTCATCTTTTTAGGCGAGCGCAGGTTTTTAAAAATTTCGTTAACGGCTTGCTTTTGCCCGTTGGTAAATTCAAAGGGAAAACGCTTGCAAAATTGCGCTACCTCGCTACCCGTAACGCTATATTGATTAAGGCGCGCCTCCTGCCTATCGCCCTTAATTACCTTAAAGGCGGAAATAAGTAAAAAGTATTCCTCCAAAGCAATTCTGGAAGCACCCCTTTTTATATCTTCACGCGAGGTGGGCATATGAACCTTAAAATACGCCTCCTCCAAAGGCATAAGGTCGTACCTTTTGCACAGCTCGTCGGGGATGGCGGTGTGCAGATTTACCTTATAAAGCCCCTGGGATATGACCGAACGAACGACCTTTTGCGTTAAGCTACCCGCAAGCGAATATACGGGAATTATTCCCTTTAGGTTATAGTTTTTATCTATCTCCTCAAAGGTGGGGTTAACCATAGAAGCGCCAAGCCCAAGCCTGTTTTGCACCCTGCCGTAAAACAGATATTCGCCCGGCTTTAGCTTGCTTGCAACGTAGGGCTGATTAAACCAAATTGACGAAAATATATAATTGCCCTGCTGGCACAGCGCCTTAACGAAGGGGCGCTTTGAATAGCGGTTAGCCTCTATGCTTAACACGGTGCAGGGGGTTAAGACGATTTCGTTATGAAAGGCGTCCTTTAACAGCGTTTGACAAGTTAAATCGCAATAATCGCGTGGGTAGTGCCTTACCAGCTCTTCTACGCTGTAAACGCCCAGCTTATTAAATTGTTGCTCCCGTTTTTCCGAAACGTATTTAAGCGCAGTAAGACGCATATAGCACTTCCTTGTTTGAGTAAAATTTAAAATCGTTACTATAAATACAAACCGTTTTAGCCTTAATAAAACGCAAAATAATGCGTTAATTACGGTATATTACCGCACCAATTACTAAAAACGGGTATAGTTTTGCATTTGTAAAAACGCTTTACAAAAGCAATTTTTTGCCGTTTGCATTTAACCTTGTATTGCGTATAAAAATTTAAAAAAGCCTACTACACTTAACTTTGTGTGGTAGGCTTTTGCGTTTATTATTCTAACGATACCATATAATAATATACGGGCTGACCGCCGTAGTGGAAGTCCACGTCGCAGTCGGGGAATTGTTCTTGAACCTTTTCCACAAGCGCTTCCGCATCCTCTTCCTTTACGCCTTCGCCGTAATATAAAGTTATCATTTCGTGTTCTTCGTTAATCATCTTTTTGATTAACGCAATAGTAGTATCCTCTACGTTGTTGCCCTTGGCTAAAATCTTTTTAGCGTCAAGGCCGATAATGTCGCCTTCCTTAAGCTTAAAGCCGTTCATCGTAGTATTTCTTACTGCGTAGGTTACCTGGCCGGACTTTACGTTATCGATTGCGTGCGTCATATTCGTTTTGTTTTCGGGAACGGACGCTTCGGGGTTAAACGCAAGCGCCGCCGAGAAGCCTTGAGGAACGTTTTTGGTGGGAATAACGTGAATAGTGCGGTTTTCTACCAACGCTTTTGCTTGCTCTGCCGCCAAAATGATGTTGGAGTTGTTGGGCATAACGAAAACGTTTGCAGCGTTAATTTTTTGCACCGCGTCAGCGATATCGGAAGCGGAAGGGTTCATAGTTTGACCGCCTTCTATTACTCTATCGCACATAAGGTCCTTAAATATTTCTGCAAGACCTTCGCCCGCGCAAATTGCAAGCATGCCCATTTCCTTCTTTTCCGCTTCAAGCTTTGCCTTTAAGGCGCGGTTTTCTTCGAGCATGTTTTCAATTTTAATTCTATCAATTTCGCCAAGCTCTAACGCGTAAGATAACGCTATGCCGGGCGTGTTGGTATGAACGTGAACCTTAATAAATTCCAAGTCGCCAATACAAATTACCGAATCGCCGAGCTCCATAAGCTTGTTTTTAAGCTTGTCGATATCAGTTAAGGTAGTTTGAGGCTTTAAGTTAATTACGAAAAATTCCGTGCAGTATGCAAATTCGATATCGCCCAAATCCAAGTTGATAATATCGGAATTGTCGGAAAAATCGTTATCGGCTGCCGTTTCGGTTGCATCCGTGGGGATGGAATCTGCAACGAGCTCTTCACCCGTAAGCGCAGCCAAGAAACCGCTGATTATAGTCATTAAGCCAACGCCGCCGCTATCTACGACGCCTGCCTTTTTAAGAACGGGCAAAAGCTCGGGCGTTTTTGCCAACGCGTCGTTACCTACTTCGATTAAAGCCGTTAAAAAGTCAACGAAGTCTTTATTTTTCGAAGCGAGCTTAGGCGCAGCCTCGCTCATCATTCTAATAACTGTTAAAATCGTTCCTTCCTTGGGAATAGAAACTGCGCTATAAGCAACCTTTGTGCCGGCTTCTAACGCCTTTGCAAAGGTTTTCGTATCGAAAGCGTTGGGAACTTCGCGGATTACCGAGCAAATTCCCCTAAAAATTTGTGATGAAATTACGCCCGAGTTACCCCTTGCGCCACGAAGCGCGCCCTTGGAAACTGCGTCGCAAATTTCTTGAAAACGGTTTGAGTTACAAGCATTCATTTCCTTAACGGACGATTGCATTGTAAGTGACATATTAGTACCCGTATCGCCGTCGGGTACGGGGAAAACATTAAGGGCGTCTACTTTAGCCCTGTTAATTTCAAGCATACGCGCACCGCTTGCAATCATTTTGCGGAATTCGGTGCTATTAATAGTTTTTTGCATATAACTCCTTAAAAAATAATTCAGGTGGTTAAAAATTTGGGGTATTAAATTAGGCTATGCCGTAGCCTCCCATTATAGCTTTACGCCTACGATGTTAACGTTGACTGATTCAACGATCATCCCGGTAAATTTTTCAACCTTATATTTTACTGCTTCTTTAAGCGATTCGGCAACGGCGTTAATCGATACGCCGTATTTAATTATCGCGTAAACGTCAATATAGATTCTGTCGCCAGAGGTTACTACCTTTATACCCTTACTGCCCGTAGGTCTTTTTAAAAGCTCGGACAAAGAATCGGTAAATCGGCGAGCAACCGTATCCACTATGCCGTAACATTCCAAGGCAGCGTTGCACGCCACCTTAGCGATGGCCAAATCTGATATTGAAATTTTTCCGTAAACGTTACTTGTGTTAACTGACATAATTTCTCCTTTATTGATTTAATTTTATACCATTTGCCTTAATTTTGCAAGTATATTATACAAATTTATTAGCAAATTTAAAAAATCCGTCTAATTATTATATAAAAAAATAAAAAAATTACTTAATTTGCGTGTTTTTGATTGATTTTTTTTAAAATAGGTGTTATATTTATTAGGCTGTTTACTGTGAACGGCTTTATTTTTATGTAAATTTACCCATGGAGGTTTTAATATTATGTCAAGAGTTTGCACTGTATGCGGAAAAGGTCAGACGACCGGTAACAACGTAAGCCACTCCAAAAGAAGAACTAGAAGAACTTTTAAGGCTAACGTACAAAAGGTTTCTTACGTAGCTGACGGCAAAACCGTAACCGGTTACGTTTGCACCAGATGCATGAAGTCTGTGGAAAGAGTATAAGTTTAAAAGCCACAAGCCAAGCAGTTTTTTGCTTGGTTTTTTAGCCCTGCACTTCACCGTTGAACGAATTATGCGTACGAATTTTCGTACGCATTTTTTTCGTTTTTTAAATTTATTGTTTTATAAGCCGTAGCCTTATTTTTACGCTTTAAAAATATATAGCGTGCGAAAGTCCTCGCACGCTTTTTTATTTGCCTATAATATTTTAAATTAAAAGCGCTTGAATTAAAAGCGCTTGCCCGCAATAATAAATATGGCGCATAGCAATAAATTATTATTTTACGGCGATTACAAATAGGTTTTGCCCTTGTTTAAAACGCAGGCAACTTGCAATAATACGCAGGCGACAAACAGGTTTAGCCCTTGCATAAAACAAGGGCGACAAGGAGATTTATTATTTAACGCCTACCCCCTAACCTCTTTAAACACCCGTTCAAAGTTTTTATAAAAAAGCTTTTCGCACACACGCGCAGGCAGGCGCTTACGCAGAAAAGATAATAGATTAGGCATTTTTTTTGCCGACTGCAATTTTTTAGGCGCAGTAATTCCGTCGAAATCCGAGCCGAACGCAACGACCTCCTCTCCTCCGACCAAAATTAGGTGATTTATATGCTTTAAAATCGCGTTGAAGGCGTCCCCCTTACCCAAAAAAGCCCTGCAAAAGTTTACGCCTACAACTCCGCCCAAGTCGGCGATTTTTTTAATTTGGCTATCCTGCAAATTTCTGCTTACCCTACGGACGGAAAAGGCGTTGCTGTGACTTGCCACGACGGGAAGCCTTACGCTACTTAAAATTTCGTTCACTCCGCCGTCGGAAAGATGAGATATATCTATTATAATTTTATTTTCACATAAAGCCTTTATTGCGCTTTTGCCTAAATCGGTAAGCCCCGCGTTGCACCTTTTAAACGGATTAGCCTTGCCGTTTTCGCATACTAAATTAGGGCTTGCAAGGCTGTTTTTATTATTCCACACCAACGACGCCATACAAACGCCCAGCTTTTTAAGCCTATTGATTAAAGACAAATCCTCGCCGATAAAGCCAAGGTTTTCTACGGTTAAAACGCAGGCTATTTTTTTATTTTTTCGCGCCGTTTTATATTCGCTAAAATTCGTTACGGGCGCAAGATAGCGCTCGTTTTTAATTATTTGCTCGCTATAAAACTTAAGGCACTTAAAAAAATAGTCCTTTGCGTTTGCGCCTTCGGTAAAAATTGCAAAGCATTGCGCCGTTGCGCCCGACAAGGTTAAATTTTTTATACTCGAGTGCAAATTGCCGTTAAAAAAATTTGCGCCTGCATCAAGGCACTTCGTTACGGTGTCGCAATGCAGGTCGCAATAGCTTATCTTTTGCATATTAATTTTAAAATCTTTCGTATGGGTTTGGGCGGTTTTATGCAAACGATTATCATACGCTTCCCCTATTTATAATTATAAGGGCCAAGCTTCCTTTTTCTAATTCGATAAACGCTTCGTTTTGCAAAACGACGTTAGAAATACCCCTGCACTCGCCGTAGCAAAGCTTTTTCGGATAAGAAAATTTAAGCCCTTTGCTACCTATTATATGCAGCTCTCCGCCAAAAGGCAACACCGAAACGGTTTTACCCTTTAAGCCGTTTAACTTTGCAACCTCTTCCGCCAAAAAAATAATTTCCGTTTGGCTGATTAATTTTGCCCTTGCTCCCCCTTTTTTAGCCCTTAATAAAAGGTGAATATTTCCTAAAAAATGGTCGCTACGCTTGCCGAAAGCGCCGTAAATTTCTATATCGTTTATTCCGCTTGCAATCATTTTATCTATTGCAATTTCGCCGTCGGTTAAGTCCTTTTCGGTGGGGTAAATTTCTTCAGGGGCAGGGTAGGGCGTTATGCTTAAAGAGTCGAAGTCGCCCACGTTTTTATCTATTTTAACCTTGTCCTTTGCCCACGAATATGCGCCGTCACAGCAATATACTACCGCGTCAATCGTATTTATGTCGCCCAAATAAGGTTCGCCGTTTAAAAGTAAAACGCCACGCATATTAGCCCTTTATAGTAGCGATTGCGCCCGCCATATCCTCGGCGTTAAATACGGCAGAGCCGGCAACGATTACGTTTGCGCCCGCTTCCCTTACCGTTTGCGCGTTTTGCAAATTTACTCCGCCGTCGATTTCGATATCCATATCGCCCTTGCCGATTTTTATTGCGTATTCGCGCGCCTTTTTAACCTGCTCTAACGCGGTGGGAATAAACTTTTGTCCGCCGTAGCCGGGGAACACGCTCATAATTAAAACCATATCGCAAATATCAAATACGGGGAAAATATTTTCCACGTCGGTATCGGGGTTTACTACCGCCCCGCACTTAACGCCGTAGCTTTTAATAAGCTGTAAGGTTTCCCTTAAATAGGTGGGGGAAATTTTGTTGCACGCCTCGTAGTGCACGGTTATAATGTCCGCGCCAGCGTCGGCAAAAAACTTAATTTGCGTTTGGGGGTGTTCTATCATTAAATGCACGTCCAAGGGGAGCGTAGTTAAAGGGCGAATAGCTTTTACCATTTGTCCGCCAAAGGTTATAGGACCAACGAAGGTGCCGTCCATTACGTCACAATGAATTACGTCTGCGCCGAATTTTTGCAATTTTTTAATGTCCTCTCCCATTGCGGCAAAGTTTGCCGAAAGTATTGAAGGTGCAACTTTTATCATTCTTTCCTCTCCGTAAGCATTATTATATAATTTAGTAAAATATTAAAAGCGGTAAAAATTAAACGCAGTAAAATATTCGCGCCCGTTTAACACAGGCAAAAATATTAGCGCGAAAAAAATATTTCGCCCAACAATTAAACACAAGCAAAAACATTAAAAGCAGTAAAATATGTACGCCCAACAATTAAACACAAGCAAAAACATTTTATTCTTCTGTCTTTTTTGAGTTTAAATATCCGGCCCTGAGCTGACCGCACGCCCCGCCTATATCAGAACCGATTTGTCTTCTTAGCGTTGCCGAAATGCCCCCCTTTTGCAGGGTTGCCAAAAAGGCTTGCGCGGATTTTTCGTCGGCGGCGGCAAGGCTTCTTTCCTTAACCTCGTTAAGCCGTATCAAATTTACGTGGCAGGGCTTGCCCTTTAAAAGGGCGATAAGCTCGTTAGCGTGCTTTTTATCGGCGTTTTCTCCGTGAATTAGCGAATACTCGAAAATATATCTTCTGCCCGTCTTTTTAAAGTAATTTTCGCAAGCCTGCAAAATTTGCGCTATGCTCCATTTGTTTGCAATAGGCATAGTTCTACGGCGTTCTTCATCCGTCGTATTGTGCAAGGATATGGTTAAATTCAAGGGGATATCTTCGTTGATAAAGTCGTTGATTTTATCCACCAAACCACAAGTTGAAAGCGATATATTACGGGGGGAAATATTAATTCCACCCTCGGCAGACACATTTTTTAAAAAGGTTATAACCTCGTTATAATTATCGAACGGCTCGCCCGAGCCCATTAAAACCAAGTTGGTAACTTGACGCTTTTGCACCGTTCCGCCCTGAAGAGCGTTTACCTTTAAAATTTGAGAAAGTATTTCGCCCGAGGTTAAATTGCGAATAAGTCCGCCCAAGGTAGAGGCGCAAAATTTACAGCCCATACGGCACCCGACTTGCGTGGAAATACATTGCGTATTGCCGTATTTATACCTCATTAAAACGCCTTCGATTAAATTTCCGTCGGCAAGGCGAAACAGATATTTTTCCGTTCCGTCGGAGGATAAAAAGGTTTGCTCAATTTCGATTGCGCTATCTTCAAATTGCTCTAAAAGCTTTTCCTTAAACGCTTTAGATATATCGGAAATTTGCGAAATGTTTTTGCCCTGCATAATTCCGTTATAAAGCTGTTTTGCCCTAAACCTTTTTTCGCCAAGCGATAACACTAATTCTTCTATTTGGTTGTAATTTAAATCTTGTATTATCCTTTTCATAAACGATTGACCTTGGCGTAATGTTGCCCGTTGGCGTAAGGTTGCCCGTTGGGCGTTAAATTACGGCTTGCGCCACAGTTAAATTTATGCATACGCAAAAAGTTATGGTAAAATACCTTAAATAATTTGAATTTTTTGCATTGCAAAAAGTTATAAACGGTTGTAAAAATTACTTTTTAACTAACGCCGTTAAAAAGAAGCCTGCCCCCATAGACAGGTGGGGCAAAAATTGTAAACCGAATTTTCCCCTTACCGAATTTAGCGGTGAGGTGGGGATATTTAAAGCATACTCGGGGTGCTTTTGCAAAAAATTGAAAATTACGCTATCGTTTTCTTCGGGCAATACGGAGCAGGTTGAATAGTAAAGCGTTCCGCCCGATTTAACGTATTTTGCGCAGTTTTCTAAAATTTTTAACTGAATTTCGTTTAAGGATGCGATATCGCTTTCCTTTCTAAAAAGCTTAATATCGGGGTTTTCGTTAATAACGCCCGTACCCGAACAAGGCACGTCGCACAAAACGGCGTCGAAGTAATTTTCCCACTCGGCGTTATAAACCGAGCTGTCCCTTTGCATAGGCACGAGGTTGCTTGCACCCATGCGCTTTGCGTAGGATCTTATAAGCTCCACCCTATGCTCGTGTAGCTCGCACGAAATAACCTCTTTGCACTTTTTAGCAAGCAATACGCTTTTGCCACCGGGCGCAGCGCAGGCATCTAAAAGGCGTTCGCAAGGGGATATTGCGCTACAAATGGCAACCGAGCCCACCGATTGAAAGGTGTAGTCGCCACTTATAAAGCCAAAGTCGCGGGTGAAGTTTTTAAAGATATACACGCCGTCGAAGGGCGTTTTAATATGCTCTGATTTTAAGTATTCCTCTTCGCCCCTTTCAAAGCGCACGCATACGCCAAGGCTTTGCGCGTTTAAAATTTTTTCAGCTTCGCCCTTGTAGCTACGCTTAATTTTTTTGCACAGCCACGCCGGCGCAGAGGTGGCTATTGACAGCATTTCGTCCGCCTTTTCGGGAAGGGGTGGAATTTTATAAGAGCGCAAAAAAGCGTTAACGAAGCCGGCAACGCCCTCTTTGCCAAGCTTTTTAATTAAATCTACGGCAAAATCCACCACCATATAGTCGTGCTTTTGCATAAATTCAAGCATATAAAGGGCAATTTTAAGTATTATTTTAACCGTTGCCTTGGGCGCTTTTTGCGCGTTTTTTTCGATTATATGCGAAAGGTATAAATCCTTTTCTAAAACGCCGTAACAAATTTTTACCGTGCGCGCCTTGTTTAAAGGCTCTACGGGCGTTTCAGCAATCGCCTGCTTTAAGTATTTACCCCCGATATATACCTTGTTTAATATTAAATAGGGGTCACATATAGGGTTATTCAAGTATATCGCCCACCTTAATTTTTCTGCCGTTAACAAAGTCGCGCGCAAGCATTTCCTTTCCACCTGCGGGCTTTAATTTAGTTATTATTATAGAACCGTTTTGGCACTTAACGCCAATGCCACGCTTATCGGCAAACACAACCTCGCCAAGCCTTCCTTCCACATCTTCGCCTTCCTCTGCGAATAGCAAATTAAGGGTGCTTTCGCCCAACTGACAGTAAGCCAAGGGGGCAGGGTTCATAGCCCTAATAAGCGAGCAAATTTCCTTTGCCGTGCTTGAAAAATTAATTTTGGCGTCGCTCTTTTCTATTTTTTTGCAGTAGGTTGCAGCGGAATCGTCCTGCAATAAAAGATTTAAGTCGCCCTTTTCTAAAAGCTCTACCGCCTCGACTGCCGCCTCTGCGCCCAGTAAAGAAAGCTTATCGAAAAGCTCGCCTGCGGTAAGAGAGCCTATTTCGCAACGCTTAACGAGCAGCATATCGCCCGTATCGAGCGAAAGCTCCGTTTTCATAACGGTTACGCCCGTGTGCGTTTCACCCGCAAGTATTGCCGATTGAACGGGACTTGCGCCCCTAAATTTAGGCAGAAGCGAAGCGTGAATATTCCACACCCCACCCTTAAAGCAATCTAACACGGCTTGCGATAAAATTTGCCCGTAAGCGCAGGTTATCATAATATCTGCGCCAAGCGATTGCACCACGCTTACGCTATCCTTTATTTTAGCAAAGTCGTAAACGGGAATATTATATGAATTTGCGCAAGCCTTTACGGGGGTGGGCGTTAAAACCCTTTTTCTGCCCACGGGCTTATCGGGCTGCGTAATAACCGCAACTATATTTTTATTTGCTTGAACGAGCGCCTTTAAAACGGGAACGGCAAACTCGGGCGAGCCTGCAAACACTATCTTCATTACTTTTCCTCTTTTACGTCCACTATATTTTGCGCTAAATCAACGTAAAGCACGCCGTCCAAATGGTCTAATTCGTGGCAAATAGCGCGGGCAAAGAGGCCTTCGGCGGTAACCGTGCGCTTTCTGCCATCCCTCGTGCGGTATTCTATTTTAACCTTGTTGGGGCGGGTAACGATACCCTGCTTACCCCTTACCGAAAGGCAACCCTCGGCTCCCGTTTGCTTGCCCTTTTGCGCGATAAATTTGGGGTTGATTAATTCGAAATAGCCTTCTTCCAGGTCAATCACTACGACTCTTAAAGGAACGCCTATTTGCGGTGCGGCAAGCCCTGCGCCATTTTCTTCCCTAACCGTTTCCTTCATATCGTCCAAAAGCTCGAAAAGGTCATTATCGAATTTTTTAACCTCTTCACATTTTTGTCTTAAAACGGGGTCGCCAATCTGTACGACGTATCTTAATGCCATAATATTATGCTCCTAATAGTAGTTTTAAAATTTTTTTGATGCGTTAAAGCGCGTTGCGCGTTAACCTGCCGTGCGCCGTTTCTTACCGTACGCCAAGCCCTTTACACATTAACCTGCCGTGCGCCGTTGGCTGCCTTTTCGCCGTGCTTTAACCGAGCCGTTGCGCTTTAACTTAACGCAAATAACCGACGGCGGAAATTAATATTTTTCTAAAATATTTTCTGCAAACTTTCGCATTGCGCGCTTATACTTGGTTTTTAAGCGTTTAAAAAGCTCGTCCTTGCAAATAACCTTTTCTAAAAATAAAGGTAATTCCTCGCTCTCTTCAATTTGTATTTCGTTAAACTGCTTGCGAGTGCCCTCGTAGTAAACGTATTTTAGCGAAGAGCAGTTTTGAAAAGCGTTTTCGCCTATAAAGGTTACCGTAGAAGGAATATTTATTTCCAACATATTTTCGCAGTTGTTAAACGCGTTTGCGCCTATTGCCAAAAGCCCTTTTCTTAACGAAACGTAGTCTAAATTATTGCAAGACGCAAAAGCCCCGTCGCAAATAATTTGCAAGCTTTCGGGGAAGCTTACGAGCTTTACCGACGAAGAGAAGAAAGCGCCTACGCCAACCGCCAGCAAGCCGTCGGCAAAATCGATCATCTCAATTCCGCCCGCGTCCTTATACGCCCAGTTGCCGACGCCGACTACTTGAGAGGACATATCGACGATAGGAAAGTTTATCCTTGCGTTTGCAAATGCGCTTTCGCCTATTTCGGTAATCGTTGAGCCGTAGCTCATAATGCTTAAGCTACTGTTTGCAAAGGCGTTAGGGCCTATCGATTCTATACCGTCGGGTATGTCAATATCGTCCGTGCTGCAACAGCCGTAAAATGCGCCGAAGCCTATTTTGCTTACGCCTTCAAACACGGAATTAGTAAAATCCTTTTTAGGGGGAACGCGCAAAATTTCGCCTTCGTTGGAATATAGTACGCCGTCTTTATCGTAAAAGTAAGGGTTTGCATTATCTACCCTTATAATTTCCAAGCTATCCGCCTCGCCGAAAATTGCGCCTATTTTTTGATAACCGCCGATAAATTTTTCAAGTAAGCGGTTCATAGTTGCCGTTTCCTGTGAGTTTAAATCCTCGTAGGTGTCCTCCGGCACGGTATTAGGTAAAAGGTATTCCACCGTTTTAGGCACGAATATAGTTGAAGCGTTGTTAAATTCGCAAGAAACGGCTATAACGGGCTTATCGTTAATTTTTTCGGGGATGTAAACCTCCGTTTTGTTGCCCTTATACTCTACCAAGCATAAGCCATCGTCCACCTCTTCACATACGAAGTCGGATAAAACGTCTTCCGTTACGTTAAAGGCTTCTTCAATTTTGTTTATTCTATACAATACGTTTTCGTAAGAGCCGTCGTATGAAAGCGCGGTATCGGCGTCGGGGAAAATTTCCGTTAAAAAGGCGTAATTTTCGTTGTTGCCTTCCTTTAAAATGCTTGAAGCAGAATACTCGTCGCCGTTTAACGCTATGGAAACGTAGGGCTTACCCGTGCTTTTAATCATTTTAATTTCTTGCATAACGGAGGGGCTTTGCAAAAGATTTTTACTTAAATAAAATATTGCGCCTACGCAGTTGGGGTGCTCTATATATTTTTTTGCTTCCTCCGCCCAGTTTTTGCCGGCAGGCAAGCCTTCGTCATACCAAAAGCGAACGGTTTTTTCGCTGTTGTATAAAAAGGTAGCCAAATCGGAGTAAACCTTAGCAAAGTCCCTATGCGAATAGGAAATAAACACGAAGTTTTTACCGCCTTCGCCGTTGTACGCAGGCAAATGCTGCCTTAACCACTCAAGGTGCGCCTTGCTAACCTCGCTATCGGCGCTATCGAGCTTTATCATACCTTCTAAATACGACTGAATTACTATTAACCTTTCTTCGTTAGAATAATCTTCCCAGGTTCTTTGCTTGTTCATATTTTCCCCTTATGCTTTTGTGCTTTGCCCTTTGCGTACTAAATTGCCCCGCATATATGGCTTATTTAAAAGTTTTTTTGCTTTATTTATGAAAGATTGTTGGGGTTTTCCTCCACGAAAACCAAGGTGTGCGCGGAAGAATTATTTACCGCAATATCGTAAATTTGCGGTAACAGTTTTTTACCCTTAAGGCGCATTAGCACCTGATAGCGCACCTTGCCCTGAATTTTTTTGATGGGCGAGTGCATTTTATTAAAGAATATAAATTCGTCTAAATTTTCTTTGCGTATATCGTCGATGGCAAAGTAAACGGATTTAAGCGTTTCTAACGCAAGCTTATCGTCCGTACCCGTAACCATTACCCTGCAAATTAAGGAATACGGGGGGAAACCCGTAGATTTTCTAAGCGCCATTTCGTTTGCAAAAAAGCCCTTATAGTCGTAGCTTACCGCATAGCGCAAAATGTAATTTTCGGGGGAGTAGGTTTGCAGTACGACCTTGCCCTTATCGCCTGCCCTTCCGCTTCTGCCCGAAACCTGCGTTATTAGCTGAAAGGTACGCTCACCGCTTCTGTAATCGGCAAAGTGCAAGCTCATATCCGCGTCCAAAATACCGACTAATGTTACGGAGGGGAAGTCGTGCCCCTTTGCTATCATTTGCGTACCGACCAAAATATCTGCCTTTTTTTCGGCAAACTGCTTTAAAATTTTATAATGCCCGTCCTTACCGGAAACGGTATCGTTGTCCATCCTTAAAATTTTTGCGTTAGGAAAAAGCTCCTTTAAATCGGATACGACCCTTTGCGTACCCGTACCGTTGTAGCGTATGTGCCTTCCTCCACAATCGGGACAGGCAGGGAGCATACGGTATTTTGCACCGCAATAGTGGCACTTTAAAAGGTTTTCTTCGCTATGATAGGTCAAGGTTACGTCGCAGTTTTCGCACTTTGCTATATATCCGCAATCTTGGCAGATAACCGTTTGCGAATAACCCCTTCTGTTTAAAAATATTATCGCTTGGTTTCCGCTTTCAAGCGCACTTGAAAGCTCTTCCCTTAAAGCCTTTGAAAAGGCGGAAGCGTTGCCCCTTTTAACCTCCCTACGCATATCGGCAATAATAATTTCGGGCAGGGGACGCTTGTTTATTCTTTTGGTTAGCGTTATTAAATTATACTTGCCCTCGCTTGCCATAATAAAGCTTTCAACCGAAGGCGTTGCGCTGCCTAAAATTAGCTTCGCGCCGTTATATTCCGCCCTCATTTTTGCAATTTCTATCGTAGAATAGCGTGGAGAGCTTTCGGAAAAATATGAAGAGTCGTGCTCTTCGTCTATGATTATTGCGCCGATATTTTCCAGCGGAGCAAAGATTGCGCTCCTTGCCCCTATAGCAATTTTCGCTTCGCCGGAGCGAAGACGCCACCACTCGTCAAAGCGTTCGCCGGCAGAAAGTCCGCTATGCAAAATTGCGGCTTGTCCTTTAAACCTTTCGCGAAGCTGGGAAAGCATTTGGGGGGTAAGCGAAATTTCAGGCACCAAAAATATTGCCGACTTTCCCCGTTGAAGCTGGCGCGCGATTATATTTAAATAAATTTCCGTTTTTCCGCTACCCGTAACGCCGTGAATTAAATGCACTCTTTTTTCGCTGTTTTCTACGCTTTGTACGGCGTTTTCTTGGTCGGGCGTAAGCTGCTTTTGCACGCCTTCGCCACTTACCTCCACCATAGGGTTGCGGTTAATTTTTTTTGAAACGACCTCTATTGCCCCCTTTTCAACGAGGGAATTTACGGCTGCCCTGCCAAAGGCGTTGCATAGCGCCGAAAATTCGGTACCGCTGTTTTGCTTTATAAATAAAAGCGCTTCCGCCTGCTTTTTAGCCGAGCGTTTAAGGGGAACCTCCTCCTTAAAATAAGCGAACCTTTTATAAAGCTCCATCACCTTGCCCGTACGCATTTCGGTGGGCAAAAAAAGGCGTAACGCAACGGCTTTAGGCACACGGTAACGCTTGCAAATGCTTTGCATAAGCGAAAAGCATTCGCCAATAAGCGCGGGCGGTTCGTCGAAAACGGAAACGATAGACTTTATTTTTTCGGGGGGATATTCACTACTTTCCGAAACCCCCACGACAAATCCGTCTATAACTCTTCCGCCAAAGGGCACCTTTACCCTACAGCCGACCTTTACCGAATCGTCGCAAAAATATTCAAATTGCTTATCGACCTCGCTATGGGCGACGTCCACTATAACCTTTGCGTACATAATCCAAAATAAAGCCCCATATGCGCGGGGCTTTTAAAAAAATTAGTCCTTAACGGCAATAACCTTACCGCTTAAAATTTCGTTGCAAGCCAAAGCGAGCTCCTTTAAATTGTTGGGGTTTTCCTTTGCTTGCTGAACGGGGCTTTGTTCAATTATTTGGCGCGCGCGCTTTGACGCAACTACGCAAAGCGCATAGCGGGATGCGGGTTGACCGTCTTCGCCCATCTTTACAATTAAATCGTCTACTGCAGGTTGATTAATCATATTTCACCTCTAAAAATTATTATTAACTAAATTATAGCCTTTTGCGCTAAAAAATTCGCGCTTAAATTATAGCCTTTTGCGCTAAAAAATTCGCGCTTAAATTATAGCCCTTTGCGCTTTAATAATAGACTTAATCTCTTCTACCGCTTCCATTAAATTATCGTTTACTACCACGAAGTCGTATTCGCCCTTTTTAGAAAGCTCGTAATCCAAGCGCGCAAGCCTATTTTCGATTTTTTCAATATCCTCGCTACCGCGACCTATAAGCCTTGACTTAAGCTCTTGCACGCTGGGGGGAGCGATAAAAATTAAAACTGCGGAAGGGTACGCCCTTTTAACGCTTAACGCGCCGTTTACCTCAATTTCCAAAATTACGTCGTAGCTTTGTAGCTTTTCTTCCACGAACGCCCTGGGCGTGCCGTAAAAATTACCGAAATGCTCGTCGTATTCCAAAAGCTCGCCACGCTCTATCATATTTTTAAACTGCTCGCTACTTACAAAAAAGTATTCACGGCCGTTTAATTCGCCTTCCCTTGGACTGCGCGTCGTACAAGAAACGCTATCTATAAAATTTCCGTCCTTGCGAAGCTCTTGCAAAATAGTTCCCTTACCTACGCCGGAAGGGCCTGAAAAAATAAGTAATAAATTTTTCATAGCTTATTCAAGGTTTTGCACCTGCTCCCTTATTTTTTCAATTTCGTTTTTAAGCTCTAATCCGCAACGGGTGATTATAATATCGTTGGATTTAGAGCAAATAGTGTTGCTTTCACGGTTAAATTCCTGCACTAAAAAATCTAACTTTCTGCCAACGATTTCACTTTCGGCAATAGTTCTAAATTGCGATATGTGGGAATTTAAGCGGGTAAGCTCTTCGTCAATATTGCTCTTGTCGGTAAACACGGCGACTTCCGTTAAAAGCCTTGCCTCGTCGTAGTTTACGCTATCTAACGCCTTTTGCACCTTTTCTTTAAGCCTTACGGCGTATTCGGCGGAAACCAAGGGAGCGCGCTCTTTAATTTTTGCCACCAAGCCTTCGATAGTATTCATCCTCGAAAGCAAGTCCGCCTTTAATTTTTCGCCCTCTATAACGCGCATAGCGTTTAACCTTTCAAGGGCAATATCAAGCGCTTGATATAATGCCGAAACAAGCTCGTCGTCGGCTGCGCCAACCTCTTCTTGCTTTAATACGTCGGGCATTTTTATAAGCGAAACTATCGATAAATCGTTTTTAGCCTGCGGAAAAGCTTCGCAAAGCGCTTGCGCCGCCTCCACGTACGATTTTGCCGCGTTTAAATCTAAATGCAAAACCTTTTCCTTTTCGCGTCTGTCAGAAAAGGTTACGTAAACGTCTGCATGTCCACGGGTAAGCTTTTGCCTTATTTTGGAACGCAAAACCTCTTCGTAAGCGTTAAATATGCGGGGGCATTTTATAACTGCGTCTAAATAACGGTTGTTTACCGTTTTAATTTCTACCGTCATTTCGATATCGTTAATTTTGCATTCACCCCTGCCGTAACCGGTCATACTAAGCATATATTTGCCACCTTAACAAAAATTTCTACTAATAGCATTATAGCAAAGCGGTAAAAAAAATACAAGTATATAAAGGCGTAAATTTAATTATTTTATAATTAAGCAATACGCTCCGCCCCTATTATTGCAATTATCGGCAAGTAAATCGACCTTTGCCAAACGGCTTTGCCCTACTGCAACTTTGCAAGGCAACGGGGCGTTGCTTCCCAGTTTCTTTATTGCTTGATTAAAATGCACACCTCCACTCGTCAAACGAAAGCGAGGCTTTATTGAGGAAGCGTACAATGAAGTACGCGACCGAAAATAAAACGCAAGCGCAACGCAGTATTGCGTGCCTGATTACCTACCCACTATGAGTAAGTGAATAAAAACTTTAAAGTTGCGAGCAGGACAAGAAAAACGAGCATTTTGCAAGGGAGTTTACACAGCGTAAATGACCGAAGCAAAAGCGGAGTTTGACATAGTATTGCGTGTTCGTTACCCACCTACTACGGAT
>SVIM01000022.1 GCA_015069485.1 Clostridiales bacterium | reverse complement strand
GTTCCGATGCTTAGAATTGAAGAGGTTTTCTCTTCTGGAAGAGTGTGTATCTCTTCTATGTTATAATGGCGCTATTAATCCATATGCATTCTTCGTGGGGTGGTGGCGGGCAAGCCTCGCACACATCCACCCAACCCCTACGAATGTATATGCATATGGCTTTGCCTTATGTATAAAACCAATATGAGGTATTGAACGAACTCACTAGTTCATTCGTCAATACCTCAAGGCGTTAGATTTCTCCAAAAATCAAACGCCTTGCCGAATAAGCCAAAAGGCTTATGCCTTTTATCTTCTTCAGCATAATAACAGATAAATGGTAAGTGTCGGAGCTTGTTTATTATATTTAATATGGCAAGCACAAAGGAATTACAAAAAGCTTATGAAAGTGGGTACATTACCCAAGGTGATATGAGTTTGATTGAAGAATATAATCAACGACTTTTGTCTAACAATGTACCAATTATTTACAATTTAAGACATTTAAGACAACTTCTTGGGATTCGAAAAAAAGACCAAGATAAATTGTTTGGTAAAGATAGAAAAGACTCATATCGTAATTTTAAGGTTCCTAAAAAATCAGGTGGTTTTAGAAGTATAGAAGCTCCGAATGAACAATTAAAAAAGATTCAATTATGGATTAAGGAAAATATATTAGACAAGTTTACGGTTTCAGAGCATGCAAAAGGATTTAAAAAGGGATTTTCTATTTATGATAATGCATTGCCACATGTTGGCAAAGAATTGGTTATAAACTTTGATTTAAAAGATTTTTTTCCGAGTATAGATTATTGCGATATTTATAAAATTTTTAAGTATATAGGTTATACCGACGGAGTTTCAAAGCTCTTGACAAAGCTTTGCACAAATCCCGAAAACGTATTGCCGCAAGGTTCTCCGGCTAGTCCTGTTTTATCTAATTTGGTTTCATTAAAATTAGACAAGAGGCTTGGAGAATTGGCAAAGCGTATTGGTGCTAGTTATACAAGATATGCAGATGATATAACTTTTTCGGGCGAGGCCAATATTCAAAAATATGAGATATTAATCCGTGAGATAATTTTTGAAGAGGGTTATAGGGTTAACGAGGATAAATTTAGAAGACGGCTATATTTTCAGAAACAAGAAGTCACGGGTTTAATTGTGAATGATAAGGTTTCTATTCCGAAACGAAAGATAAAAGAAATGGAAAATGCAATATATTATTGTAAAAAATACGGTGTAACAAATCATATGAAACACATAAACTGTGAAAAAGGTTTTTATCGTGAACATTTATATGGACTTGCATATTTTATAAAGATGGTTAATCAACCACAAGGAGAAAAATATTACAAGAACTAGATGAGATTGATTGGCCAATATAATGTTGCATAACACGATTCTCAACGGGAGTGAAATTGCAAAAAATCGGGTTTCATAATTCCAAATCAATTCCAAAAAGTTGGAGATGACTACATTGGAGATTCTTTTTGAGTCGATTCTCAACGGAAGTGGCGAAATTTTTGGGACTCGAATTTTGCGATTTGGAATTGAAATTGAATTATTTTCATCAGAAAAGTTAGAAAACGATACAAAATTTTCGTAACGATACGAATTTTACGAAACAATTTATTTGACAAAACGAATTTTATGTTCGACTTTTAATATAAAAGATTTAATTATCGAAAACATTTCAAGCTCCTAAGGGGCCGTTGTGGGTTCGATTCCCGCAGGGAGTACCAAAAGATAAGCAAATCGAACAAAGTTTCGTATATTTTAAAAACAAAAAGCAGGGCGGAGTTAACAAACTCCGCCCTGCTTTTATACATTATTTATTCGCGCACTTTAAAATTATTAAACGTTGAAGCGGAATAATACTACGTCGCCGTCTTTAATAACGTATTCTTTACCTTCAGAGCGCACCTTGCCCTTTTCTTTTGCACCGACGAGGCCGTTGCACTCTAAAAGAATTTTCCAGTCAACAATTTCAGCCCTAATAAAGCCCTTTTCAAAATCGGTATGAATTTTGCCTGCTGCTTGAGGAGCTTTTGTGCCTTTAACAATGGTCCAAGCCCTAGTTTCCTTTTCGCCGGCAGTCAGGTAAGAAATAAGCCCTAAAAGCTCGTAACTCTTTTTAATTAATCTATTTAAGCCACTTTCTTCAAGGCCAAGCTCTTCCAAAAACATAGCCGCATCTTCTTCCGACATCTGCGAAAGCTCTTCCTCGGTTTTAGCGCAAATAACCAAAACCTCGCTACCTTCTTTAGCCGCAAAATCCTTTACTTTTACAACTAAAGGAATTTCATCCTCGGCCTTGCCCATATCGAATTCAGAAATATTCGCTGCGTAAATTACGGGTTTAGTGGTAAGAAGGAATAAATTGTCAAGCAAAGCTTTTTCTTCTTCGTTGCAGTCGTAAAGTCTTGCGGGCTTTTCACCTTCTAAAAATTTTTGTAACTTTTCTAAAAAGGCAAATTCTGCGGCGGCTTCCTTGTTTGCGCCACCCCTTGCGGCAGCTCTAATTCTGTCTTGACGCTTTAAAACTGCTTCAATGTCCGATAAAATAAGCTCTAAGGTTATGGTTTCAATGTCGCTAATAGGGTCGATTTTATCGCTAACGTGAGTAATATTAGAATCTTCAAAGCAACGAACAACGTGAACTATAGCGTCGCATTCCCTTATATGAGATAAAAATTTATTGCCCAAGCCTTCCCCGCGGGAAGCGCCCTTAACGAGCCCTGCGATATCAACGAATTCCACGATAGCGGGAGTAACCTTTTGGCTTTTATATAATGCAGCAAGCTTATCTAATCTTTCGTCAGGTACGGCAACTACGCCAACGTTGGGTTCGATAGTACAAAAGGGGTAGTTAGCCGCTTCTGCACCTGCGTGAGTTATTGCGTTAAAAAGCGTTGATTTACCTACGTTAGGCAAACCTACAACACCTAATTTCATATTTTTGCTTCCTTAATAGTAATAGTTTAAACTTGCAACGTGCCCAAGCGTTAGCAGGGCAACGGCGCAACCGTTTAATAATTATAATATAATTTAAAAAAATAATCAAAACATTTAAACGCTTAACTTGCTAAATTTTATTCATTATGCTAAAATAATGCAAAAGAATTTTTTTAAGGAATAAAATAATGGATTACAAAAAGCACATAGCAGAAAAATTAATAGTAGAAGGGGTTAGTCAAGAAGAAATTTATTCATCCATCGCGTTGCCTCCTAATACCGAAATGGGCGACTACGCTTTGCCCTGCTTTAAGTTTGCAAAGGTTATGCGAAAATCCCCCGTAATGATTGCCGAAAGCTTGGCAAGCACTTTTGTATGCGACGAGCATATCTCGGATGTTTCTGCAATTAACGGCTACCTTAACTTTAAGGTAAACAAATTAGGGCTTGCCGATAGAGTATTAAAAAGCGTGCTTGAGCAAGGCGAAAAATACGGCTCTTCCACAATGGGAAACGGCAAAACGGTGTGCATAGATTATTCCTCCGTAAATATTGCAAAGCCCTTCCATATCGGGCACTTATCAACTACCGTTTTAGGTGGCGCTTTATATAAATTATTTAAGTATTTGGGCTATAATACGGTGGGAATTAACCATTTGGGCGACTACGGTACGCAGTTTGGCAAGCTTATTTGTGCCTACAAGCGTTGGGGCAACAAGGAAGAGGTTGAACAGGGTGGCATCCACGCCATTAACGAGTTGTACGTGCGTTTTAACAACGAAGCAACCGAAGAAATGGAAGTGGAAGCAAGGGAATATTTCCGTTTAATTGAAAGTGGCGATAAGGAAGCCAACGAAATTTTCGAGTGGTTTAAATCGCTAACCCTTAAATATGTTCAAAAAATTTACGATAAATTAGGCGTAACCTTCGACAGCTACGCAGGCGAACGCTTTTATACCGATAAAATGCAACCCGTTATTGACGAGTTAAAAGAAAAAAATCTTTTAGTAGAAAGTGACGGAGCGCAAATTGTCGATTTAGAGCCTTACGGTATGGCGCCCTGCTTAATTCTTCGTTCCGACGGAGCTTCTTTATACGCTACGCGTGATTTGGCTGCGGCTTTATATAGAAAGAACACCTACGATTTCGATAAGTGCTTATACGTGGTAGCGTACCAGCAAAACTTGCACTTTAAGCAATTCTTTAAGGTATTAGAGCTTATGGGCAAGCCTTGGGCAAAGGATATGGTACACGTAGCGTACGGTATGGTATCTTTAGAAGACGGCGCTATGTCCACCCGTAAGGGCAAGGTAGTGTGGCTTGAAGACGTTATAAATAAGTGTGTAGAAAAGGCGCATTCCGTCATCAATGAAAAAAATCCCAACCTTGAAAACAAAGAAGATATTGCCGAAAAGGTTGGTGTGGGAGCAGTAATTTTTGGTGCGCTCTACAATAATAAAATTAAAGATATAACCTTCTCCTACGACAAGGTTTTAAACTTCGAAGGTGAAACCGGCGTTTACGTGCAATATACTTGCGCCCGCGCAAATTCCGTAATACAAAAGGGCGGCATACCCGAAAGCTACGCAATTCCACAACTTTCTGTTGCCGAAACCGAGGTTATTAAAGCTTTGGCTGATTTCCCTTCCGTTTTAAAGGATGCGGCCGAAAAATACGAGCCTTGCTTAATTTCTCGTTTTGCCGTTGATTTAGCGCAAAAGTTTAACAAATTCTATTTCGATTGCAAAATTTTAACTGCAGAAGACGGCGTAAAGCAATTCCGCCTTGCATTAACTGCGGCAACCTTGCAAACGCTTAAAAACGCATTAGGTATTTTGGGAATAAAAGCTCCCGATAAGATGTAACTATGATAAAAGCAGTAATATTTGATTTGGACGGAACCTTATTAAATACCTCTAAAGAAATTAACCTTTTAATAAATAATGCGCTAAGCAAATTTAATTTGCCCACTATAACGCTTTCACAAACGGTGGAATATATTGGCAACGGGGCAAAAAGGCTTGTTGAAAGGGCGTTAACCGAAAAAAATATCAATCGCTTTGAAGAGGTATTTACTTATTTTTCGCAAATTTATGCAGACTGCAAAAACGATAACACAACCTTGTACGAGGATGAAGAGCAATTTTTGTACGCTTTAAAATCGGCAGGCTTAAAAACGGCGATTGTAACCAACAAGCCACAGGCTGCTTGCGATAAGGTGTGCAAAAAGCACCTTTCAAAATTCAATTTTGATTATATAATCGGTCAGTCAAGCCAATTTCCAACAAAGCCCAACCCCGAATCCCTTTTACATACTATAAATATGCTTAAAGTTAAAAGGGAAGAGTGCCTTTTTGTAGGAGATGGCGAAACGGACGTATTAACCGCAAAAAACGCAGGCGTAAAATGTGTTGCCGTGCTGTGGGGATACAGAAATAAAAGCCAACTTTTAGAGGTCGGCGCTAATCTATTTGCAAATTCCTATAAAGAATTGGCAAATTTAATATCTTTATATTAAAAATTTTCTTATTTCGCAAAAATTTCTAAAAAAATTTTAAAAAACATATTAAAAATAATTGATATTCAATCCTATTAATGATATAATATGTATACAAACAAATTAAAAAAATAATGATTAGGAGATATTATTTATGAAAAGATGTGTAGTATGTGGCGAAATTGTAGCTGACGAAGTAGAGGTTTGCCCCGTATGTAAAGCAAAAAAATTCGTACCCGTAGAAGAAAAGGTTACCTATGCTTGCGAACATAGAGTAGGCGACGGTGTTGTTGAAGACGCTGAAATTATGGAAGGCTTACGCGCGCATTTTACCGGTGAATGTACCGAGGTAGGTATGTATCTTGCAATGAGTAGAGTTGCAGAGCGTGAAGGCTACCCCGAAGTTGCCGAAGCGTTTAAGCGTTACGCATTGGAAGAAGCTGAACACGCTGCAAAATTTGCAGAGCTTTTAGGCGAAGTAGTAACTCCTTCTACCAAAAAGAATTTAGAGCTGAGGGCTGCGGCTGAAGCAGGCGCTTGCGAAGGTAAGCTTGCAATCGCAAAACGCGCAAAAATGCTTGGCTACGACGCTATTCACGATACCGTTCACGAAATGGCAAAGGACGAAGCTCGTCACGGCGCAGGCTTTGCAGGACTTTTAAAAAGACTTTTTAATAACAAATAAAAATAAAGCGTAGCCGTAAACAACGGTTACGCTTTTGCATATAATAAATTAAGCAAGGGGGAAAACCTTTGTCAAATTTACTAAAGGAAAATTTATTATATGTGTAATTCTTGTAATTCTTGCGGTTGCGGACTTTTAAATTTATTCCGTAACTCGTCCAGCTTTAATTCGTGCTGTAATAACGGCTGGGGCTGGAACAGAAGCGGTTGCGGCTGTGGTTGCAATAGCTATAGTGGCTGGGACAGAAGCAGATGCAGCTGCAATAACTGTTGCGGATGGGAGAATAGATGCGGCTGCAATAACGGTTGCGACTGTGGTTGGAATAGAAGCGGTTGCGACTGTGGTTGGAACAGAAGCGGTTGTGGCTGTAATAGCTGTGCAAGCGCCTTCGATAACTACTATAACGCGCAGTACGGGTTAAACAGAAGCGATAGTACTTTTTGCAACTCCTGCAATTCCTATAACTCTTGCAGCTCTTGCTCTAACGACTAATCGATAGGCAATTAGGGGAATTCCTTATTAAGGGATTCCCCTTAAAATTTCTATAAGGCATACAAAGCGTAATTTTGCAAAAAATAATTATAATGCTAAAAATAATAAAGGCTTATAAATTTTTTTCAAGCAAACGCTATTCAACTCTTGCAGGTACGCTCGTATATTTTTTGTTAATGAGCATTGCTCCGTTTATTTTATGGCTTACTATAATATTCGGTAATATACAATTCGAATCGTTGTTGGCAATCCCCATATTTAACGCAATAAGCCCCTTTTTAACTCAAATAAAAAGCTCGGCACAAGGCGCAGTAGGGGGCGCAGGGCTAATATTTTTAATAACAACTCTATATTCTTCAACAAACTTTTTTTATCATATAAGAAGAAGTGGAGAAATAATTTATAACTCTGCTCGCACTAAAGGCGGAATAAAGTTAAGAATTATTTCGCTGTTATTAATAGTAATGGCGTTAATTCTAACGGCAATATTAACGGCTATAGGGCTTTGGGGCACTAAATTTTTATCGCAGTTTTTTGCAAGGTCAATTTCTAACGCAATCGTTATAATAATATTGTCGCTATTCGCGCTTGCCGTTTGCTTGGTTTTAAATATATTTATGTGCCCGTATAAAATAAAATATTCCGAGGTAATTTCAGGCAGCTTGTTAACTACTATTTTATGGATTGCTTTATCAATAGGCTTTTCAATTTATCAAATTTTTGCCACGCCGGAAAAATTATACGGCCAAATTGCATCACTAATAGTTTTTTTGTTGTGGTGCTATTTAATGATGAATAGCTTCGTTATAGGGGCAATCTATAACGCCGCCTTTAAATACGATAAAAAGCATAAAGAGCATTTATAATAAAAGCGAAAAATATTATCGCAATATTATAAAAATTACGGCTTAAAATTTAAATTGGACGCATAATATGCTTGATTTAATTGCGTTATACTGCAAAATAAAAACGGCGAAAGCAATTTGCTTTCGCCGTAAATATTAATATTTAATTGAGCAAGCTACGGCAAGCGCACCGGGGCCAATATGGCAGGAAACGCTAAGCGAAAGAGGGTCAATGTAGCTTATTTCTAAGTTAGGGAAAATTTCCTTAATTTCTTGCGCAAACCTTTCCGCCTCGTTTAAATTTTGCGTATGCGCAACTGCAAGGCTTATTTTGCCGGCGTCCGCATATTCCTTAAATCTCGTTTCTAAGTCCTTTTTTAAGGCGTTTATCATAGTTGCTTTGGCGTCAACAAGCTTTCTAACCTTTGCGTATTGGTCAAGCTTATCGCCTTGAATTTGCAAAACGGGCTTAATTTTTAAAAGCGTGCCAATCATTGCAACGGCAGGGGTAAGCCTTCCGCCTTTTTTAAGATATTTAAGCGTATCAACCATAATATATATGCTTGATATCATTTTAGTATCCGTCAAATATTTGCAAATTTCCTTTGCCCTTTTGCCTTCTTTTGCCATTTTAATTGCGTCCATAACGCTTTGGCGTTGGGTTAAGGAAATTCTTTGGTTATCTACAACATAAACCTTTTTTGCAAAATTCGTTCTAGCCAAATGCGTCAAGCTTTGGCAAGTGCCCGAAAGCCCGCTCGACATAGGTATACAAACTATATCGTCGTATTCATTTAAAAGGCTTTTAAACAGCTTGCTAACTTCGTAGCTACTGGGTTGAGAGGTAGAAACGCTAGCGTCAGCCTTTAATTTATCATAAAACTCTTCTTGCGATAAGGTTATATCTTCAAAATACTGTTCTCCGTCAATTAAAACGGGCATAGGTATAACGGTAATGCCAAGCTCTTTTGCTTGCGCTTGGGTTATTCCGCTATTACTGTCTGTAACTATCGCTGTTTTCATACTATTTCTCCGTAAGTAATGTTCAAAAATATTCTATCATTTAAGCAGTTAATAGTCAACAGTAAAAAGTAATTACATAATTTAGGCAATTTAATGTTTATAAATCAAATTTGCCGTTAGATTTTTGCAATAACCTCTACTTCAACCAAGCAGCCTTTAGGAATATCTTTAACGGCAACGCAGCTTCTTGCAGGCTTTTCGGTAAAATATTTTGCATAAACGCCGTTAAATGCGGCAAAATCGCTAATGTTTGCCAAAAAACAGGTTGTTTTAATAACTTTATCTAAAGAAGAACCGGCTGCTTCTAAAACGGCTTTAATATTTTTGCAAACCTGCTCCGTTTGTTCTTCAACCGTGTTAGCTTCAATTAATCCCGTTTGAGGATTAATGGGAATTTGCCCTGAAGTAAACACTAAATCGCCAAAAATTTTTGCTTGTGAATAAGGGCCGATAGCAGCAGGTGCGTTTTTAGTTTCAACAGTTTTCATTTTAACTCCTTTCAACAACTTTAAATCCGTTTGCCTTTAATTTATTTTCAATTTCGTCTATATGTTCAAAATTCCTCGTTTCAATTTGTATGCGTAAATAGCATCCGTTTACGTCCGAGCCCTCGTGGCTTCTTTCGTGATGTACGGAAGTAACGTTACCGCCACAGCTTGCAATAATGGTCGATACTTGAACAAGCTGTCCGGGTTTATCAACTAACTCAATGGTAAGAGAACAGCTTCTGCCCGACATTAAAAGTCCACGCTTAATAACCCTTGAAAGTATAGTAACGTCTATATTACCGCCCGAAACAAGGCAAACAACCTTTTTATTTTTAATTTCTGGTAATTTATCAAACAAAACTGCTGCAAGCGCAACTGCACCTGCGCCTTCGGCAATCATTTTTTGCTTTTCAATAAGCTTTAAAATAGCCGCCGCAACCTGATCGTCCGTAACCGAAACTATTTTATCTACGTATTTTTTACACATTTCGTAGGTAATAGAGCCGGGCTCTTTTACTGCAATACCGTCGGCGATAGTAGAAACTGATTCAAGCCTTTCAAGCTTGTTTCTTGCTACTGAATTAAGCATACTGGGCGCGCCTGCCGACTGTACGCCGTAAACCTTAACCTTGGGATTAATAGACTTTATAGCGTAAGCTAACCCCGAAATTAAACCGCCCCCGCCAATAGGAACGATAACGGCTTCAACGTCCCTAATTTGATTAATTATTTCTAATCCGACGGTCGCTTGACCTGCAATAACGTCTTCGTCGTCAAAGGGATGAATAAAAGTACTGCCAAAGGTATTCTTAAGATCTTCCGCCTTGTTGTATGCGTCGTCGTAAACGCCGGGTACTAACACAACCTCCGCGCCGTAGCTTTTAGTGGCTTCCACTTTAGATATAGGCGCGCCGTCTGGCATACAAATAGTCGCTTTAATACCAAATTTTTTAGAAGCTAAAGCAACGCCTTGCGCGTGGTTTCCGGCAGAACAAGCAATAACGCCCTTTTGCTTTTCTTCTTCTGAAAGCTGTGAAATTTTATAATACGCGCCCCTAACCTTAAACGAACCCGTAATTTGTAAATTTTCAGGCTTTAAATAAAGCTTGCAACCCGTTTCTGCCGAAAGTACGGGGGAATATATAATATCCGTCGTGCGGATAGCGTCCTTTAATACGTAATGGGCTTGATACACCTTGTCTAAATTCAACATTACTTTATCCTGCAAAAGTTTTTTAATAAATTATAGTATTTAATATACTATTTGTCAAATAATTTAGCTTAATTGCCATTTAGGTTAATAAAATTTTTAAGTAACTATATTAAAATTGCCTATTGACAAAGCGACTTTTGTGTAGTATCATAATAATAGTATTAATTTATTTAGGTCGCTGCGCAATATATTTGTTTAAATAGCAAAATTTCGTGGCAAACCTTGTTTATAAGGAGAAATTATGAAAATGGGTAAAAAAATTTTAGCGTCCCTTTTAGCGGTTCTTACCGTAGGGGCGTCAATCTGTTTTTCGGCAGGTTGTACGGGCAACGTTGATCAGCTCGTTGCTGAACAAATTGCGCTTTTAAACAAACAAAAAGCAGATGCATTGCTTTCAAGCAAGGTGCGCCTTTCTTGCGACGAAAACGGCGAGTTTAATATCGTTGTTCTCGCTGACGTACATGCAGGCGGTCCTATTGCAGAAGAAAATAAAAACAACTTCCGTAATCTCATTGACGAAGAAGACCCCGATTTGGTTATTTTTACTGGAGATAATACCCATAGCGCAGACGAAGCGTCGCTTAGGGCAACTCTCGACTCTATCGTAGGATATATCGAAGAAAAGCAAATACCTTGGTGTCACGTTTACGGCAACCACGACCATGAATCGGGCATGAGCAAGGAAGAATTGCAGGTCGTTTACGAATCTTACGATTATTGCGTTTCTAAAGCGGGCGATCCTAATCTTACAGGCGTTGGTAACTACGTTTTACCTATTTACGAATATAACAGCGATAAAATTAATTCATTAGTTTGGTGTTTAGATTCAGGTCATTACCTTAGCTCAGAAGATAAAGCGGCTTTAATTCCCCAAATAGATAACGATTTTTCCGGTTGGGACGGCCTTGAATATGATTATATCCATGCAGACCAAGTAAACTGGTATTATCAAACCTCACTTTTCTTTGAAGAATATTTTAACGACATAATTCCTTCAATTATGGCTTTCCATATTCCTTTACAAGAATCTTACAATGCGTGGAGAAACCGCAAAGCCTTCGATAATTGGACGGGAGAAAAGAGGGACCCCGTTGGTGCATCACAAATTAATTCTGGTCTATTTACTGCCGTTGCTGACCGTGGTGATGTTTTGGCAATCGTTAACGGACACGACCACTTAAACGACTATATGGTAGAATATAGTGGAGTAAAGCTTTGCTATTCGCCCGGAAGCAGCACGCACGGCTATCACGAAACCGATATGTTGGGCAGTAGAGTATTTAAAATGAATACTAACGACCGCTATAATATAGAAACCTACGTGCATTATTTTAACAGATAAAAACTTTTAGGGGTGGTTCAATAAGCAACCACCCCTAATTTTATAAAAAACACATTTATAAAATAAAAAAACTTAAAAAAAATTAATATTTAATTAAAAATTTAGCTTTAAACACTTTACTTCTTTAACGAAATAAAGTATAATTAATAAAAAAAAGAAGCATTACGGTTATGGAACTTAATTTTTTAAAAAAAGAAGAAGAAATCGCGGTTAACTTAAAATCGCTTTATAAAAGCTTCGGCTTCAGCCCGTACAAAATGGCAAGCTTTGAAGAATATTCGCTTTATACCACATATATTGATTTTTTAACAAGCGGTAACGTAGCAACCTTTTCAGCCAACGGCAAGCTTTTGGCTCTTCGCCCCGACGTAACTTTAAGCATTTTAAAAAACATAAAGCTCAGCGAAGGAAAAACCAAAAAATTATTTTATGACGAAAAGGTTTACCGCACGGCGCTTGGTGGAAAGGATTTTAAAGAAATAAGTCAAATAGGCGTAGAGGTGCTTGGCGAAGTGGACGAGGTAAGCCAAGCAGAGCTTTTAATTCTTGCATATAAAACGCTTCAAACGGTTGGCAAGGATTTCACTTTAGAAATTGCTCATATGGGCATAATTTCATCTTTTATTGATGAATTAATGTTGAATAGCGTTCAAAAAAACGAAGTAATTGCATTTTTAAGGGCAAAAAACGTTCACGGCTTTATGGAATACGCTACGGCAAATAATTGCCCCAAGCTTGCTACCGAAGCGTTTATAAAATTAATTAACGCCGAAGGCGAAGCCGTAAGCGTTTTAAACGAGGTTATAACCTTTGCTCAAAACGAAGGTGCTATAAAGGCTTGCAACGATTTATTAAAAATTTTAAGCTTGATTAAAAATCAAATAAAGATTACTCTCGATTTTTCTATTGCAAACACTTCCGCATATTATAACGGCATAATAATAAAGGGCTACGTATTAGGTGTACCCAACTTCGTTTTAACCGGTGGCAGATACGATATTTTGGCTCAAAATTTAGGCAAATCCATTTGCGCGGTGGGCTTTGCGTTGTATCTTGGCGAGCTTTCGGCTTATATTAACGAAAAGCAAAATCAAGTAGACACGATAATAATTTATTCTAAAGATACTGCCGAAAAAGCTTTCGAACTTGCTAACCAAATGCGAAAAACCGAAAAAAGCGTTCAGCTTGCAAAGCAAGTTCCTGCAAATTTTACAGGCAAAGTAATTTACGCAGAGGAGGTTGAGTTATGATTTACGTTGCTCTTCCTAAGGGAAGGCTTGGCGAAAAGGTTTACAATCTTTTATCTTCCGTTGGATATTCCTGCAAGGAATACAACGACGCCAACCGAAAGCTTATTTTTAAGGATGAAGAAAACGGAGTTGCTTACTTTTGGGTTAAGCCGTCGGACGTAGCAATTTACGTAAGTCAGGGAACGGCAGATATCGGCGTTGTCGGCAAGGATATTTTAGAAGAAACTTCTCCCGATTTATACGAGCTTTTAGATTTAAATATCGGCAAATGTTCAATGTGTGTCGCGGCAAAAGCGGACTTTTACGACGATTATTCTAAACCGCTTAAAGTGGCGACTAAATTTACGAATTGTGCAAAGCGCTACTTCGATTCTATCGGTCGTGAAACGGAAATTATAAAGCTTAACGGCTCGATAGAGCTAGCGCCGATACTCGGTATGTCAGACGTGATTTTCGATATAGTAGAAACGGGTACAACCTTAAAGCACAATAATTTAGTGGTTTTAGAAAAGGTGTTTCCAATAAGCACTAGGCTTGTTGCAAACAAAGCGCAATACAAATTTAAAAAGGAACTAATTTTAAGCCTATGCGAAAAACTTAAAGGAGTGATAAAATTATGATTACCCCCATAATATATGCCAACGAATCGGCGTTAAAGCTATTTGGTGCGCGCGAAGAGGATGCGAAGATTAACGAAGATATAGTTAAAGAAATTTTAGAAGATATAAAGCAAAACGGCGATACTGCTCTTAAAAAGTATTGTAAAAAATTTGATGGCTTTTGTGAAGATAATTTAAAGGTTAGCGAAGAAGAATATAAAGAGGCCTTTGCAGCAGTTCCAAAAAGCTATTTTAAAATGCTTAAAAGGGCAATTAAAAATATAAGCGCTTTCCACAAAAAGCAGCTTAAAAAGGGCTTTGAAATCCGCAAAAAAAATTCTGTCGTAGGGCAAAAGGTAACCCCAGTTAGCTGTGCCGGCGTTTACGTTCCAGGTGGAACTGCCGCATATCCTTCAACCGTTCTTATGAACGTTATTCCTGCAAAAATAGCAGGCGTTAAAAACGTGGTTATGGTAACGCCCGTTAAGGCAGACGGCAAGGTTAAGCCCGAGGTTTTAGTTGCGGCAAGGCTTTGTGGGGCAGACTCCGTTTTTAAAATCGGTGGCGCGCAAGCAATTGCAGCGCTTGCATACGGTACGGAAACAGTACCTAAAGCAGATAAAATTACCGGCCCAGGCAACGCGTACGTTGCGGCGGCTAAAAAATTAGTTTACGGCGTTTGCGGAATAGATATGATTGCAGGGCCAAGTGAAATTTTAGTTATCGCCGACGAAGGTGCAAACCCTAACTGCGTTGCGGCGGATATGCTATCTCAAGCCGAACACGACAAATTAGCTTCGGCAGTTTTAATCACCAACAGTCTTTCGCTTGCAAATAGCGTAGCAAAATGCTTAAATACAAGGTGTAACAATCTTTTGCGAAGCGATATTGCAAAAGAGTCGATTATAAATAACGGAAAGATAATAGTAGTAGACAGTATCGATAAGGCAATCGAGCTTTCTAACGCATATGCTCCCGAGCATTTAGAGCTTTGCGTAAGCAACCCCTTCGATTATTTAGAAAAGGTTAAAAACGCAGGCTCAATATTTATGGGCTACACCACGCCCGAAGCCGTAGGCGATTATTACGCAGGCGCAAACCACACGCTTCCTACAAGTGGAACGGCTCGTTTTTCCTCTCCCTTGGGCGTAGAAGACTTTTTAAAAATTACGCAGTATATTTATTATAACCCCGCCGCCTTGTATGCGGCAAGTGCAGATATCGTGCAATTTGCGCGCTCGGAAGGCTTAACGGCTCACGCCGAAAGCGTTTCCGTAAGGATTAAAAATGAGTAAATTTTTAAACGAAAGCTTGTTAAGCTTAAAACCGTATATTCCTGGAGAACAACCTAAAAAAGGCGTTTTTGTAAAGCTAAACACTAACGAAAATCCTTATTTTTTATCAAAATACGCGGTTGATGCAGTAACAAGGCAAACTTTTGAAAAATTAAATCTATATTCCGACCCTGAAAGCTACGATTTGCGAAAAACTATCGCTCAAAGCTATAAAGTTAATATGGAAAACGTAATCGTTTCTAACGGCTCGGATGAGGTTTTGGCGTTTATATTTATTGCCTTTTGCCAAAACGGAGTGGCTTTCCCCGACATAACTTACGGCTTTTATAAGGTGTTTGCAAGCTTATTTAACCTAAACTGTACGCAAATTCCCCTTAATAAAAATTTTGATATAGTAGTAGAAGATTATAAGAATTTAAACAAAGCAATCGTTTTGGCAAACCCCAACGCTCAAACGGGCAAGCTGCTTACTACAAATCAAATTAAAACGCTTTTAGAGCAAAACAAAAATAGCGTAGTGGTTATAGACGAAGCGTATATTGATTTCGGTGGAGAAAGCGCAGTTTATCTTACCAAGCAATACAAAAATTTAATAGTAGTTCAAACCTTTTCTAAATCGCGCTCGCTTGCGGGCGCAAGGGTAGGCTTTGCAATAGCGGATAAAGAGCTAATTGAAGATTTAAACAAAGTTAAAAATTCCTTTAATCCATACAACGTTAACCGCATTTCCTCCCTCGTTGCGCAAAGGGCTATGCAAGACGAAAAGTATTTTAAATCCTCTTGCAAGCAAATAATTTATAACCGTGAAAGGCTTGTAAGGGAGCTTAAAAAATTAGGCTTTGAAGTAATTGATTCCTCTGCAAATTTTATAATGGCAAAATCAAATAAAATAGGTGGGGAAGAGCTTTATTTAGCGTTAAAGAAAAGGGAAGTTTTAGTTCGTCACTTCAACGACGAAAGAATAAAAGAGTTCGTTAGAATAACGGTTGGTACAAGCGAGCAGGTCGATATGCTGCTTTATCAAATTAAAAGGATATTAGATGTATGAGAAAATCAGAAATTATAAGAAAAACCCGCGAAACTGATATAAAACTAAATTTAAATTTGCAGGGTGGCGAATACGAAATTTCTACCGGATGCGGATTTTTGAACCATATGCTCGAGCTGTTTGCCGTGCACTCTTCCTTTGGCTTAAAGGTCAACTGCGTAGGCGATACAGAAGTGGATTTTCATCATACCGTTGAAGACGTTGGTATAGCGTTAGGTCAAGCATACTATGCGGCCATTGGCGATAAAAGAGGCATTGCCCGTTACGCTGACATAATTCTTCCTATGGACGAAGCGTTAATACTTTGCGCGGTAGACGTAAGCGGTAGGGGCTACTTAAACTTTGACGTAGAGCTTCCCTCCGCAAAGGTTTACGACGGCGAAGACGAAGTTAAAATTAAAAAGGTAGGCGCGTTTGATACCGAGCTTATAGAAGAATTTTTTATAGCGTTTACAAGGGAAGCAAAAATAACCTTGCACTTTAAAAAGCTTTACGGCAAAAATACGCACCACATTATTGAAGGTGTATTTAAGGCGTTTGCTCGCGTACTTTCTTCCGCATCAAAAATAGTAAGCGATTCGCTTCCTTCAAGCAAAGGTGTTTTATAATGATTGCAATTATTAATTACGGCTCGGGCAATTTATTTTCGCTTAAAAGCTCGCTACAAATGGTGGGGCTTGAGGCGGTAATCACTTCCGATAAAAGTGTAATACAATCTGCCGAAAAACTAATTCTTCCCGGCGTTGGTGCATTTGGCGACGCGGTAGAAAAGCTAAAAACAAGCGGTCTTTTTGAAGTAGTCAAATCTGAAGCGCAAAACGGTAAGCCCATTTTAGGTATTTGCCTTGGCATGCAGCTTTTGTTTGAAAAGAGCTTTGAATACGGCGAGCATCAGGGGTTAGCCCTTTTGCAAGGTGAAATAAAGCCTCTTTCCGCCGTGTGCAAAAATTTGCGTATTCCACATATGGGCTGGAACAGCTTAAATTTTACAAAGCAAAGCCCCTTATTTAAATATTTAACCTGTGGGGACTTCGTATATTTCGTTCACTCTTTTTACGCGACGAATTGTGACGAATCGTTAATAGCCTACGCAAATTATTCAGTTAAAGTGCCCGCAGCGGTGCAAAAAAATAATATATACGGCACGCAATTTCACCCGGAAAAAAGCGGTGAAGTGGGGCTTAAAATTTTGCGTGCGTTTGGAGAATTATAATGCTTATTTTTCCTGCAATCGATATAATTGACGGAAAGGTCGTTCGCCTATTAAAAGGCGACTATAACGAAGTTAAAAGGTATTCTATCACGCCAAAAGAGGCTGCTCAAAGCTTTATAAATGCAGGCGCAACCTGCCTTCACGCCGTTGACTTGGACGGAGCAAAATCGGGCAAAGCAGAAAATGCCGAAACGGTTAAAAAGCTAATAGATAGCGGTCTTTTCGTAGAAATCGGTGGCGGTATAAGAAGTGAGGAGCAAATAGAAAAATATCTTTCTTACGGCACGAAAAGGGTAATTTTAGGTACCGTCGCCGTAAAAAATCCAAGCTTTGTAAAGGAGATGGCGCAAAAATTCCCCAATAAAATCGCCGTCGGCGTAGACGCCTCAAACGAAAGGGTAGCAATTTCGGGCTGGCGTGAAATTACTGATATAAATTCCTATGATTTTTGCAAAAAAATGCGAGATATAGGCGTGGAAAATATCATTTACACCGATATATCAAAGGACGGCGCGCTTTCAGGCACAAATCTTTTCGCTTACGAAAAGCTTGTAAAAATAGAAGGCTTAAAAATAACCGCATCAGGCGGTATTACTTACTTAAACGAAATTAAAACGCTAAAGGAAATGGGCGTTTACGGCGCAATATTAGGCAAAGCCTTATACGAAAATAAAATTAATTTAGCCGAAGCGGTAAAGCTCGCTCAAGGAGATTAAAATGCTCGCCAAACGAATTATCCCTTGCCTCGACGTAAAAAACGGAAGGGTTGTAAAGGGCAGTAACTTTATAAATTTAGCCGACGTTGCCGACCCGGTAGTTCTTGCCGAAAAATATTCTTTAAACGGCGCAGACGAGCTTGTGTTTTACGATATAACTGCAAGCGCAGAAGGCAGAAAGCTTTTTACCGACGTTTTAAAAAGGGTTGCGGAAAAAATTTTTATTCCCTTAACCGTTGGTGGCGGTATAAATTCCTTACAGGATTTTGAAACGGTGTTAAATTGCGGAGCCGACAAGGTAAGCGTAAATTCAGGCGCTATAAAAAATCCCAAATTAATTTCCGAAGCGGCTAAAAAATACGGCGACCAATGCGTAACCCTTTCTATGGACGTTAAAAGGGTAAACGGCAAGTTTACCGTGTTTGCTAAAGGTGGAAGGGAAAATACGGGGATAGACGCAATCGAGTGGGCAAAATTCGGTCAAGATAACGGTGCAGGCGAAATAGTTTTAAACAGTATCGATACCGACGGCGTTAAAAAGGGCTTTGATATCGAAATGCTTAAAGCCGTAAATTCGGTAGTAACCTTGCCCGTAATTGCAAGTGGCGGCGCAGGAAGCGTAAACGACTTTATAAATCTTTTTAAAGAGGTAGACGTTTCCGCAGGGCTTGGCGCGTCAGTTTTCCACTTTGGCGAAATTCAAATTAACGACTTAAAAAAGCAACTTAAAAATTCAGGAATAGTCGTGAGGGTTTAAAAATGATAGCAATAGATAAATTAAAATTTGACGAAAACGGATTAATACCTGCCGTCGTTACCGATTTTTACACTAAAAAGGTGCTAACGGTAGCATATATGAACGCAGAAAGCTTAAAAATTACTATTGATGAAGGTAAAACCTGCTTTTATTCACGCTCTCGCAAAAAGCTATGGCGCAAGGGCGAAACCTCTGGCAACTTTCAAAAAGTAGTGTCTATCGTTGCCGATTGTGATTTCGACGCTTTAACCGTAGAAGTTGTAAAGGATGGCCCAGCTTGCCATTTAGGCACGGATAGCTGCTTTAATAACTACGTCTATAAATCCCCTACGCTTGCAGAATTTTCATTAGAAGATTTATACGCGCTTATTAAAGGGCGCAAAACTCAACCGAAGGAAGGCTCTTACACAACCTATCTTTTTAATTCCGGAATAGATAAAATTTTAAAAAAGGTAGGCGAAGAATGCACCGAGGTTATAATAGGCGCTAAGGGTGGCGACAGTAAGGAGGCGGTTTTTGAAATTGCAGATTTAACCTATCATATACTCGTTTTAATGGCAGAAATGGGTATTCCTATCGCCGATATTATTGATGAATTAAAAAAACGCCATGTAGTAGATAAAAAAGTAAAGCAACAAAAAATGCAGTAATTATCATTTTACAAAACGGCGTTTGCTTTACGGTAGTTTTTAAAGTTATTTAGTTAAATAAATAAAGTTAAATAATTAAAAAAGAATTGAATTATGATAAAATTTTTGCGCAAAATAGGAGTATGAAAAGAAATTTTTATGCCTTTTTTGCGCTTTTACTTTTATGTTTATTTGCTTTTTATTTAAGCTCTGAAAATTTGCGCTTAAAAACGGTAAACACCTTTACGCTTGCAAATTCAGTTAAAAATAAAGAAGAGTCAGCCGAAAAAATCGTTTACTTAACCTTTGACGACGGACCAACCGATAGCGTTACGCCTAAAATTTTAGATATTTTAAAGGAAGAAAAGGTTAGGGCAACCTTTTTTATAATAGGCAAGCAAGCGGAAACGAGAAAGGAAATTGTTAAGCGCGCGTTTAACGAAGGGCATACCGTAGCCGTCCACTCGTATTCGCACGATTATAAAAATATTTACAAATCTTCTAAAAGCCTTTTAGAAGATATTAATAAATGTAATAAAATAATTTTTGATATAACGGGAAAAGAATCTAAAATATATCGTTTCCCTGGCGGGTCTTACGGGCTTGATAAAAATTTGGTTAAAGCGGTAACGGATAGCGGTTATAAATACGTGGATTGGAACGCAAGTAATTGTGATGCGGAATACTACGACGCTTCCCCGGAAGAGCTTTATACCGCAGCGGTAAGCACTTCGGCAAACAGGCAAAACGTGGTGTTGCTCGCTCACGATTCGGTAAAAAAATTATCAACGGTAAAAATGCTTAAAAAAATAATAAGCTACTATAAGGCAAACGGCTATAAGTTTGCCACCTTTTAAAAAACAAGCGCCCTGCAAAATTGCAGGGCGCTAAAAATTTGTAAAGTTAAGGGCTAACTCTGTTAATATCTCTGGGGAACATTGCAGCGTTTCTAACGTTTTTAAAGCCTAAAAGGTGCATAGTAAGTCTTTCTAAGCCTAAACCCAAGCCACCGTGAGGGGGCGCACCGTATTTGTGAAGCATCAAATAAGTTTCAAATTCTTCAGGGTTCATGCCAAGCTTTTTCATTTTTTCAACCTGTTCTTCGTAATCGTGAACACGCTGACCGCCAGAAGTAATTTCAATACCCCTAAATAAAAGGTCAAACGATAAGGTAACCTCGGGGTCTTCAGGGTCGTCCATAGTATAGAAGGGGCGCTTCTTGCTTAAATAATGGGTTACGAACAAGAAATCGGAATTGTATTGCTGTTTAGCCCACTTGCCCAAAAATGCTTCTTCTTCAGGCTCAAAGTCCTTCATATCGGTAATATTTTTAAGCTTTTTAACGCAAAGCTCCTTTGCATCCTTAAAGCGAATACAAGGAATAGTGTTAATTTCGGGGATATTAACCTTTAAAAGCTCAACTTCAGGCGCGTACTCCGTTTTTAAAAGGTTCATAATATATTTTAAAGCGCCCGTTTCCATATTCATAATGTCGGTAAAGCTTTCAATATATCCCATTTCAAAGTCCATTGAAATATATTCGTTTAAGTGTCTTGAAGTATCGTGGTGCTCTGCACGGAAAACGGGGGCAATTTCAAACACCCTTTCGTAAACGGGAACGAGGGCTTGCTTGTAAAGCTGAGGGCTTTGCGCAAGATAAACCTTTTTACCGAAATAATCAAGCTTAAATACGTTAGTGCCACCTTCTGCGCCGGCAAAGTTAATTTTGGGCGTATGAACTTCAGTAAAGTTTTGGCTAATTAAAAATTCCCTAAATCCGCGTTGAATACCTTCTTGAATTTTAAATATAGCCCTTTCCTTAGGGTTTCTTAAGGTAACGGGGCGGTTATCTAAATTAACAGATAAATCGCAGTTAATTTGCTTTTTAGAAATTACAACGGGAGGTATAGCCGCAGGCTTAGATAAAATTTCTATGTTATGAATTTGCAATTCGTATCTTTCACTACCGTCGCGAGTTTCGCTTTTTACTACCAAGCCGGTAATTTTTGCTGCAGCCTGTTCAACAACGCTTTCGTCCATCCTATAATCGGAAAAATCGGGGGAATAAACGCATTGAACAAGTTCCCTTGCCGTTCTAATAATAATAAAGGCAAAGTCAGACATATCTCTTATATTATGAATAGCGCCCTTAATGCTAACCACTTCGTTTACGTGGTTTTTAAATTCGGAATAAGCAACGCAAGTATTGGGCAAAACGCCCGTCATTTCTATCATAAAAGTACCTCTAAATTTTAATCATATTAATTTTACTTTTTTTTGGAATAAAAATCAAGCAAAATAAAATATAACCATAAAAAAATATTGCCTTCGTGCCCTTGCATTTTTCGTTTTTTTGGTTTATAATATAGGCACGGAATAAATAAATTTCTGCGGTGTGCGTGGTATGGGAAATTCGTAATCCACAAATGTTTTAAGGGAGCGTTTCCGTTCGTGCGAATAGGCAAGGTCTGTATTGTTCGGAAAGTCTGATCTTCGCACTTCGACGCACCCACCTGCGAGATGCGGGTTAACACTTTTTCATATCACGGCACAGGCGGATTAAAATTAAACTTGCGGATTAAAATCAAGGAGAAGTATATGAATATTTGGCACGATATCGACAAAAAAAGAATAAGCGATAAGGTTTTTGAAGCTTTAATAGAAATTCCTAAAGGAAGCAAAGCAAAATATGAGCTTGATAAAGAAACTGGGCTTTTGCGCTTAGACAGAATTCTATATACTTCTACAGTTTATCCTGCAAACTACGGTTTTATACCCAAAACGCTTGCCGACGACGGCGACCCTTTAGACGTTTTGGTTTTATGTAACGATATTATTTACCCTATGACTTTAGTTACTTGCTACCCCATAGGCGTAATAAAAATGCTTGACGGCGACGATTTGGATGAAAAAATAATCGCCGTTCCCGTCAACGACCCTACTTATAAGGACTATTACGATATTCACGAATTACCCAAGCATATTTTTGACGAAATGATGCACTTTTTCGAAGTTTACAAAAAGCTTGAGCATAAGGTTACAACCGTAAAAGAAATTTGCCATAAAGACGAAGCTATCGAAATTATCCGTAAGTGTATTAAAATGTATAAAAAAGAATTTAATGATTAATCCGTAAAACGCCTTGCTTATGCTTGGCGTTTTTATAAATTAAAAAATGTGCACATAAACAATTAATTTGTTGCTTAAAATAATAAATTTTTTCATATTATGTATTGACATAATTATCAATTTATGTTATAATCAAACAAATATAACTCATAAGGGGTATTTTTATGGAAAAAGTTTTTGGTTACGCTCATGTTGGTAGAGGTAAAAATAAAAACGAACAAGTTGACCGTTTGTTAGAAGCAGGCGTTTGTCAGGAAAATATTATTATTGACGCAAAAGCCAAAAAGAAGAATAAGTGCAACCATCAGGATTATTATAGATTAATCGGTTCTGGTGATCTCGTTGCTTTACTCCGTAAAGGCGACTTACTTATTATCACCGATTTTAGCGTATTAGGTGCAAACTACGACGAAATTATCGAACAATGGCTTATTATCACCAAAACCTTACAGGCAGATATTCAAGTGCTTGATATGCCCGCATTAAATCTTAGAAACATTTGCGCTGGCGAATGCAAAAATGCCGCTAACGATTTATTTGTTCAAATGTTAACCTATGCAAGGGATAACGCTAACGCTAAAAAATGCTTCTGGTGTAAGCTCACTAAAAAGAAGTTCTAATAAAAATACTTTAGCCCGAACTGCTTCGTTCGGGCTTATTTTTTGCAGTAATTGCATAAACAAAAAAACCGCCTAAATTAGGCGGTTTTTTTATAATTACTTAATATTTGAACGATATTCGACAGATTTTATTATTAAATTTCGTTTTTACTTTGCTTAATTTTCATCCTTTGCCAACTTATAAAGCCATAAATATCGTTTAATAAAAACACGCCAAAGCATATAACCATAGGCAAATAACCCAAGCTTTCTATGCTTGCCAAAATCCATAATATTATTAAAACAATATCGTTAAGCGCATAAGCTAAAGCGTAGTAGGGTATTCTAACAAAAAGCAAATAGCAAGCTAAAAAGCTAGTAAAAACCGAAACGGTGCTAATTATTAAATTTGCCGTATTAAAAGCTTTTAAAATAAAGTAAAAGGCAAAAGTTACTATGGCGCACAAAAATATCATAAAAATCGAGTGCTTTAAAGTAAGCTTTCCAAGTTCGACCTCTTTTGTGCCTTTATAGGGGTGCTTTAGCCAAGATATAATAGTAAAAATAGCAACGGGGGCCGACATCCCTAAATAGGTTATCATTTCTCCGTAATAGGCAGTCGCATACGAAACTATTCCATACAAAACCGAAAAAATAACTATTAAAATTTGCCCTAAAACATACCCCTTTGCAACGAAAATTAATGCGGTAACGCCTATTAAAGAGGCTATAAGCGTTAAATAATTTTTGTCCTGTAAAAATATAAACGAAACGCTTATAGTTAACAGCGAAAAAACCCAAAGTGCAACCTCAAATTTTGTTAAATCCTTAAACGATTGTAAAATCTTTTTAATCATTAGCTAAAACCTATTAATTTGGCTTAATTAAAATATTTTTAATATTATATCACGCAAAACAAAAAAAGCAAAGTTATTCTTTAATATGTAATATAAAAAAATACGCAGGGCGATTTAATTGTATAAGTTTGTTTAAATATAGTATATAAAGTTAAATTAGTTTGTTTTATGTAGTATATAAATAAAAAAGAAGTGCAAAAAGCACTTCTTTTTTGTTTTGAGGCGAAAAATCGCACCACGATATGGCGCAGAGAAAGGGATTTGTAAGGAAGGCAAAGCCGAACGGAATAGCGATTGTTACGAAGTCAATCGCGTTCATATTTCAATAATACCTTAACTTAAAGCGAAAGAGTGGTGCGCAAAGCAATAAATAAAAAAGAAGTGCAAAAAGCACTTCTTTTTTGTTTTGAGGCGAAAAATCGCACCACGATATGGCGCAACGTGTGCGACTCTCATTGAACTCTTAATTGAGTTTTAATATATGGGTTTGCTATATATATATGATTTTTACATTAAAAATTAAAATTTGCTTTAAACTCATATTGTTTTGCAAAAAGTTTATAAAGCCTATTCGCAGCTTCTTCTACTTCATCTAAAAAATTTTTTACATCTTTGTCTGTTAATTTAGCATCAATAAAACCATCATGAACAATTTGATTTCTTAATGTTATAATTTCATCAATAGAAGTTTTTAGCTTTGTCGTTCTTCTTTTGTAGGGCTTGTCAAAAACAGCATTTACATCCAATTTTTTATCCAGTTGACCAAAATTATTTATAATAGTTTGAGGTCGTTGAAATGAGAATTTACTAACAATACACTCTTCAACACTGCTTTCTCCTGTTTTAATTTTTTCCAAGTCATCGACAGATAATCTATCTGGCTTGATGATTTTATTATCTGTATTAACATATTTCAAAATTGACAAGTATGAATTTTTAACATAGTTTTCCCACGCCCCAATAATATAGGGTAACTGTATGTTGGCTGAAACAACGCAAGGTCTTAGATGGTCCGTAAAAGGAAGTACTCCGACTTGCATACCATAAAGGTCGCCCGCCAGTGTATCTTTATGTAGCGATTTTTCCATAAATTGAGCAAATATTTTTATGGGAATTAAAGCATTATTAAATTTCCATCGTTGAACGTATAACGCCATTGCTATATTAGATTTTTCGGGACTGCAATCCTCAGGATTCATGTATATATTTTTACCATAATCAGTTTCGAAAGTTCCGCAAAAAAAATCTTTAATTGTTTTTATAGTTGTATTTTGTTGGGTAAGTTCAACATAACTTCTCCCGGCTCTTGTTCTTGTTTCTACTCTAATTTTACCGTTATCATTTTTTGAGATGTTTAGTTCCACACCAACGTAAGTTAAATCTAAATTTGACGGCCGCCAAAAATAGCATTTCCTATAACTATTTCTTAACTCTCTTTCTAGTTCAATTTCTTTATAGCCTAAACGTTCAATAACCCAATATAATTTTTTTATTTTTATATTAGAAGATATATAATTTGTAGAACATAAGCTCATAGTTTTGCTCCTTTATTGAGTGTGTTTTACATAAAAAACCTATAATCATAAATTGTTCCTTCATATTGTGAAAGCAACCAACCAATTCTTGCTAATTGATTTGATGATTCAATAGTGCAAGGTAATTTTGAATATAAACCAAAACTGTTCCAATTCATTTTAGACAGTCCTAGAATTTCAGTTGCAATTTGCGCCATATCACCAGAGCCATAATGTTTAACAATTTTTAATGGTATAGGCACAGTTTTACCACCTTGAATATACTTAAAATTAGGATTTCTAACTGATGGCGCAATACCGTGTGTGTAAAGAAGCATAGTTTTTTCATCCATAGGGAAACACAAACCTCTTCTAACAGGGAACGTGTCTATATTAAAATTTTTTTCATAAGCAAAACTACGCATATTATCTTCATAGTTTATTTCTAACAATTGAATATCAGATATACCAGCAGATGATAGACATTTTACCAAGCCATCAATTTCTTCTTTTTTAAATGGTGTACGTTTATGAATTACAACTCGTTTGGGCAGTTCTGTAAATGATTTGTAAAACAAGTCTTTTATATTTAATCCTAAGTTATAAGCTTCGCTTTCAGTTAAAAACGGGTTGTTTTTCTTATCCAAGTAGAAATCTTTAATTTTAGAAAGTTTGTATTTTAATCCTTGTCCATCAGAAGAATAAATATGGCTACATCCAATAACAATATTTGTACCATATTTGGAACTATTAATGCTATATCCTATTCCAGCGAAAGCAGTATCAGGACGTATGGCCGAAATAACCCATGGTATATGACACGATTTTACATATATTGCGAGGGACAGTGCCCACATAATTTGACACCGCATTCCACTTTCTTCAACGGTTTTTTCTCTTATGAATTGTGTTGCAATATTTTTTTGAGCCGCGTACGCTTTTACCACATCATGCAAATTATAATTATCTTGTTCCGTAAAACACTCGTATTCTTTTGGAATATAAATTACAACAACATCAATTGCTTGTGATGAAAGTTTATCTATTTGTTGCAATATAGTATCTCGAAATTCATTAATTGCAAGTGCAATATTGGAATTGTTCGGTGGCGATATTTCTACCCATTGCCCATTACTTATTAAAGGGACATTTAATCCGATGTTAAAAGCGTTAAAAAAACCAGGGAAAGGAATAACATAATCAGTATTGAACCGAACACTGTGCTTATTGTTTAATTCATTTAAGAATAGTTGAAAATCTTTAGAATGATTTATTGGACAAATTACACCTAAACTAATGGAGGCTCTTGAGATTTTACTTCCTAAGGCAAAGTCGTATGGACTGTTATTGGTTAATCCACGCATTGGGTGAAAATCTGTATGCATCGTGTTTTGTGAAGGATTAAAAAAGACCAATTCTGGGTCCTTACATTCAATCCCTTTTAAGATAATCCTTTTAGGATTTATTGTATTGGGTAGTTTAGGTACAAAACCTCTTGCGTTGTTTATTCCTACCAAAACACTGCTTGCTCTTATCTTAAACTCAAATCCATCCTTATCTTGTATCGGGATATAGCCAACAAAGGATTCTACTCCAAGTAAATTATTTACCCACTTATCAATATAGTTGTTGATATTTAAGTTCGGGGCTTTGCCATTTATGAACATCGAAAAAGCATCAGCAAAGGATTTTAAAGTATTGTTCTCATATTTGATATCATTACAAAAATGATAAGCGGGTTCAAACGATAAATAAGTGTATTTATAATCAAATTTTAAAGATAACTTAACACCATAATATGCAAAAATTTGTTCTCCGTGTATATTAAAATAAAACTTGTTTTCGGGAGTTATATTATCCCAAATTTTATCTTTAGAGAAAGCATAATTTGTGGCTTGAGCTAATACCATTGTGATACCACGGAGCAACATTTCTCTAAAATTTTTATTCTTTATTATCAAATCTCTTGAAAAGGCTGTTATTTCAACGTCACTTTCCAATCTGTTTAAACATGCCTTAGATATAACTTCTTTATTTCCCCAAGCATAAACCAGTCCAGAATCTGGAACAGCCACTATCCCTTGTTCATTAAGTGATTTACATATATCCCAAGCGCGTTCATCTTCTTTGAAGCTTAATTTGAATTGATAACAAGTTTTTGGAAAAGCTATAGGAT
>SVIM01000021.1 GCA_015069485.1 Clostridiales bacterium | reverse complement strand
CAAAAGCGGAGCGCGACAAAGTATTGCCCTTACTAACGATTATAGCTTGGTTTTGCTTATAAAAGCTTTAGAGTTGCGAGCAAGACGAGGAGCGCAAGCATTTTGCAAGGGAGCGTACACAGACGTACGTGACCGAAGCAAAAGCGGAGCGCGACAAAGTATTGCCCTTACTAACGATTATAGCTTGGTTTTGCTTATAAAAGCTTTAGAGTTGCGAGCAAGACGAGGAGCGCAAGCATTTTGCAAGGGAGCGTACACAGACGTAAGTGACCGAAGCAAAAGCGGAGCGCGACAAAGTATTGCGAAACAAATATAAAGCTTTTTAGTACATTACGACGTACGCTTCACGCTCTGCACCCACAGAAACGTACTTAATTTTGCAGTCGCAAAGCTTTTCTAATAAGTGGATATAATCTATTGCTTCTTTGGGTAAATCTTCGGGCTTTCTGCATTTAGAAATATCGCAATTCCAGCCTTTTACCTTTTCAAATACGGGCTTACAGTCATCCAACACGTCGGTGAAGGGGAACTCGGTAATTTCTTTTCCGTTTAAAAGGTATTTGGTGCAAATTTCAATTTCTTCATAGCCGGACAAAATATCGAGCTTGGTTAACGCAATTTCATCTGCGCCCTGGCAACGGATGCCGTAGCGAGAAGCAACTACGTCGAAAGGACCTACTCTTCTAGGTCTGCCGGTTGCCGCGCCGTATTCGCCACCTGCTTCACGCAATTTAACTGCAGCTTCGCCAAAGTATTCGCAAGTGAAGGGGCCTGCGCCTACGCAGCTTGAATAAGCCTTCATAATGCCGATAGAATTATCGAGCTTAAGGTTAGGAACGCCTGCGCCGATAGGAGCGTACGCTGCGATAGTTGAAGAACTTGAAGTATAGGGAACGATACCGAAGTCGATATCGCGAAGAGCGCCAAGCTGAGCTTCGAACATAATTTTTTTGCCCTGCTTGTTTGCTTCGTTAAGGTATAATCCCGTATCAATTACGTAAGGAGCAAGCTTTTTGCCGTATTCTTCGAAGTAAGCAATCATATCTTCTACCTTTACGGGCTCAAAGCCGTAAGCCTTAATAGTCATATTTTTCCACGCAACTATATCGGGTATGCGCTTATACATTAATTCGGGATTTAAAAGCTCGCCCATGCGGAAGACCTTTTTCATATATTTATCAGCGTAAACGGGAGCGATACCACGGCGGGTAGAGCCGTAGGGCTTTCCGGTAGCCTTCGTTAATCTATCCTCTTCCATAATATCTTGCAATACGTTGTAGGGCATAGTAATAACGGCTTTGTCGCTAATTTTAAGGTTTTCGGGAGAGATAGCAATTCCGCCTGCCCTTAACCTATCCATTTCTTCGCAAAGGTGCTTTAAGTCGATAACCATACCGCAACCCATAACGTTTACTACTTCTTCACGCAAAATGCCTGAAGGGAGCAAGTTTAAAATAAACTTACCCTTTTCGTTAATAACGGTGTGCCCTGCGTTGTTGCCACCTTGATAACGGCAAACTACGTCGAAATCTGACGAAAGCAAATCAACCATTCTGCCTTTACCTTCGTCGCCCCAGTTAATACCACAAATACTCGTTAACATAATAACACCTATATAATTAATATTTTTACGGTTTTGCTTGTTTTGAACGCCACCTGCGCCCAAAGGATACAAAAAACTAACCTTTGCACCCACAATATATTATATAATATATTGATAAGATAGTCAAGCAATTATAAATACAATAAATAATAGCCCGAACATTTTTGCTCGGGCTTAATATTATTTTAGATTTAAAAGGTAATTTTTTATTGACCGTTAAACGCTACTTCTTATCTGGTTTACCTACAATTTCGTAAAGGTAGGAATAAAGCTTATCTAAATCGGCAGTATCGCACTCAAAGGTTAAGGTTTGCCCTGCAACGAGCTCCGTTTCGCCGTCGGGTACGAAGGTAGAACCGTCTTCACCCATAATTGCAACGACTAAACCGTTTGAAGGCCATATAATATTTCGAATTAAATCGCCGTCTGCAAGCGATAGCTTCTTTACTACCACTTCCACCCTTTGCTTTTCAACCTTTTCTAAAAGCTTTTCTTCTTTAAGGTAACCGTGAAGAGATTTTTCGTAAACGGGCTCCATACGGAAGATTTCAGAAATTAAATAGCCAATGGTTATGCCTAAAAGGGCGGGTAGGAAATTTGCAAATTCGCCGGTAAGCTCGAACACCATTATTATACCCGTTATGGGGGCTTTTACGATAGTCGTGAAGAATACCGCCATACAGATTATTACGAGATAGTCAACATACTGCCCGTCCATACCGAAAGCGGTAAAAATACTTGCGAGAATTGCGCCGATACCCGCACCAACGGCAAGCATAGGAATAAACACACCGCAAGGCACGCCACAGCCCATTGCCATAATGCCTGCAAGGAATTTAAAAAGCACTACTATAATTAAGGTTACTATTATGCCCCAACCAAATACTTGCTCTATGTTAAATACGCCCGTACCGTTAGTTGCTAAGGATTGAATAAAATCGTGTCCGCCACCCATTGCGTAAGGGGTAATTAACCCAAAGACACCGGCGGCAAGGAAAGGAATTAAATATTTACCCGTGCCCTTTAAAAAGGTTACTTTTTTAAACAGCTTTTTTGTTTGAAGCATTGAATAGTAAAATATTACGCCGAAGAGCGCAGCCACTACCGCCGCTATTACAAAATATACTATGCTTGAATAATCAACTTCTGCGAATACGAAGTTATCGAAGGTATAGCCGACGGAATACCCCAAGGCTAACCTTATTAAATTGCGGGTGAAAAGGGAAGAAACAACGCTTATTGCGGCGCAAATAAACACCTTTGCGGAAAACGAGTGAAAGGCTTCTTCCATAGCAAAGAACAAGCCTGTTATGGGTGCGTTAAAGGCAACGGCAAGCCCTGCGCTAGCGCCCGCGGCAATTTGTAGCCTGCGGACCATTTGCGTTCGCCTTAAAATTGCGCCCGTCGCATCACCCGCACAACCGCCCATTTCCAGCGAAGGTCCTTCGCCACCGGCAGAAAGCCCTAAAAATACGCAGGCAAGGGAGGCGGCAAACATTGCGCACATAGTAGTATACCACTTAAAGGGAACTAAACCGCTTGCCGCACCTTCTATTTGAGGAATACCGCTACCCCTTATCATTGGCACGAATTTTACAAGCGTTCCTATAACCAACGCCCCCGCCGCCAAAACGATAAATAAAAGTGGAATAAACCAAGGGTTAGCCCTTAAATATGCGTAATATTCCAAGGAGGTATGCTCGCCAATGTGGACTAAAATATTATAAATAGTTACCACGGCTCCGGCAAAAATACCCGTTAGTATGCTTAAAACAAACAAATCTATTCCGTTGTTAAAAAATGATTTTATAAGCTTTTTCGTTTTATTCTTCATACGAATTACCAATCCTTTGTTGTAAAGCCCGTATATTATACCACCGTTTACAAATATTGTAAAGTATTTTTTTGCACCTTGCTTTTTAGCAAAATTTAAGCCTTTTAATTAATCAGCTTTTTAAAAGCAAAGGGCGCCGCAAAAGCGGCGCCCTTTTTTCTATTACGGCTTTATACGCCGTACAAAATATCAAAATAACTAGGGAAAGGCCAGAAAGAGGTGGCAGTTATATTTTCTGCCTCGTCGGCAATAGCCCTAACCGCATCCATATCGGGCACGATTATATGCGCCATTGCTTGCGACGCGGAAATAACCTCTTCTTTATTAATTTTAGCAAGGTCGGCTTCTAGCTTTGCCGTTGCTTTATAAAGATTATCTTCTAAGGTGGCAAGCTTTGTGATTATTTCCTTTTCGGTATCAAAGGGAATATTTGCATTTACCGCCTGCTTTATAGCCACGGTAGAGCAAAGGCTTGCTACGTAATTTGAGATGGCGGGAATAATATCTTGCTGCGCCATTTTTATCATAGTTAACGCTTCGATATTAATTATTTTTACGTAGTTTTCCAACTGAATATTTGCGCGAGCAAAAGCCTCTTGCTTGGTATATACCCCTTGACGAACGAATACTTCCACGTTTTTATCTTCAAACCTTACGGCAACTGCGTCGGCAGTATTTTTGTGGTTTAAAAGTCCGCGTCTTTCCGCTTCGGGCTCCCAATCGGGGCCGTAGCCGTCAAGGTTGTAAATTATGCGATAGTGCGCCTTTAATTCCCTTTCGATAAGCTCGTTTACGGCAGATTCGATATTTTCTTTTCCTTCAAGCTCGTCGGCAAATTGCATAAACGCGTCGGCGATTATAGTATTTATAACCGTGTTGGGGGTGGCTACGTTAGCCGCTGAGCCAAGCATTCTAAATTCGAATTTGTTGCCCGTAAACGCAAAGGGCGAGGTGCGGTTTCTGTCCGTTGCGTCCTTGGGGAAGATGGGGCTTTCGGGTACGCCGATAGAGCCCTTGCCTGCCTTTACGGGAACGTAGTCCTTTCCGTTTACTATACTATCTACGAGCGCGCCTATTTGGTCGCCTAAATATACTGAAACTATTGCAGGGGGCGCTTCGTCTGCGCCTAAACGGTGGTCGTTTGCAGCGGTTGCAACGGAAGCCCTTAAAATTCCTTGATAATCGTCCACCGCCTTTATAATCGCCGTTAAAACGAGCTTAAATAAGGTGTTCGTTTCGGGGTGATCGCCGGGGTCTAATAAATTTAAGCCACCGTCCGTTGACATTGAAAAATTGTTGTGCTTGCCCGAACCGTTTATGCCCTTGAAGGGCTTTTCGTGAAGAAGGCAAACGAGTCCGTGCCTTTGCGCAACCGTTTTCATAAGCTCCATAGTGAGCATATTTCCGTCCACGGCAACGTTACTCGTGGTATATATGGGCGCCATTTCGTGCTGAGCGGGCGCAACCTCGTTGTGCTTCGTTTTAGATAAAATGCCAAGCTTCCAAAGCTCGTTATCTAAATCGCGCATATATGCGGCGATTTTAGGGTTAAGCGCGCCGTAATAATGCTCTTCCAATTCCTGTCCACGGGTAACCTTTGCGCCAAAAAGCGTTCTGCCCGTAAGCTGTAAATCCTTTCTTTTTTCGTATTGCTTTTGCGAAATAATAAAGTATTCCTGTTCGGGACCAACCGTTGTAGAAACCTTTTTGCAGTCTATTCCAAAAACCTTTAAAATGCGCTTTGCCTGTATATTTAACGCCGTCATTGAACGCAAAAGGGGCGCTTTTTTATCTAGCGTTTCGCCCGTGTAGGATACGAAAATAGATGGAATATAAAGCGTTCCGTCCTTTACGAAGGCGGGAGAAGTAGGGTCCCAAGCGGTATAACCCCTTGCCATATAGGTTGCGCGCGAACCCCCTGAAGGGAAAGACGACGCGTCTGATTCGCCAACCGTTAAGCACTTGCCCGTTAGGCGCATTATTACGGAATCGTCGCCATCAGGTTCAATAAAGCTATCGTGCTTTTCGGCAGTAAGCCCCGTTAAGGGTTGGAACCAATGGGTATAGTGCGTTGCGCCCTTCGATACCGCCCAATCCTTCATTGCAGCGGCAACGGGGCCTGCGATAGACGCATCTAAACGCTTGCCTGACTCGATAGTAGCCCTTAAAGCCTTGTAAACTTCTTTAGGAAGCCTTTCCTTTTGAACGCGATCGTTAAAAACGTTTTCGCCGAAAATTTCGGGTAAGTTCATAACACTCTCCTGATTTTATCAGTTTTTGTATTTGTAAAGATTATAAATTATTTATTTATATATGTCAAATAAAATTTAAAAGTCGGTATAATTATTAATGCTCGGTTTTATTCGCCGTAGGCTCGCGGTTATTATCGAGCAATCGGCGTTATTATCGCATATTCGGCGATATAAGTCGGCACGGAGTTATTTATCGGCACGGCTTTATTCTTCGTCGGGCAAATCTACCCCGTCGAATTTAGCAGGCTTTATTAGGTGTGAATTTTTAATATCGTCGTGCATTTCGATAATATCGTTTACCATAACGCCACGCTGAAGCTTTGAATAGCCGTATTTTTTTCTAATTTCGTCAACCGTTCGCTCTACCTTTTCCCTTTTTTGGTAGTTACCTGCAGTTTCGTCTAAGGTTATTTGAGAAATCCCCTTATCGAAGCCCGAAACGGTAACGCCAAGCGCCCTTATGTTAAAGGGTTGCGCAAAATTAGCGCAAAAAATATCGTAGGCGTGGCTTGCAATTTCCCCACATAAAAGGGTGGGGCGCACCTTTTTTTGAATATTAAAGCCGTTTAAGGCGGAATCCCTTACCCATAAATGTACAGTGTTCGCCTTGCCGAGCTCTGCCTCCCGAAGCCTTGCGGCAACGCTTTCAGAAAGCACGAAAAGCATTTTTTTAACTTGGTTTAAGTTGGTTAAATCTTGCGCAAAGGTTTGCGAATTGCCTATGGATTTAAGCTCCCTGCAATCGTCCATATGTCTAACGGGCTCGTCGTCCTGCCCCCTTGCGTACTTTAAAAGGGTCTCGCCAAACTTGCCCAATACTCTGTGGATAATATCGTCGTTTGCGTCGGCTAACCTACCGATAGTGTTGTAGCCCATACCCACTAATTTTTGCTTGGTTGCTTTACCCACGAAAAGCAAATCCTCTACGGGAAGCCCAAACACTATATTTTTATAGTTTTTAGCGGAAATTACGGAAGTTCCGTCCGGTTTTTTTAAATCAGAGCCGAGCTTGGCGTAAACCTTATTAAAGGATACACCCACGGAAACGGTAAGGTTAAGCTCGTTTTTTACGGTGTTTCTTATTTCGTCACCCAAAAACCTTAAATAGTCGTCGGTGTAGTATTCTACGCCATTTTCAACGAGCGTTTTTTGCCCGTTATATTTAGGAAAAATTTTAGTTGATTTAGATATATCTAACCAGCATTCGTCAATTCCATAACCTTCAATAAGGTCGGTAAATCGGGCATATATAGCCCTTACTTTGTTAGAATACTTCATATATTCGGCAAAATGCGGTTTTACCACTACTAAATCAGGGCACTTCCTTTTTGCCTGCCAAACGGTATCGCCCGTTTTTATTTTAAACCTTTTCGCCTCCTCGCTTTTTGCAAGAACTATACCCTTTCGCTCCTCTGCATTTCCACATACGGCAAGCGGAAGCCCAAAAAGGGAAGGATTAAGTTTTCGTTCCACCGACGCGTAAAAATTATTAAGGTCGGAGTGGATAATAATTTTTTTGTTCATTTTTATAAAGCAATTTTAATTTTTTGCGTAGGCGAGTTACTATTGCGGGTTGCAGCCGTTTGATACCTTATTAGTTAATTCGTCTAAAACGGTAAAAAATTCTTTAAAGGTTTTTGCGCATACTTCGGCGTTTTTAATTTCTACGCCCTCCGTTCTCGTTCCGGCAACGGCAAACGCCATTGCAACGCGGTGGTCGCCAAAGGTATTAATTTGCGCGCCGTGTGGCGTACAGGGGTAAATTTTTACGCCGTCTTCAAATTCTTTAACCTCAACGCCCATAGCGCGTAGGTTTGTTGCGATAGCGGATATCCTGTCGCACTCCTGCCCCCTAATATGCGAAATGCCGTAAATTTTTGTGGGGCTTTTCAAGTAGGGCGCAACTGCGGCAAGCGTTAAGGCTTGGTCGGAAAAGGCGGACATATCCACATCCCCTCCGTCAAAGTCTTTTAAAAGGCGAATAAATTTTATATCGCCTTGCAAAACGGACTCGTCAACCCCCTCTACTTCTATTTGCAAATTTGTAATTTTATTTATTGCATAAAAGTAGCAGGCGGCGGAGATATCCGGCTCTATTTTATAATTACCCCCGATATATGCGCCGTTTACGGTGTATTCGTTGCCACAAATATCCACCTTTACGCCAAAGGCTTGCATCATTTTTACCGTCATTAAAACATATTCCATACCGTGCTCCCCTTCCACCTTAATTTTTATAGGATGGGGTGCGCAAGCGGAAGAAATTAGCAAAGCCGAAAGATACTGGCTTGACTTTTGTATATTTACACAAAGCTCGTTTTTTGGATTTTTTGTACCCTTAATTATAAAGGGGAAGGAATTTTGTTGCTGTAAAAAAGTAAATTGCGCGCCCAAATTTTGAAGGGCGGAAATTAAGGGGGCTTGGGGACGGGCTTTCATTTGCTCGGAGCTATCGACGAAATATTCACCGTCGCAAAACGCCAAAAACGCCGTTATAAAGCGCGCCGCCGTACCTGCGCTGCCCACGTTGATTTTTGCCGTTTTTTTAGGCAGATTACCGCCGCAGCCTATGATTTGTACGGTTGTGCCTTCTATATTAACCTCTACGCCTAAATCCTTAATACAACGCAAAAAGCTTTGACAATCCTGCGAAAACTGCACGTTGTAAAGCGTTGACTTGCCATTAGCGAGCGCCGCAATAAGCAACGCCCTTGCCGTAATGGATTTTGAGCCGGGCACTTGCACCGTTTGCCTTTTATTTATTACCTTTTTAATCGTTTTAACCTTGTAGTCCATACCTTTTGATTAATAATAAAGCCTTTTTGTAAATTAGAAGGCCTTAATTTTTTCTTCTGCGTAAAATATCGCCTGCGGAAAGATCGTAGGGGCATTTTACCTTATAGACCTCTTGCACCAGCTTGCAGTCGTCAACCAAATCGCCACGGCTTGTGTAAGCTTCTTCAACCGTAAACGATTTTTCGAAATTTTGCGAGGGAGATAAAACCTCTAAAACCTCGCCCTTTTTAAAACGCCCACGCATTTCCACCAAAGCAAATCCGTTTTCCTGCCCCACTACGTTGCCTATATAATCGCAGTCGCCCTTGGCTTGACTGTCGGTGTAGTTTACCGTATTTTTATTTTCACCCAAGGTGTAGGCGGTGGTGTAGTCGCGGTGGGCTGCGGTGGCAAGCTCCCTTTCAATAACGGGGCTATATCCGCCGTCTAAACAACGCCTATATGCGTTGATTACCGTTGCTAAATAATATTCGCTCTTCATTCTGCCTTCTATTTTAAAGGAAGATATTCCCGCTTCTATCATAGAATTTAGATGAGCAGACATATTTAAATCCTTAGAGTTTAAAATGTAAGTTCCCCTATCGTCCTCTTGCATATCAAGCCAACCAGAATCGGAATATTCGTCACTTTTTCTTATCGAATACTTCCAACGGCACGCTTGAACGCACTCGCCACGGTTAGATTCTCTGCCCGAAAGATAGTTGGAAAGAAGGCATCTGCCGGAATAAGAAATACACATTGCGCCGTGCACGAAGGCTTCAAGCTCCATTTCAGGGATAAAATCCTTAATTTCGGAAATTTCTTTAAGGGAAAGCTCGCGCGCAAGTATTGCTCGTGACGCGCCCATATCGTGCCAAAATTTTACGGCGTACTTATTAGTAAGGTTTGCCTGCGTGGATATGTGAATAGGTAAATTGGGCGCAGCCTTTTTTGATGCGTAAAACACGCCGCTATCAGATATAATCGCCGCATCCGCGCCTATTGAATACAGGTACGCAAAATAATCCTCCAACGCCTTCATATCGGCGTTTTTTGCAAAGATGTTTGCCGTTACGTATACCTTTTTATTTAATAAATGAGCGTATGATATTGCCGATTTAAGCGCTTCGTTATCGAAATTGTTTGCAAATGCGCGAAGAGAAAAATCCGTACCGCCAATATACGCTGCGTCCGCGCCGAAATAAAGGGCGCAATTAAGTTTTGAACGGCTACCTGCAGGGGCTAAAAGTTCAATATTTTTCATATAGTACCTTATCTTAAAGTAGGTTTAAATTACATTTTAAAACGGCAATTTGCTATACCTTATTATTAATATAATATATAAATGCCTTTTATTATAAATTTTGCAATTTACCGTAGCGTGCAAAACGCCTTATTTTTTTACGGACAGAGCAATACCGTCGCCTATATTTATTATAGAAGTAATTAAGTCGCTATCGGAGGTTGCCGCTTCGATATATTCGGTTACGTGCTTTACTATAGATTGACGCTTTTGGGGGACTTCCTGTTCGCCGTTTACCCAACCGTACAGCAATATATCGTCGGCAACGAGTACCCCGCCACTATTTAAAAGCCCCTTTAATACGGGTAAATATTTTTTGTATTGCGCCTTTGCGCTATCTAAAAATATAAAATCAAAGCCACCGTTTATAACCTCGATAACCTCGCCGGCATCACCGAGTATAGCGTTTACTCTGTTATCTACGCCAAAGCTTGCAAAATTGCGCTTTGCCTCCAAATAAAAATCATCTTCCTTTTCAACGGTTACAAGGTGCATATCGGGGCAGCAGCTAAGCATTGCTATACCCGAAACGCCCACGGCAGAGCCTAATTCTAACGCGCGCTTTGGCTTTATTGCCGAAACGAGCGCAATTAAAAAATTAAGCGTTTCGTCGTTGGCGATGGGAATATGGCGCGCAAACGCTTGCTCCCTTAACTTTTGCAGCTTGCTATCTATTTTAAGTTTTACAAACCTTGCGGTAGAGCTTTGCTTTTCCACCGCAGAGGTATCGTTATGAGCGTAGGTAAATTGCGCCATAATAATTTCTCCTTAAAGAAGATGCGTTAATTTATTGCGCCGTGGCGTTTTATAATTCTACCACCACGGGCACTATCATAGGTGATTGCTTGGTTTTTTTGCTTAAATAATTTCTAAGCGCTTTTTTAATTGCCCTTTTAAGCTCGTCCACGCTACCTATGGTTAAGTCGTAGCCGATTATCGCCCTATTTATAACTTCCCTAATTTCCTTATCGTAATCACGGTGAAAATCGAACACGAAGCCACGGGAATTAATTGCAGGCTCGCCTATAACCTCCCCGCCGGAAACGACGACGGAAACTATAAATAAGCCGTCTTTAGAAAGCTGTAATCTGTCCTTTAATACGACGCTGGCCTTTTCATCCTCTATGCCCTCGCCGTCGATTAAGCGAGAGCCGGCAGGCACGTCCTCCATACGCTTTAAAGATTTTGCAGTAAGCTCTACCCTATTGCCGATATCTGCAAGAAAGATATTGCTTTGCTTCATACCAAGCTCTTCGGCAAGCTCGCCGTGCTTTTTTAAGTGGCGGTATTCGCCGTGCACGGGAATAAAGAATTTAGGCTTTAAAAGGGTGTGCATTATTTTATGCTCTTCACGGCAAGCGTGACCGGAAACGTGAATATTATGCAAGCTTTCGTAAACGACCTTCGCGCCAAGGCGGTAAAGGTTGTTAATTACCCTATAAACGAGCTTTTCGTTGCCCGGAATAGGCGAAGCGGAAATTATTATAGTATCGTTTTCGCCCACCTTTACGGCGCTGTTTTCGCCGTTTGCCATACGGGTTAAGGCGCTCATAGGCTCGCCCTGACTGCCCGTAGAAACTATTACGATCTCGCTATCCTTTAAACTTTTGGTTTTGGCAATATCCACCAAAACGCCCTTACTTACCTTAAGCTCGCCTATTTTTTGCGCCGCTTCCACTACGTTTAGCATACTTCTGCCCGAAAGCGCAACCCTTCTGCCGTATTTTACGGCAAGGTCGATAATTTGCTGTAAGCGGTGCACGTTAGAAGCAAAGGTAGCAATTATAATTCTTCTTGTAAGATTTTCGCTAAAAAGCTTATCAAGGGTGGTTCCCACCACCGTTTCGCTCATAGTATAGCCCGTTCTTTCGATATTTGTGCTTTCGCCCATATATAAAAGAACACCCTCCGAGCCGATATCGGAAATCGTTTTTAAATCTATTGCCTGTCCCGCAACGGGGGTTAAGTCTATTTTAAAGTCGCCACTATGAAAAATCGTTCCCTGTGGCGTATATATTGCAAGCGCAAGAGCCCCTGCGATAGAGTGATTTACGTTTACGAAGCGAACCTTAAACGCCCCAAACGACAGAATATCGTCGGGTGCGACGGTGATTTGCTTGCAGTCGTTTATACGGTGCTCACGGAGCTTATTATCGAGCAAAGCAAGCGTGAGCTTAGTGCCTACCACGGGCGTTTTAATTTCCTTTAATAAGTAAGGCACGCCCCCTATATGATCTTCGTGCCCGTGCGTTAAAAGCAGGGCGCGTATTTTATGCTTGTTTTCCGTTAAATAGGTAATATCGGGCACTACCAAATCAATGCCGGGCATAGCCTCGTCGGGGAACATTATACCTGCGTCGATAATAATTATATCGTCCCCGCATTCTATTGCCGTCATATTTTTTCCTATTTCGCCAACGCCACCCAAAAATATAATTTTTACGGCGTTTTTATTGCTCTTTTTCTTTAAAGACGCTTGCTTAAGCGCTACCTCTTCCGTCTTTTTGCCCTTTTTGCTTGCTTTTGCCTTTTTATTAACGCTTGCATTTTTTCCGTTTGTGGATTTTGCAATTATTTTTTTAAAGCTTTCTGCAATTCTTTCTTCGTATAAATCAAAGCCGTTTTCTTGCTTTACGGGCGAAGCTTCTTGTACTTTTATGCCGGAATTTTTAGGCGAGCGCACCGTTACCCTACGGAATTTTGCCGATTTTTTATTTTTTTGAGTATTTTGATTTTGTGTGTTTTGTGTTTTTTGCAAATTATTTTTCTCCCATCCCGCAAATAAAAACGCGGGGTTTTTAGGTTGCTATGCCATACGAGCGGTTTTTTGGCTTTTTGTAGGACCTTTTAGCCGAAAACCGAAAAGCGCATAGCCTTTAAAGTATAGGGGGGGTTGACTTAAAAATCACCCCCCCCCTTTTTTAGCATTTGTATTCGTTATTTACTTTTTGCTTACGTCTTTAATTAAGCCGTCTTCAATTAATTCTTCAGTCGTCTGATAAGGATACATTAACGCGTAATCACGCTCTTTAATGTTCTGCTTAATGCCGTTTCTCTTTTCAAGCATATCGTCAATAAGTCTTATAGCCTTTTTAACGCCTAAAGGACTCTTGATTTTAACCATTAAAGGAGTACCCTTCATAGACTTATTATTGGATACGTCGGAGTGATGATATACGGACTTTTTGTATTCAGCAGGGTCGAGAGCGAGATACAAGCAAAGTGTCTTACCTCTAATCTTAAATCTTGCAATGGTTTCTCTGCCCTTGTTAAAGCGTTCAGCGCCCCATGCGATAGAGGAGTTAACCTTTTTGTAGGAAAGTAAAGCGTTTTTGGTTTGACCGTAGTATTGCTTAACTTCGTCTGCGCCCTGAATAATTCTTGCAATGAAGGAACGGTTATACTTCATCATATTAACGAAGTCTACGCCGTTGGAAATTCCGGGAATTCCGTCAGGCATAATTTCGCCTTCGGTAGGCTCTTCGTCGATATCGTCAACGATTTCTTCAATTACGGGGTCTTCGTCTTCTTCTGCTTCTTCAGCTTCTTCAGTTTCTTCAACCACGTCGCTTACGGTAGGAATATCCTCTTCAGCTTCTTCAACGATTTCTTCAACGGGTTCTTCTACTTCTTCAACGGGCTCTTCAACGACTTCTTCCTTAACTACTACTTCGGTAGCGTCGGAGGTTGCGATTTCGGTTGCTACGGTTGCAACTGCGCCGGCTATGATTAAGCCCTTAATTACGTCGATTTCGTTTTCAATCTTATCGAAGCGAGCGTCGTTAGCCTGTTTAACCTCGTCGGATACTACGTTAGTAATTCTGGATATACCGTCGTCGTCTAATACGATATCGTATTCAGCCTTTTCTTGATTTTCGATAATCTTTTCTGCAACCTTATCGCTAATTTCATCAGTATCAACGGTAGGCGCTGCAGGGATTATAGGAAGAATTATACCTGATAACTTATCGGCAACGCCGTCGGTATCCAATTCGGGTAAGTAGTTGGAAAGAACTGAGGCAGCCTTTTCAGCGATAGCGTCTTCGTTAATGGTAGGAAGGGTAACCTTTTCTGCAAGCTTATTAGCAACTTCGTCGTAATCGGGCTCGTTATCTAAAGAACCGGATTCGAGAAGCTTGGTGTAAATTTTAGATGCGAGTAAGTCGTAATCGAAATTATCGGAAATGCTTGTGGAAATGGATGCGCAACCTGCGTCGTCAACGACGATTTCAAAGTCGTTAGGAGCGAGAGCACCAACCTTTTTGGCAATGGTATCGGCAAGCTCGTCGATATCAATTTGAGGTGCGGCAGGCGCTGCTTCTTCTTTAACTTCGTCTTCGCCTTCAGAAAGCTTGTCGGCAACGGTGTTTGCAATTTTTTCTTCGTCCACTTCAACGACTTCAAGCTTATCGACAACGGCTTGAGCGAGCTTATCTTCGTCAACCGTAGGAATTGCAAGCTTGGTTAACAACGCACCTGCAATAACACCTGCGAGTGCGGCGAGTAAGTCGTTATCCTTTCCAAGATTTTCGGCAACGGACTGAGCGATTTTATCGTAGTCGATAACCACTTCTTCCGCTTCGGGTATAACGATTTGTTCAACGACTTTAGCTGCGATTTCGTCACTCGAAGCAGGTTCCTGTACGGGTATATTTTCGGCAACCTTTTTAGCGAGTTCGTCGTAGTCGATAGTAGCAGCTTCTTCAACCTCTTCAACGGGCTCTTCATCCGTTTCTTCAATTTCTGCCAACGCCTTTTCTTCCTCTTCAAGAAGCTTTTCAAATACCTTTTCAGCTACGATATCTGCAAGGCCGTTTTCGTCAAAGTCGATTACGGGTTGAGGAACAACGAGCTTAGACGCAACGAGATCGGCAATTTCTTCTTCGCTAGCAAACTCGGGTACTCTTACTCTTTCAGCAACGGTTTGAGCAAAAGCGTCCTCGTCTATAGTAGCCAAGGGTGCGGGTATTAAAATTTGTTCTGCGACCTTAGACGCTATGTAATCTGCAGAAACGACTTCTTGAACGGGAACGGAAGAAGCAACCATTTCGGCAATTTTATCGTAGTCCGTTGCAGGTACTGCCTGAGCAACCACTTCGGCAATCTTGTCGTAGTCGGTTGCGGGTACTGCCTGGGCAGCAACGATTTCTGCAATTCTGTCGTAGTCAACTTCCGTTGCAGGCACTTGTTCAACTGCAGGCGTTCTGGTTGCAACGATATTTGCAATTTTGCAGTAGTCGATTTTTTCAATCGCTTCCATAGTGCAAGCAAGCTTTTTAGAGATGTCTGCAAGTTGATCGTTCATATTAGCGGTAAGACCTGCAAAATTATCGTTTACCTTTTGAGCGATAGCTGCAAGCTGTTCGTTCATCTTTTCGAACACGCAAGCGTTTTGCGCAGCCATATACTGCATTTCTTGCTTTAATTTTGCATTTTCCGCAACTACCTGATTTACGATACCCTCGCTCTGCTTAGCAAGATATTTTATTTCTTGCTTTAACGAATCGTTTTCAGCAATGAGCTTTTTGCAAATTTCGGTGTTTTGCCTTGCGGTGAAAGCCGCGTCGTTAACACTCTTTGCGCTGTTAGCAGCAATTGCGTCGCATCTTTTTAAAACCGTAGCAACGTCACCGCGGATTGCGCCGGCGTTGGCAGAGCTTTGCTGAATAAGCCTGTCGATTTTATAAGACACTTCGCGTTCCGTCTGAATTATGACGTCCGCTTTTTTGGGCATGCCAGCGCTTTGTGCAGCCGGCGTGGGATTCTTTTTGAATAATGCCATATATACACCTCATAAGTAGTTGCAACATGTATTTACCCGTACTTGCATACTACAATTTATATAGTTCCTATATAGTTTACAACAAATTTTGCTTTTTGTAAATACAAAAATTAAAATTTTTGATATTTTTTATAAAATTTTTTTATTTTTTTTCAATTTTTTCGTATTAATTTTAACTAATTGCCATTATTTAATAAAAATAGATAATTTTGCCAACGGAATTAACGGTTAAAAAAAATCGCAATTATTCATAGCATTGCATAAATTTTAAATTTTTTTTAATTTTTTTATGCAAAACAGTTGTATATTTTTTTATAATGTTATATAATTTAGCCAACTAAATTACCTTATTGATAAATTTAGCAAAAAATTTTTTTGGAGAATATATTATGAGAGTTTTTAATTTTGCAGCAGGGCCTTCTACCCTACCCGAAAACGTTTTGAAGCAGGCGCAGGCAGAGCTTTTGGACTTTGCCGGAACAGGTATGTCGGTTACTGAAATTTCGCACAGAGATAAAGCGTTCGACGCCGTTGTTAAAGAAGCTGAAGCACTTGTTAGAAAGCTTTTAAAAGTACCTGATGACTACGCAGTATTATTCGTTCAAGGGGGCGCAAGCCAGCAGTTTGCCGCTATTCCCTTAAACCTTATGCACAACGGAAAGGCCGACTATATAGTAACCGGTAACTTTGCAAAAAAGGCTTGGCAGGAAGGTCAGATTTACGGCGAAGCAGTTAAGCTTGCAGATACCTCAGATAAAACCTATACCTATATTCCCGACGTTAAAGCGTTAAATTATAGCGACGACGCCGACTATTGCCATATTACCTCCAACAACACCATATTCGGTACGAGATATATTGAATTCCCCGACTGTAAAGCTCCACTCGTAGCAGATATGTCGTCGGAAATCTTTTCAAGGGAAATAGACGTTTCTAAATTCGGCGTAATTTACGCAGGCGCGCAAAAGAACCTTGCGCCCGCAGGCGTTACCATAGTTATTGCAAAGAGAGATTTAATTCAAAATCCCTTAAAAATTTGCCCCACCTTGCTTAAATGGAAGGTTCAGGACGAAAACGGTTCACTTTATAATACTCCCCCTTGTTTTGCAATATACATGGCAAAATTAGTTTTAGAAAATTTAGATAAAAACGGTGGCGTTAAGGCCATTAACGAAATTAACGAATACAAGGCAGGATTGTTATACGATTATATTGATAACTCCACCTTCTATACCAACTCCGTAGTTAAACAGTTCCGTTCTATTATGAACGTACCCTTCGTAACCCCCAACGCCGAGCTCGACGCTAAATTCGTTGCGGAAGCTAAAAAGGCGGGGCTCGTTTCCCTTAAAGGACACAGACTCGTAGGCGGTATGAGAGCTTCCATTTATAACGCAATGCCCGTTGAAGGCGTTAAGGCTCTTATAGAATTTATGAAGAAATTTGAAATGGAAAATAAATAGGAGAAAGTTATGGCTAAAATTTTAAAATTAAACGCAATAAGCCCCCTTGCAGACGGCATATTCCAGGGCTACGAATATAGCGACAGCGTGCAAAACCCCGACGGTATTATGGTTCGTTCTGCGCAGATGGCAGAATATGCAGTAGGCGAAAATTTACTTGCAGTTGCCCGCGCAGGTGCAGGCACTAACAATATTCCCGTTGCCGAATACGCTGAAAAGGGTATCGTAGTTTTTAACACCCCCGGCGCTAACGCAAACGCCGTTAAGGAATTAGTAATTTGTATGCTGTTTTTAGGTGGCAGAAAGGTTACCGAGGCTATAGATTGGGTTAAAACCATTAAAGGCGAAGGCGAAGCCGTTCCTAAATTAGTTGAAAAGGGAAAGGGTAAATTCGTAGGATGTGAAATTATGGGCAAAACGCTTGGCGTTATCGGCCTTGGCGCGATAGGCGTTGCCGTAGCTAACGCAGCGCTTGCTTTAGGTATGAAGGTTGTGGGCTGCGACCCCTTCCTCTCCACCAACAACGCGCTTATGCTCTCACCCTTCGTTAAGGTTGCAGGAAGCCGTGAAGAGGTTTATAAGCAAGCCGATTTTATTACCTTGCATCTCCCCTTAAACGCAAGCACTAAAAATATGATTGACGCAAAAACTATTGCTTCCTTTAAGGACGGCGCAGTTTTACTTAACGCTAGCCGTGGCGAGCTCGTTAATACCCTCGACGTTATTCAAGCCCTTGAAAGCGGAAAGCTTGAAAGATATATTACCGACTTCCCCAACGCAGACTTAATAGGCGTTAAAAACGCTATATGCGTACCTCACTTGGGCGCAAGTACCCCCGAAGCGGAAGATAATTGCGCTATGATGGCGGCAAAGCAGCTTACCGATTATATTGAAAACGGAAATATAGTAAACAGCGTAAACTTCCCTGCAAACTCGCATGCAAGAAGTGGCGAAGCGAGAATTTGCATACTTCATAAAAACGTCGCTAATATGATTGCTTCATTTACCAACGTAATTTCCTCCGCCGGCTTAAACATTGAAAATATGATGGATACGAGCAAGGGCGATTACGCATATTGCATAGTGGATATATCGCAAAAGGTAGAAGCTTCCGTCGTAGAAAAAATTGCCGAAATTGAAGGCGTTTTAAAGGTTAGAGCGCTATAAATTTTATACTTAACCTTATTATATATTATATATAATGAAATAAACTGCAATAACAATCGCCCTGCGGAGCGCGTGCTCCGCAGGGCGATTTCTTTATTCCTTTTCCTTTTTTAAGCTACTGATATACTGGAAATATTCCTCGTCGGTGAGTTTGGGGATTTTATTTTTTTTACCTTTACTCATAAAAGACCTCCGTGTTTTTAATTTATTATAACCGAAGGCTTGCAAATTTATGCCCCTACAACTTGAAAATTTATGCCCCTACAACTTGAAAATTTATGCCCCTGTAAAATAATTTTTTGCAGACGGAATTTTAAGCAATAGGCTATTTAAAGCATAAGGCGCAGTATATATGCGCCTTGTTCAAAAGATAGCCATTAAATTGTCCGTTTTATTAAAGCAAAATGCAAATAACCCCACCCTTGCCTTCGTTTATAATTCTGGTTATGGCACGGCGCATTTTTACCTTGGTATCGCTTTGCATACAAGTAACCTTTCCGTAAAGCCCGTCTTTTACCATTGTTTTAAGCGATTTACCAAAGACGTTAGTATCCCACATTTCTTCGGGGTTGGCTTCAAAGCCCGCCATCATACCCTTTACTATTTGCTCGCTTTCGCTTACGCTACCCATAATGGGGCTGGCCTCACCACTTACCTCCACCTTTATAATATGGTAGCTGGGCGCAGTAGCCTTAAGCTTTATGCCAACGCTTGAGCCGTGGCGCACAATTTGAGGGGCTTCTAAGCTCATATCGTTATCGTCGGGATTTACTATTCCGTAACCGTTTACCTTGGCGCATTCAAAGGCGTCTTTAACCTTGTCAAATCCGCGCTTTGCTTCGCTAGCCCCCTTAATATACCCCATCAAACCACTTTTATCACTAATTTTTTCGCCTGCAATTTCAGATATCATATCGTAAAAAACACCTTCCTTTGCAAAGGCGGTAACTTCTGCAAAGCCCGTAGAAGGCGTAAGCTTTACCGCTACCTCCCCCTGCCAATAATCGCTGTTAGTTAGCATTGTGTCAAAGGCGGTGCAATCCTTCATTTTAAAAATTTTTTCCGCCGTTTCCTTAATTTTGCAAATAAGCTCTGCATTAGCCGAGCTTTCTGCAGGCAAAAACTGTAACCACTCGGGGATTATTACGTCGAAGGAGGTTACGGGAAATTCAAACAAAAGCTCTTGCATAACTTTTTCTATGCTTACGCCTTCAAAGCGGGAAAATATTACGCTTGCGCCAAGCCTTTGTTGTAATTGCCCTGCTAATATGCCCGAATTATCGCTATTTTCATCCTCGTTAATAACTATGACATACGGTTTATTAAGTTTTTTTAAGGCTATAATTTTTTGCTCTTGACTTTCAATTTCGCCCGTCTCTACCAAAAAAATAACGGCGCTGACGGTGGTTGCCGAGGCCACTTCCTCTAAAACCCTTGCGCCCAAATTAAGCGTTGCAATTTTTTCAGTAATCGCTTGGCAGGCTTCGGCGTTTGCGCCTAAAACGCCAACCGTTGCCTCCCCTCCGCACCTTTGAGCAAAATCGTTAATAATTTCGTTATCGTACATAAATAAACGCCTCCGCAAAATAATATGTATAATAATTTATTTTTTCTTTAATAAAATTATTACAAAATTTTGCTTTAGCGTAAAAAAATAGCACGGAGCAAATAACGCTCCGTGCTTTTAACCGTATTAATAGGTTTGCAAAACGGTGTTAAAATATTCCTTCATTTCCTCTTCCGTTGCAAAGTTGCCCAAAACCATTACGTTGCCCATTGCGCCGGACAAAGCTTCGGGAATACGCTCGATAGTTTTAATTTTGTCGCCGTATTTATTTTTAATATCCTGTTCGCTATAAACGAAGTTTTTACTGTCTCTTCTGCCAACGAAGGCGCAATAATACTTTTCGCCAAGCCTTACCAAGGTGCTATCGTAAGCGATCATATCCGCCCAAATTTTATAAACGTCGGTGCTGTTTGCATAGTTCATCATTTCGGGGGTAAAGCCACCGCAGGGGCGCATATTAACCTCCAACGCAACTACCTCGCCCTTTTTGCCTATTCTTTGGTCCTTGTTTAAACGGAAAAATTCAAAGTGAACGAAGCGGTTTTTAACGCCAAACGCCTTAACAGTTCTTCTACCGGCATCCTTAACGTCCTCGGCAAGATCTTTTACGATATAATAAATACTGTTGTCGCCCGTGTTTACTACGTCCATTAAATTTGAAGGAGTAACGTTGCCCGTTTCGAAAATAGGCTCGCCGTTAGAATCTATTATGGCGTCGTAGGAATTTATTTCAGCGTCGATATATTCTTCCATTATATAGGTTACGGGGGGCTTGGCATTGTAAAATTCTATAAGCTCCTGCTCGTTTTTAAGCTTATAGGTTGCCGTTGCGCCAACGCCGTTATCAGGCTTAACTATTACGGGGTAACCAACCCTTTCAATAAATGCTTTGCACGCAGAAAGAGTGGTAACCAAGGTATATTCCGCTACCTTTACGCCCGCCTTAATATAATAGGGCTTCATTTTCGATTTGTATTTAACCTTGGTCATATCCGCGCTTTTAAAGCCTGTGGTTATATTAAATTTTGTGCGGAGCATTGCGTCCCTTTCAAGCCAATATTCGTTGTTGGATTCAAGCCAATCGATTTTGCCGTGCTTGTGAATAAAAAACGCTACCGCGCGATAAACCTCGTCGAAGTTTTCAAGCGAGGAAACCTTATAATATTCGCAAAGCGCATCCTTAAGCTCGTTAGTTAAATTATCGTAAGGGCAATCACCAATGCCTAAAACGTTAAAGCCGTTATTTTTTAATTCTTTGCAAAACTTCCAATAATTAGTAGGGAAGTTGGGGGAAATAAAAATAAAATTCTTCATAAAAATACCTTAAAATATTTAATTAGTTGCCATATATATAGGGGGCAATTACTTTTTTATTAAACTTTAAAAACAATTTAACAAAGCCAAAAATTAGCCGTTTAAAAATTTGGGAAGGAAATAAGCCGCCTGAATATACCACCAGTCCCAGTCGTGCTTAACATCATTGCCCCAAACGTCCACCCAAGCGTTGTTAATACCCTTGGTAAGTAAAATTGATTGAAGCTCCTTCGTGTCGGCTAAGGTTTCCGTTTCCCACGCGCCCTGACCTACGCAAATTATAATTTTAGAGTTTCTGTACTTTTCTAAATAGGGGTGGTCTGCAGGCATATTTTTTAAGAACTGCAAGGGGGAATTTATGTAGGTTAAATCGTCGTGGTAGCCACCGAAATAACACTCGTTGTTGTATATTCCCGAAAAGCCCATAAGCGCGTCGAAATTATCGGGGAAACGGAACAAAAGCGTTGCCGCGTGAAGCGCGCCAAGGCTTAAACCCGTTACCGCAAAGCGCATTTTATAGCCGCCGTTTGCATTTGTATTTATATTTGAAAATTGAGGCAACGCTTCCTCCACTATGTACTTAATCCAGTTTTCGTGGCGTTCAATTCTCCATTTAGGGTTGCCGTTATTGGTCATTGTTTCCCAGTCGATAGTATCGATGGTAAACACTTGAACCTCGCCCCTATCGATATAGGGCGCGTACACGTCCAACATCTTCATATCTTCAAATTCAAAAAATCTTCCACCTTGGCAAGGTATGGCAAGAAGGGGCTTGCCGGCGTGTCCGTAAACCTTATATTCCATATCTCTGCCAAGATAGTTTGAATAAATTTTTCCGTATTCTATTTTCATATTAACCCTCATATATGTTGCGATTACTTTAATTTTACAAGCCCAAAACCTTAAAGAAAACGGGTACTTGCCTTTCCCACGAGGCTTCTGAGTGGTTGCCGTAAGGCACTACCCTTGCCGTTACGAAAACTCCCTTTTCACCAAGCGCGGTGGCCGTATTAAAAAACGCTACCCTTTGCGCCTCGTGATTAGAAAATTCGTTGCTTCCGTAGTCCATATATACGGTAGTATCGCCTTCAAATTTGCCCGTATTTATAAAGGGCAATACTTCCTGACCTTTAACCCATAAGCTTGGGGATAGGGCCGCGCCCTTTGAAAAATACTTATTGTATTTGCTTATAGCGTAAAGCGTCATAAGTCCACCCATAGAGCTTCCGCCGATAAAGGTGTTTTTTCTATCCTTAAGCGTTCTAAATCTTTTATCGATTAAGCCCTTAAAATCCCCTACGAGCCAGTCCATATATTTTTTGCCTTGCCCCTTAATTTTGTCGCCGTTTGGCATAGTAAAATTTACGGGGGAATATTCCATAAGTCTGCCGTTGCCAACCGTATTACACTCTACGCCAACGACGATTATTTGCGTATCAGTGTAGTCTAAATAATCGGCAAGCCCCCAACACTTTCCGTAGGTTGCCTCTTGGTCGGAAAAAAGGTTGTGCCCGTCGAACATATATAAAACGGGAAAACGCTTTTTGGAGTTTTTATAGTAATTGGTGGGCAGATATACGTAGGCCTTTCGCTTTTTTTCGCCCGTTAAGGAAGGAATAGAAATTTTAAAAGTTTTAACCATTAATTGATTTTTCCTGAATAAAATCGTAAATCTTTTTCATAACGAACGGCGCGCAGTCTTCGTTTAAAATCTCGTGACGGGCGCCTTCAAAAAGGGCTATGCTAACATCTTTAACGCCCGCTTTTTTAAGCTTTTTATAAGCCTTAACAACGCCTAAGCCGTAGTTCCCAACTGGGTCGTCTATGCCCGCAACGAAATATACGGGAAGATTTTTAGGCACGGACTTTGCTACCTTTTTAGAGCAAGCTTCCTTGATAATTGAAAAAAGCCCTAAAAATCCGTTTAAGGTAAATTTAAAACCGCAAAGCTCGTCTGCAATATAAGCGTCTACGTTTTTGGTGTTGTAGCTTAACCAGTCAAAGTCCGTTCTTTGAGGAACGCATTTTTTATTATAGCTTCCAAAAGCGATACTGTCTATTAAGGCGTTCCTTGAATTCCAACCCTCGTTTGCGGCAAGCGATTTTGCCAAAAGCTTTGCTACGCCAACCACAAAGTTAGACATATACCCCGTGCCCATAACTATTGCGCCGGTTATATCGTGATATTCGCCTATGTATTTACGGCAGAAGAAGGAGCCCATACTGTGTCCCATTAAAAAATAGGGCTTTTCGGGGAACATTTCCTTTGCCTTTACGGTAAGCTCCCTAATATCTTTAAGCACAACCTTTTCGGGCTCTTCGTCTGCAAAATAGCCTAAATCCTCGGGCGAGTTAACCGATTTGCCGTGCCCTAAATGGTCTTCAGCGACTACCGCTATTCCCCTTTCGTTTAAGTATTTTGCAAAGGGCGCGTAGCGCTCGGCGTATTCCGCCATACCGTGAATTATTTGTAAAACGGCGCGAACCTCGCCTTGAGGACGCCATATTACCGCGTGAATTTGAGTTTTGTTATCTGCTGAAGGATAGTAAATACTTTCCATTTTATTCCCCCTGTATTTAATTTATTATACCACCTTAAATTTTATTTTGCAACAAATTTAAATTTACATAAAGCAAATAGCGCTCTTATTGCCTTTAAAGGTGTATAAACAGCATCTGTTTTTCGTTAAATTTTGATTAATTTTAGGTTGTTGGGCGAAACTGAAAGCTCGCCTTGCTCAATTTTATGGGCAATAGCGAGAACCGCGTCGTTTACAGGCGTTTTTACTCCGCATTTTTTTGCTACGCCAACGATTGCGCCGTTAATAAAATCGATATCGCATTTTTTGCCCTTTAACAAATCGAAAAGCATACCCGATTTTAAGTTTTTATGCTTTTTCATTGCAAGGGGAATTAGCATAAAGGAAATTGCCTTTTTTATAGGATTTGTATAGCCTAAAAGCTTTTTTAAATCGTGCCCTTGGATTTTTTCCACCTTTACGCCACTTTTAGTTGCAACCGTAAAAGCTTCGTTTAAAATTGCTTGAGCCACCTTGCGTGAGGCGAGCTTTTTTGCCACCTCGCCAAAGGTTAAGCCCGTTATTGCCGAAATGGACGAAAACGCCGAGTTTACACATAGCTTTGCCCATCTTGCGCCTATAAAATTTTGCTCTACGGTAACCTTGCCCATCTTTTCTAATATGGATTGAATAAGGGATAGTTTGGGGTTATTACCTTGTAAAGAGCCTATTGCAAAGGTTAATTTATCGGGCGAGGAGGTAAGCTCTGCCACGCCTTCTCCAACGAAGGTTGCCCCCCAGGATATGGCGCAACCAACGCATTTATTTTCACCGCATACTTCTATAATATCCATTTCGGGCAAGCCGTTTTGCGTGGTGCAAATAACGCCGTCCTCCGCCAAATAATCAAGCAAAAACTTTACGGTGCTTTTGTTTTCGCGCTGTTTTGTCATTAAAAAAACGATATCGTATTTTTCCGTCATTTCTCCGGGCAAAAGCGCCGAAACGGGAACGGTGAAGTTAACCGTTCCTACAACCGTTGCGCCCCTTTGCTTTAAGGCGTTAATATGGGATATATTGCGGGTAATTAAATCTACCTGTTGCCCTGCTCGGCTTAAATGCGCGCCTAAAACTGTGCCCATTGCACCTGCGCCGTAAATTGCAACCTTCATATTACTCCTTAATTTTTTCGTATGCAAGCTTTGCCATAAGCTTATAGGCAAGCTCGCTGGGATGCAAATGGTCGCCGCTGTCGTATTCGTACTTAAACGAACAACCGTTTTCCATTATAAGCTTACTTTCAAAATCTATAAAATCGTCGGAAACGCTTTGCGTTTTAATCCAGTCGTTAAAAGCGTTTTTCATATCTTCGCGGAAGGGAGCGTAAGTGCGCCATCCGCCAATGGGAAGAAGCGTTCCTACCATAGTTTTTAAGCCGTAACTTTTTGCTATGGATAAGTAATATTTCATACCTTCCTCAAGCTCTTCCACGGTAGGCAAATCGGACATAGGACGGAAGGGATTTACATCCGTTCCAACGGGATGAATAATATCGTTTATGCCCTGCTGAATTATAACCGTGTCTGCGCCTGATACGGTAGAAATTTCCCTTTCAAAGCGGTTTTTGCCACAAAGCCCGTAGCTTTCGTAGGTTATGCAGGAATACTGCCTTAAAATTCTCGTCCCGCTTGCCGCCCTTCTTATAATAGCCGTGCGGTTGTAGGGGTTATCCATACACGCTTGCGCCAAATAGTCGGGCCAGCTTTGCGAGGTTATGCTATCCCCGTAGCAAATTACCGCCCTATTGCTTTTTTTAGTGAATAAATCTACGCCCGTTAAAAAATAAAATGATTGGTTACTTCGAGTATAGTTAAGGGGCAATACCTCTGCAAAGGTTTGGTCGCCCACCGAAAAGAAGCCCTTTGAAAGGGGGCCCGTTATTATTACGCCCGAGCGCATAAGAGTGAAATCCTTTAGGTATATGCTAACGGAAATGCTGCCCATCGGCGTTACGAAAAATTCCATTTCGTCAGAAAATATTTCTTCCCCGGCGGGAATAGTCACGGTTTGACTTCCGCCAAAGGTTACGACGGTGGCGTCCTTTAAATCAATTTCCCTATCCGATACGGCAGTTGCAACCGTTACCCTGTTAAAGGTTACCGGCTCTGTGCCACAGTAGTTGGAAAAATGAAGCCTTATTTTTTTACCGCCAAACGCACACTTAATAGGGTAGCGAAGCGTTATGTTTTTTGCGTATTCAGCGGGGCGATGCTCCGCAACCGAGGTTGCGTTACCCCATACCGTAACCCATTTCATAGTTTTGTTCCTTTTATTTATTCCTTTATAAGTCGCACTTTAATTTAGTCTTTATCAATAAGCTCAAACCGCAAAACCGTCTTTCCGTTAAAGGTTACGCTTTCCTCAAACATAGTAAGCGGTCTAACCCAAACGCCACCGTCGCCGTATAGCGCTTTATAAACCACTTCCTCTTGCAAGGTTTCGCTGTTTTTTGCAACGCATAGCACCTTGTATAGGTTGCCCTTAAAATGCTTATAAACCCCATTAATTTTTACCATATACCAAAACCGCCCTTGCAAATTTATGCCAAAACGCAAGCTTTTTATTTATTTTATCACAAATAAATAAATTTTGCAACGAAATGTAAAAAGGGGCGGCAATAAAGCCGTCCCTTTTTATAATTTTTTGTTTTAGGTTTCGTCTACGTGACGAAGTCTTAATCCGCTACCCGAAATAATGGGCGAGATAATAAGCCAAATAGCGGCGAGCGCAATTAAAATATAGGTTATAACTGCGATTGCCGTGCGAGGACCTTGGAAAATCCAACCGACAAGGTTAAAATTAAAAATGCCGTAAAGTCCCCAGTTCACCGCACCTAAAAGTACGAGAACGTAAGAAATGATGTTTGCAATTACCATTTTTGTTTTCTCCTTAAAAACAGTATTGCCAATTGCAAATCTTTTATACCAAACGCATAAAAATATTAACGCAGTAAATAAAGCCTTATAGCTATTACCGCAAAAGAAGCGCAAGGAAAGCCCGAAGGAGCTTACTTAATGTAAATAACCGAGGGTTACCGCAACACGACAAAGAAATGCGCGCTTGGTTGCCCCCGTACTATGGGCAAGTGAATATAAACTTTATAGTTGCGAGGCAACGGGGCGTTGCATCCCGGTATCTTTATTGCTCGATTAAAGCACCAACTTATCACTCGTCAAACAACGAGCATTTTGCAAGGGAGTTTACTTTGCGTAAATGACCGAAGCAAAAGCAGAGTTTGACAAAGAAATGCGAAGCAAATATAAGGTTTATTCGTATACGCTACGCTTTAAAATGCCAATATAAGGCAACATACGGTAGCGTTCGTTATAGTCTAAACCGTAGCCGATAACGAATTCGTCTTCTATTTTAAAACAGTTATAGTCGGGTTTTACGTCGGCAGTACGGCGTTCGTACTTATCTAAAAGCGTAATAATGGTTACGGTTTTTGCGCCACGCTCAACAAAAAGCTGCTTTAAGTTTGCAAGAGTAAAGCCACTATCTATAATATCTTCAATAATAATAACGTCTTTACCCTTAACGTCCGATTCTACGTCCTTTTTAATTTTAAGGTTTCCGGAGGATACGGTGCCTGCGCCGTAAGAAGAAACCACCATAAAATCAAGCGTGATGGGGATATGCAAGCATCTTATAAAGTCACCGTAAAAAATTATACTGCCCTTTAAAATACCAACCACCAAAGGTTCTTTGCCGTGAAAGTCCTTATCAACCTGCTTGGCAACTTCCACAACTCTTTCTTTAATTTGCTCTTCGGTAAGCATTATTCTTTCACAATCAATATGCATAACGTTATCCTTCCTTTGTAAGATGTAACTTTATTATAACTTATTTTACGGTTATTTTGCAAACGTTTTTACTATTTTGCGAAACTTTAATTTTATCGCATATTTCTACGCCCAAAACGGCGTAAACTTGGCTATCCTTTGCAATTAAAGGAATTCTGTCCCGTAGCCTTTGCGGAATTTTTTTATCGGTAAAATAGTCGCCCAAGCTCTTCGTTCCGCCACCGAATTTTTGGAATTTATCCCCCGTGCGCCTAGTGCGAATAACGGCGCCTTCAGGGAGTAAATCAGCGTCAAAAACAAGCTCTCCCCTTGCAACAATTTCACCTTTAAAAGGCTCGATTTTTATTAATTTACCGGCATATATGCCCGAACTAAAGCCTTTTATAGGCAATTTATCATCAAAGCGCTCGCCCGCTTTACAAACGGCAATTTGACCTTCTTCCCTATATGCGCAAAGATGCAAAAATTCAAATTTATTGCCTACCTTTTCAAACTGTAAATTATAAAGCCTTTCAACGTGATCGGCAGTATAGTCCTTTAAGTTAAACGCCCTTTTAAGCGCAATAATCACCGCGCGGGAAAATATAGCGTAGCTTTTATTTATTTTAACCGTCGCGTCGTTCCCTTCAAAATTTATTAATTGCAACCTTTCAATTTCTTGCAAAAAATAATCCTCGTCACGCTTGGCTTGGCTAGCAAAACGGCAAATTGACTCAACCGTGCCGGGAATAGCTTTTTCTAATAACGGCATAACCTCGTTGCGAATAAAATTACGAGTATAGTTACTCTCCAAATTCGTTTCATCAACGACGAACTCTATCTTATTTGTATTAATATAATCTAAAATCTGGCTTTTCGTGCAATTTATAAGGGGACGAATAACGCTAATCTTTTCACCGTTATAAAATATTTCGCCGTCGCATATACCAACCATACCCGAAAGGGAAGCGCCCCTTGAAAGGTTAAATAAAAGGGTTTCAGCATTGTCGTTTGCGTGGTGCGCCGTGGCAATCAAGTCCGCCCCCTCCCACTCTCGTCCGTTAAAAATTTGCTTCTTTAACGCTAATTGATAGCAGGATATGCGCCAATCACGCGCCTTTTGCTCGGAAGTAAGCGCCCCTTGCTCCGCCACGTATGCTATAAGCGGCACGCCGTTTTTCTCGCACCAACTTTTAACAAAGGCACTATCGCTTTTAGAAGACTTGCCTCGTATGGAATGGTCGCAATTTACAGCACAAACCTTTATATTAAATTGTTGGCAGTTATGCAAAATATAGTGCAAAAGCGCCATCGAATCGCTTCCACCCGATACCGCCACACATATTTTTTTACCGCTATACTTTAAAAGATTTACGTTCATGTTAAAAATTATAACATATGCTATTGTGCCTTGCAACATAAAAATTAAAAAAAATTAAATTATTTTAAAAAATAGTGAAAAAACAGTTGACAATATTAAAAATATTTAATAAAATGAATAGGCTTTCTGCGTTACAAAGCGATATCGCGGGGTAGAGCAGCCAGGTAGCTCGTCGGGCTCATAACCCGGAGGTCGCGAGGTTCGAATCCCGCCCCCGCAACCAATTCTACTAAAGAAAGCTTATGGCGACGTAGCTTAGTTGGTCTATAGCGGCCGGTTCATACCCGGCAGGTCGGCGGTTCGAATCCACCCGTCGCTACCATAACAAAAATTCCGCAGAAATGCGTTTTATATTTACAAGGCCCGTTGGTCAAGCGGTTAAGACACCACCCTTTCACGGTGGTATCATGGGTTCGAGTCCCGTACGGGTCACCAATGAAAACCTAAAACGAACAAAAACGTTTTAGGTTTTTTGTTTTACAAAAATTACGGTTTTAACCTATCCGACTTATATAACCCACGCGCACGGTTTGGGGCAAACGGTTGACCTTAAATAAAAAATTTGGTATAATAAAATTACCAAAAACCTATAATTTGGCGGTTATTTAACTCTACCAACGGTTTATTTCTCCCTACTAAACCACTGGTATGTGTACTTTGTTTTTAATATAGATTATACTGTATGCGAAAGGAGGCTCGTTGTGGATCAAATAAAAATAGGAAGATTTATTGCTGAGTGCAGAAAAAAAGCAAACTTAACACAAATGCAGTTGGCAGAAAAACTAGACATCACCGATAAAGCGATATCTAAGTGGGAACGAGGCATTGCAATGCCCGATACTTCCATTATGCTTGAGCTGTGTGATATCCTTTGCATTACCGTAAACGAATTATTAAGTGGGGAGAAAATCAATATGGAAAATAACAATCAGAAAAACGAACAGCTTTTGCTTGATATGGCGAAAGAATTAG
>SVIM01000045.1 GCA_015069485.1 Clostridiales bacterium | reverse complement strand
AAAGTTAAATTATTTTAAATTTTTTTTGCTCTTTAATATATGCGTCGGAGGGCGTTATTACCATAACGGCGTCACCGTATTTTTTTATTATTTTAAATGCGGCATAGCAAATAGAAATTGCAGTATTTTTTTGCATAGGCTCTAATAAAACTTTGCTTTGGGTTATCCTTTCTTTGCAACAGTCTTTTATTTTTTGCCCCAAGCATTGGCTTGTTACTACGTAAATATTTTGTTTACAAATTGCTTGCAATCTTTCTATAGCTTCATTAATTAAAATATTATTTCCGCTTAAATTTAAAAATTGCTTTGGTTTTGCCTTTGTTGACAGCGGCCAAAATCTTGTTCCGCTTCCGCCCGCCATTATTACGCCAAAAACTTCCATACTCTTATAACTCTAATAAACTTTGAATATTCTTTTTAAATTTATCGTAAGTAAACAGCTCGTCTACCCTATTTTTAGCGGCCTTGCCGTATTCTTTAAGCAAATTTTTGTTTTTATAAAGCTTAATAATTGCCTTTGCAAACGCATTGCTGTTTTTATTTTCTACTTCTATGCCCGTAAGCTTGTCCACGCTTACGAAATTTACGCCCGAGCCTTTTATAGTAAAGGTTACACAGGGCTTTTCAAACGCCATTGCTTCGCAAAGCGCAATGCCAAACGCTTCGTTTTTAGTAATTGACGGAAAGCAAAACAAGTCAGTCGCATATAAATATGCTTTTAAATCGTCTTCTGAAAGCTTGCCTAAAAATTCAATTTTTTCATCCCCTTCCGCCATTTTTATAAGCGATTTAGTAAGCTCACCGCTTCCGCCTATATAAATTTTAAAATTTTTTGGTAAATAAGCGCTGGCTTCAATTAAATATTTAAAGCCCTTATATTCCACGTGCCTACCAAACGCAAACAGTATAAATTTATTTTTATTATTTCTTTTTATCTCTTCTCCCCTGCTTATAATCTTATCAACAAGCTCTGTCTTTTCGTTAGTTACGCAGTTGGGAATAACGGTACATTTATCTTTAAAGCTTTTTAAAAACAGGCTTCCTTCAACGTAGTTTGGACTTGTGGCAACCACCTTTTGCGCCCTATTTAACAGTTTTTTCGTTTGGCCGTTAAAAATTTTACCTAAAATTTTTTGTTTAGTTATATCTAAATGCCAATATAAAATTAACTTGCAATTTTTATACCTTTTTAAAAGCTTTAATAAATAAAAAGCCGCCAACGGATTAGGATAATGGAAGATTACTATATCGGGCTTAAAGTCCTTAAAGGTTCTTTTTAAAATACTTCCTAACTTTACCGAAATAGGTTGCGAAGAAATTTTTACAAAGCTTCCTGCCCTTAAAACCTCTACGCCGTCTAAAACATCCGTAGTATTTTTATTCGTTTCGTTAAAACACACCACCTTTTGCTCTACGCCCTTCGTTGCGCTTGCTATACAATGCGCTACTTGCTCTATTCCACCAAAATGTGGAAAGTAATAATTGCTTATTTGTAACATTTTCATATTATTTTGCGCCTTCACGCTTAAAAACTGCCACTATGGTTTTAAAAATTATTTTTAAATCTAACTTAAACGAGCAGTTATCCACGTAATAAAGCTCCATCTTTTGCCTTTCTCCACTTTTATAGGTTTTGTTGCTTCTTCCGTTCGCTGCCCACCAGCCTATCATACCCGGCTTTACCGAAAGTAATTTTTTTGCGTCTTTTCCGTACTTTTCTTCAATCTCTTCCTTAATTAAAGGTCTTGGCCCTATAACAGATAAATCCCCTTTAAATATCGACCATATATTCGGCAACTCGTCAAGGCTTGTTTTTCGCAAAAACAAACCTAATTTTGTTATTCTTGGGTCGTCGTCTATTTTATATTCACGCCGATATTCTTCAAGCTGTTTTTCAGTTAAAATATCTTCTATCTTATCGGCGTTTACCTTCATTGACCTGAATTTAATAATAAAAATTTCTTTTCCGTTTTTCCCCACCCTTTTATGCTTATAAAAAACGGGGCCTTTATCGCTTACCTTTACTGCAATTGCTAAAATTAAGTATAGCCAACTAAAAACGATTAAAAATAGCCCTGAAGATATTAAATCAAAGCTACGCTTTACAAAAAGATAAAATTTGTATTTAAAGCCTTTTTTGTGCATAACTAATCCGCATTAAAATTTTAGTAATTATGTACTAAAGTTAGATTTGTTATACTTTTACGGCGAAAGACAGTTAAAATTTTCGATGGGCTTTGCCCCAAAATAAACGCTTGGTATTTTGCCTGTTATAATGCTTTCGCAAACCAAAACCTCTATTACAGATGCAAGATTTGTGGTTTTTGAAGGCAAAATTATGCTTATATCTGAAACTATTTCTAAATAAATTGAGTGCTTGGTTTGGTTTATTGCCGCCTGCTCGAATTTAGAAACGAATTTGCACTCTACGTTACTTATGGGAATAATTTTTATATTTATTCGCTCGCCAAAGCCGGCAAGCGTTTCTATGCCCGTAAACGCACCCAACGGCACTTCTATTCCCTGTGCGCTCATCCTGTTTAAATTTTCTTGCGATAAATATGCGGTATCCCTTGCAATTCTGTTAATTTTTAAAGGATTCGTCGTAATAGAAGTAACGTTACCGCTATCATCCCTATCTACCGTTATTAAATCCTCATAGCGTAAATTGTCGTTAAGGGTGTAATATATTGCGTCGTTTACCGCAACCGTAGTTATAGAGCGTATCGTTGCTTCGCTAATAGAAATAAGCACTTTCGTTACGTTGTTATGTAAATTAAAAATCAGCACGGTAAGAGTTAAGCAAATTAAAAATATGCTAATTTTAAGCTTTATTCTGCTTTTTTTATTTCTCATACGCTATTTTATGATAAAATTATTATAATTCGAACGCTTTTTTAGTAATTTATTCTACGCCACGGCTTTTTGCCGTGGCGCTTATTTTAATTTGGTTTAGTTCTAGAACGAAAAATCAAAGCCATTATAAAGGCAAAAACAACTGCGGCAGTAACGCCGGCGCTTGCCGCCGAAAGCGAGCCCGTTATCGCATAAAATATACCTTTTTCCGCCCCCTTAATTGCGCCGTTTGCCAGTAAATATCCAAAGCCGGAAATTGGAACGGTTGCTCCCGCTCCCCCAAATTCAACTAACGGCTGATATATGCCTAACGCCGTTAAAACAACCCCGGCAAGCATAAAATAAACTAAAATTTTGCCTGCGGTAAGGTTAGTAAAATTTATTATGATTTGAGCGACTAAACAAATACCGCCACCCACTAAAAAAGCCCTTAAATAAGTAAAAACTATATCTAAAATTTCTTGCTCCATTTAAATCTCCAGCTGTACAGCGTGACTTATGCAGGGTATGCTCTCCCCCTGTCCGGACGAAACGGTAGAAAGTAGCGCGCCCGTCGCAGCAAACAGCACCCTTTTATAAAGCCCTGCCTTCATTTTGCTTAAAATATACGAATTCAAAACAACTGCGCTACAGCCTGCGCCACTACCACCCTGAAATTCATCTTCAATAACCTTATAAATAATTTCTCCGCAATCAACGTGCTTCTGCCCGATATCTACGCCCTTTTCCCAAGTTAAGTCCTTAACTATTCTGCTTCCAAGCGCGCCTAAATCGCCCGTTAAAATTAAGTCGTAATCGTTAGGCGAAGTATTAGTATCGGCAAAATGCCTAATTATCGTGTCTGCCGCGGCAGGCGCCATAGCCGCGCCCATATTGTTTACGTCCATTACTCCGTAATCCACCACTCTGCCCATAGTCGCATTAACGACCTTAACGCCACGCTCACCTTTTTTTAAAAGCGATTTATCACAAATAACGCACCCGCCTGCGCCGGTAACCGTCCATTGTGCTTGCGGTGGTCTTGTGCAGCCTAATTCCAAAGGGTATCTATATTGCCTTTCAGCCGAAGCAAAATGGCTTCCCGTAGCGGCAACAGCCCTTTTAATATATCCCCCGTCCACCATAAGAGACGCCAACATAATGCACTCGCTCATTGTAGAG
>SVIM01000020.1 GCA_015069485.1 Clostridiales bacterium | reverse complement strand
ATTATGCTTGAGCTGTGTGATATCCTTTGCATTACCGTAAACGAATTATTAAGTGGGGAGAAAATCAATATGGAAAATAACAATCAGAAAAACGAACAGCTTTTGCTTGATATGGCGAAAGAATTAGAGAAGAAAAACAAAACGATTTGGTCATCTATGTGGGCAATTATGATTGTAAGTATCACCGCTTTGCTTGCAGGTATCTTTATTGCTGCATTTTTGATTCCCGAAGGAGTGTGGCAGCTTGTCACAATTCTTGGTGTTTGCGTTGTGTTTTTGATACCGTGCTTCTATGCATTAAAGCTTGAGGTCAGTGTGGGTGCTTACAAATGTAAAAATTGCGGTCACGAGATTGTGCCTACCTATACGCAGGCACTTAATGCGATGCACATGGGAACTACCCGTTACCTAAAGTGCCCCAAATGCAACAAGCGCACTTGGTGCAAAAAAGTGATAAACAAAGAATAAGAGGTAGCAAATGATAAGATTTTTAAAAGCTTATTGGAAAACACTGTTATTCTTTGCGGTGATAGGGCTTCTTGGCGGTTTCTTCACAGGAATATATATGTTGGATAGTTATCCTGCAGATATTAAGCAGCAGCTACTTGACGAACTGAATGCTGCCGGACTCGGTCAAGCTCCCGCTGATATTCTTATGGGTGTCATTACAGCAATCCAATCTGCCGGTTATGGCATTGTGTTGGGGGCTATCGGTATTTGGCTTGGTAAGAAGACAGGACTTTGGAAAGACGAAAGAACCATAAGCAAAAAGCCTTTGGCTGCTTCCATTGTTATTGCTGTTATTGGCGGTCTTGCAATGATTTTACCTGATATGCTGTTCTTTGGTAATTATTCAGAGGCAATTATGGATTCCTATGCAGTAAAACCTACGATTACATATCTGCTGGCAACCGTGACATACGGTGCGATTATAGAAGAAGTGTTGCTGAGGCTTTTCTGGTTGTCACTAATTGCATTTGTGCTTCATAAATTATTTGGAAAGAAGCATGATAAGCCGACGGTCGCAATTTTAGTTGTGGCGAATGTGATTGCAGCGCTTTTGTTTGCTGCAGGACACTTACCTGCAACTGCACAGCTATTTGGGCTAACACCAATGATAATCGTTAGATGCTTCCTGTTGAATGGCGGCTTGGGTTTGCTGTTTGGCTGGTTATACAGAAAATACGGCTTGCGTTATTCAATGTTAGCTCACGGTGGCTGCCACATCGTATCTAAATTTATTTGGATTTTATTTATATAAACTCCATTTTATCGAACTAAAAATGGGTGCAAAGCCTTTCATGGAAATGCACCCAAAACTCTAAAATTTGCACCCACCAAAAAATGGTATCAAAATTTCAGATTACTCACATAAATAAGGCACTTTTAAAAAGAAAGTGCCTTTTTTGTTATATTTTTTGCTTGTAGCTACCCAACCTTAAAACCCAACTTTTTATATGACCTTTTTATATACTCTGCCCAAGCGCAGAGTGTTTTTTATATGGCGTAAGTAAACTTATAAAGCCCCCACGATTTCAAACTTTGGTATTGTTATTGTAAATACAAGCGCACGCCGTAGTGTCAAATTTATATTTATCTATTTGATGCGCCGACCAAAAAATTTGGTCGGCGCGTTTTTTTTACCTATCTTTATTACCTTTACTTCTGCCACTTACCCTTAACACCTATCTTTGCGCCACCTATTCTACCTTATATATTTCCCCTATATATTACACTCTTTTGCCCGTTATAATTTAGGCGTATATATTGCCTTGATTTTAGCGGGGTGGCAAAGTTTTACATTTAACGGTTAAATTGCTAAAAAAATATTGATAATTTATTATCAATTAGACGTTTTACGCTTGTATAAATTAGTAAATTATGATATAATACGCAGGTGATAAAAATTTTAAGTTAATTAACTGGAGGAATATATGAACGCTTCATCCAAATTTAAAGGAACGGAAGAACAGCTTAATAAGCTTAAAGCCGTAATTGAAGAAAGCAAAAAAATTCCCGGTTGCCTTATGCATATTTTGCAGGAAGCGCAAGGAATTTACGGCTATTTACCCATTGAAGTACAAACGGTTATTGCGGAAGGGCTTAACATTTCCCTTTCGGAGGTTTACGGCGTAGTAACCTTTTATTCGCAGTTTTCCCTTCAACCCAAGGGAAAATACCGCATTAGCATTTGCCTTGGCACGGCTTGCTACGTAAAGGGCTCGGATAAAATTTTGGAAGAGCTTGAAAAGCAGCTTGGTATTAAATGCGGAGGATGCACCGAGGACGGCTTGTTTAGCATTGACAGCTGCCGTTGCGTAGGCGCGTGCGGTCTTGCGCCCGTTATGATGATTAACGACGAGGTTTACGGAAAACTTACACCCGATATGGTTAAGGGTATTTTAGATAAATATAGGGAGGCACAGGCATGACGATTAAGGAACTTGACGCCATAAGGGCGGCGAAAAAAGAGCTTATTGAAGTTAGACGCGTCGTTAAAGAAAAGGGCGAAGAGCTTTGCAAGCATACCGGCTACAGAAAGCAGGTTTTGGTGTGCGGCGGTACGGGCTGTACCTCCTCCTCTTCTATGAAGGTTATCGCTCAGCTTGAAAAATCCTTAGAAGAGCTTGGCATTAAGGATATTTTAATCGTAAAGACGGGTTGCTTTGGCTTGTGCGCTTTAGGCCCTATTATGATAGTTTATCCCGAAGGCGCGTTCTATGCGCAAATGACGCCCGAGCACGTTAAAACGGTTGCTGAAAAGCACCTTGTTGAGGGTGGCGAAATAGTTAAAGAGCTTTTATATCAGGGTACGGTTACCGAAAACGGAATTATACCTTTTTCTGAAACTCCCTTCTATAAAAAGCAGGTTAGAATTGCGCTTAGAAACTGCGGTGTAATTGCACCTGAAGATATTGAAGAAGCTATTGCAGCAGGCGACTACGCTGCGCTTGAAAAGGTTTTAACCACTATGACGCCCGACGACGTTATTAACGAAATGCTTGCCAGCGGATTAAGAGGCCGTGGCGGTGCAGGCTTCCCTACGGGTAGAAAGTGGTCTTTTGCAAAGGCTTCGCAAAACGAAATTAAGTACGTTGCCTGCAACGCGGACGAAGGCGACCCCGGCGCGTTTATGGACCGTTCCGTTTTGGAAGGCGACCCCCATTGCGTATTGGAAGCAATGGCTATTGCCGGCTATGCAATCGGCGCAAAGCACGGCTTTATTTACGTAAGAGCAGAATACCCCGTAGCGGTTGAACGCCTTAGAATAGCTTTAAAGCAAGCGCGTGAATACGGCTTACTTGGCGAAAATATTTTAGGCTTGGGCTTTGATTTTGACATTGAAATAAGACTTGGCGCAGGCGCGTTCGTTTGCGGTGAAGAAACTGCGCTTATTAGAAGTATTGAAGGACACCGTGGCGAACCTAAGCCCCGTCCTCCCTTCCCTGCGGTTAAAGGTCTTTTTGGAAAGCCTACCCTTTTAAACAACGTTGAAACCTGGGCAAACGTTAACCCTATTATTTTAAACGGCGCGGCTTGGTTCTCTTCTATCGGTACTAAAAACTCTACCGGTACAAAGGTTTTTGCGCTTGGCGGAAAAATTACTAACGTAGGCCTTGTGGAAGTACCTATGGGCACTACCTTAAGGGAAATAGTTGAAGAAATTGGCGGCGGTATTCCCAACGGCAAAAAATTTAAGGCTGCGCAGACGGGCGGTCCTTCGGGCGGATGTATTCCTGCAGAATGCATTGACGTACCCATTGATTACGACAGCTTACTTGCAATAGGCTCAATGATGGGCTCTGGCGGTATGATCGTTTTAGACGAAGATTCCTGTATGGTAGATATTTCCAAGTTCTACCTTGAATTTACTGCGGACGAATCTTGCGGAAAATGTACCCCTTGCAGAATCGGTACTAAGAGATTGTTACAGCTTTTAACTAAAATTACCGAAGGCAAGGGCGAGCCCGGCGATATTGAAAAGATTGAAGAGCTTTCTAAGCATATGCAACAATCTTCCCTTTGCGCGTTAGGTCAAAGCGCACCCAACCCCGTGCTTTCTACCCTTCATTACTTTAAGGACGAATACGTTGAGCACATTGAAAAGAAGGTGTGCTCTGCAGGCGTGTGCAAGGCTTTACTTACCTACCACATTATCGAAGAAAAATGTAAGGGCTGTACGCTTTGCGCAAGAAACTGCCCCGTTAAGGCGATTGAAGGCAAGGTTAAAGTTCCCCACGTTATTGATACCGCAAAATGCGTTAAGTGCGGATTATGCCTTAGCAACTGTAAGTTTGACGCTATAATTAGAAAGTGAGGTGAAAGGTAATGCAAAAAATGATTAATTTAAAAATAAACGGTATTCCCGTTAGCATTGAAGAAGGCAGTACTATTTTACAGGCTGCAAGAAAGGCTCATATCGAAATACCTACCCTTTGCTTTTTAAAGGACGTTTCCAGAATGGGCTCTTGCCGTATGTGCGTGGTTGAAGCCACGGGCGCAAGGGGCTTGGTTGCAGCTTGCGTTTACCCCGTTGCAGAGGGTATGGAGGTTAGAACTAATACCGATAAATGCCGTCAGTCCCGTAAAATGACGCTTGAGCTTATTTTAAGTAAGCACAAGAAAAAGTGCCTTTCGTGCGAAAGAAACCACAGCTGTGAATTGCAAAGACTTTCGCTTGGCTATAGCGTTGACGAAGATAGATTTAAGGGCGAAGATTACGTTTTACCCATAGACGACTCTACCCCCTATATAGTAAGAGATAACGATAAATGTATTAACTGTATGCGTTGCGTAAACGCTTGTAAAAAGCAAGGTATTCAGGCAATAGGTCCTATCGATAGAGGATTTAACGTGCATATCGGTAGCGCTTTTGACAGACCCTTGGTTGATTCCCCCTGCGTTGGTTGCGGACAATGCGTAGTTGACTGCCCCGTTGGCGCTCTTTCGGAAAAGAGCAACGTTGACGAGGTTTGGAACGCACTTTCCGACACGACTAAAAAAGTTATATTCTTTACTGCACCCTCGGTTAGAGCTACCTTAGGCGAAGCGTTCGATATGCCCGTAGGCACTAACGTTGAAGGCAAAATGATTGCAGCAATACGCCGTTTGCACCCCGACGCAGTATTTAATATGGACGTTACCGCCGACCTTACCATTATGGAGGAGGCGAGCGAGCTTATTAACCGCATTAAAACGAACAAGCCTATGCCTATGTTTACCTCTTGCTGTCCTGCTTGGGTTAAGTTCGTAGAACAATCTTACCCTGAAATGATCCCCCACCTTTCCACCTGTAAATCTCCCCAACAGATGTTTGGCGCACTTTTAAAGACTTACTGGGCGGAAAAGAACGGCATTAACCCTAAAAACTTGTTCGTTGTAAGCGTTATTCCCTGCACGGCTAAAAAATACGAGTGTAGCAGAGAAGAAATGAAGGGCGACGTTGACGTTGCAATTACTACGCGTGAGCTTGCAAGAATGATTAAAACTGCGGGCATTAAATTTAACGAGCTTGAAGACGAAGAATTTGATAACCCCTTTGCATACGCAACGGGCGCGGGCGCAATTTTCGGCGCAACGGGCGGCGTTATGGAGGCGGCTTTAAGAACGGCTGCTCATATGCTTGACGGTAAATTTGAGGTTTTAGACTTCTTTGCAATGCGTGGCAGTAACCCCATTAAGGAAGCGACCTATTTAGTTGCAGGCCACACCATTAAGGTTGCCGTTGCAAGTGGACTTGACAATGCTAAAAAGATTATTGAAAACATTAAGTCCGGCAAAAAGAAGTACGACTTTATTGAAATTATGTCCTGCCCCGGCGGTTGCGTAAACGGCGGTGGTCAGCCCACCTTACCCGACAGTGTGAGAAACTCGGTTGAGCTTAAGGAAGCAAGGGCTAAAGCGTTGTATAACGCCGACGCTAAAAACGAAATTCGCCGTTCGCAAGATTCCCCTGCTATGGATATTTTATACGACGATTATCTTGGCTTCCCTAACAGCCACAAGGCTCATCAAATTTTACACACCACCTATAAAGCAGATAAAAAGATTTAATAATTTTTATAAAAAAGCCGCAACCTTGGGTTGTGGCTTTTTTATTTTTGTGGCTTATTTTTAAAAAATTATGGAAATTACCCCCATAATATGCCTTAACTAACTTAATTTTTTATTTTTTGATATTGCAATTTTGCGTTTGTTGTGGTATAATTATTTTATGGAAATTTTTAATTCTGCCAACGAATATTTTAAAAGAAGATTTGGAGCAAAGGCTTATAAAATTGCATTGGACGGCGGAATGAGCTGCCCCAACCGCAATAAGGAAAATAAGGGCGGATGTATTTTTTGTAGCGAAGGCGGTAGCGGTGATTTTGCCGAAAAAAATTACGGCGATATAAACGAGCAAATTGAAAGGGCAATTTTAAGGGTGATAGATAAAAAGCCTAAAAAATTTATTGCATACTTTCAAAGCTACACCAACACCTACGCCCCTATCGAATACTTAAAAAGCGTATTTTATCCTGCCGTTACGCATAGCAAAATTTGCGCTCTTTCCATTGCTACTCGCCCCGATTGCTTGGACGGCGAGGTTGTGCGCTTGCTTGAAAATTTAAATAAAATTAAGCCCGTTTTTATTGAGCTTGGCTTGCAGACTACTAATGATACGACTGCAAAAAAAATTAATCGCGGATATAAAACGGAGGTTTATTTTGATGCGGTTAAAAGGCTTAAGGCGGTGGGATTAAGCGTAATAACGCACGTAATTATCGGGTTGCCTGACGAAGATGAAAACGACCTTTTAAATACCGTTGACGCCGTTAATAAAAGCGGTTGCGACGGCGTTAAATTACAGCTTTTGCATATTTTACAAAATACGGTGCTAAATAAAATTTACGAGGAGGGAAAATACCTTCCACTTGAAAAGGAGCAATATTTTAAGCTACTGTCGCTTTGCATACGCAGTTTAAAGCCGGAAATAGTTATTCATAGAATTACCGGCGACGCCCCTAAAAAAATTTTAGTTGAACCGAAATGGTCTGCCGATAAAAAGAAGGTTTTAAACGAACTGAATAAATATTTTAAAGAAAACGGCGTAAGGCAAGGCGACTTATATAAATTATAAACTGCCTTATAAATTAAAATTGCCCCCATACTATGCTTGAATTAATTAAAAAAACCGTAGCGTTTGCTACGGTTTTTATTTGTTTTGAATAATTATTACTATCTTATAATCCAAAAAGAAGTGCTAAATACACCCAAGCCATAAATACTGTTACAGGAAGTGAGCTTGCAGAAATTACTATACCCGCAATAGCCAAGCCTTTGCCTCTTTGATCCTTTTTATTAATTACTACTAATGCAATAATACTAAAAATTAAACCGAGAAAACAAAACCAATCGAAGAAGGAAAGCACGAAGCCTGCGATTGCCAAGCCGTTAAACTTCTTTCTAACGGGAGTATTTTTTTCGTCTGTATTGCAACCGCATTTTACGCAAACTACTGCGTGCTCGTCGATAAGACTACCACAATGAGTGCAGAACTTTGCTTTGCCTGCTTGCATTGCAGGGGTTACCATTACCTGAGAATCAGGCTGTTGCATTTGGGGTTGGTAAGCATCCTGCTGGGGCTGTTCTACTACTTGTTCGGGCTGTTCTACTGCTTGTTGAGGTTGTTCCACTGCTTGTTGAGGCTGTTCCTCTACTTGTTTAGGTTGCGCAGTAGCGTTTACTTCGTTACCCGAGCGCATATATACGGAATAAACCTTGCTTTGCGCTTGAACTTGAACCTTTTCGCCACAGTTATGGCAAAATAATGCGTTGGGCGCAAGTTCCGTGCCACACTTTATACAAAAGCTCATAATTTTCTCCTTTTCTTAAGTATTATACGATTTAATTACGAATAAGTTTACAAAAATTTTGCTTGAGCTATAACGCTTAACTTTAGTATGCCCTTGCGTAAATAATCATATGCTTTGCTTTGTTGCCACAAACGGCGCAGGTTTCGGCAGTTTCGCCCTCGGCGTAAACGCGCGCGGTTGCCGCCGTTTCCGCCTTGATTTTATCTTCGCATTCACGGCATCCGCACCAGCCTGCTTTTACGAAGTTTCCGCCTTCTACACCCGCTAATATGCCCGACATATCGTTAGCGTAAACTATTCTTTCGTCCCTGCGAACCCTTGCCGCTTCAAGCATATCCTTTTGCACGGCTTGAAGTAATTCTTTAACGGTTTCGATAACGCCGTCAAGCGCATAGAAATCCTTAACGCAGGTGTCCCTTCTAAAAATAACTACCTTGCCTTGCTCTAAATCGCGAGGGCCTACTTCTATTCTTAAAGGCACGCCCTTCATTTCCCACTCGTTAAACTTCCAGCCAGGGCTATTATCGGTTTCGTCTAAAACAACCCTTACGCCCGCCTTTTGAAGGTCGGACTTAAGCTGATAGCACGCTTCCATAACGCCACCCTTTTTGGCTGCGATAGGAACGATTACCGCTTGCGTAGGAGCAACTACGGGAGGAATTACAAGCCCCCTTTGGTCGCCGTGAGCCATAATTAAAGCGCCGATAAGACGAGTTGAAACGCCCCAAGAAGTGGTGTACGCATGCTTTTGAACGCCGTCCTTATCCAAGAACTTAATTTCGAACGCCTTAGAAAAGTTTTGACCTAAATAATGGGAAGTGCCTGCTTGCAAGCTTTTACCGTCCTTCATCATTGCTTCCATACCAAAGGTAGCAACTGCGCCTGCAAACTTTTCCTTTTCCGTCTTTTTGCCCGTTAAAACGGGAATAGCAAGGCAGTTTTCGGCAAATTCTTTATAAACGCCAAGCATCTTCATAGTTTCTTCCAACGCTTCCTCTTCGGTTGCGTGGCAGGTATGACCTTCTTGCCATAAAAATTCGGAGGTTCTTAAAAAGGGACGCGTGGTTTTTTCCCAACGCATAACGTTTGCCCATTGGTTTATCATAATAGGCAAATCCCTATAAGATTGAAGCCATTTGGAATACATATTGCCGAAAACCGTTTCGGAGGTAGGACGAATTGCCAAAGGCTCGGCTAATTCTTCCCCGCCTGCGTGGGTAACTACCGCAACTTCGGGCGCAAAGCCTTCAACGTGCTCCGCTTCCTTGGTAAAAAAGCTCATAGGAATAAGCAAGGGGAAATAAGCGTTTTCGTGACCGGTTTCCTTAAAGCGTTTATCAAGCTCGCGTTGGATATTTTCCCAAATGGCGTAGCCGTAAGGGCGAATTACCATAGTGCCCTTTACGGGGCCGTAATCTACGAGCTTCGTCTTTTTAACGACGTCGGTGTACCATTGGGGGAAATCCTTTTCTATATCAGCAATTTGTTCAACAAAATTTTCTTTTGCCATTATATTCTCCAAAAATATATCTTTTTAACTAAAATTTGATTATTATTTAATATTATAACATATTAAATTGCAAAAATAAATAGATTTTTAACTAGTTTTTAAAATGTTTTAGCATATGGTATTAAATTTAGCCCCACCAAGCGTAAAAATTTTGCTTGGTGGGGCTTTTTTAGTTTAGGGATTAAAGTTTTTAAAATAGGCTTAAATTAGTCTTCCGTGCGCTTTTCCGATTTAAAGGATAATTCACCTTCGAATAAATCCACGGTAACTACCTCGCCAGGGAGAACGTTGCCTGCTAAAATTTCGTCCGAAAGCCTATCTTCTACATGCTTTTGCACTATGCGCTTTAAGGGACGCGCGCCAAACATATCGTTGTATCCGTCTTCCACTAATTTTTCCATAGCGGCGTCGGTTACGATAAGCGTAATGTTCCTTAATCTTAAGCGGGCGGAAAGAGCGTCGGTAATCTTTCGGCAAATAGCCGCCGCTTCTTGCTTTGAAAGCTTATGGAAGATTATAATATCGTCTAATCTGTTTAAGAATTCCGGCTTGAACTGTTCCTTTAAGGCTTCGTTGATTTTATCCTTCATATCGTCGTAGCCGTCCGTTTCTTCATTAGAGGAAAAGCCCAAGGATGACATCTTTCTTATTTGGCTTGCGCCGACGTTGGAGGTCATTATAATAATGGTGTTTTTAAAGTTTATAACCCTGCCCTTACTGTCGGTAAGCCTACCGTCGTCTAAAATTTGTAACAAGACGTTAAATACGTCGGGATGGGCTTTTTCGATTTCGTCGAACAATACTACGCTATAAGGCTTTCTTCTAACCCTTTCGGTAAGCTGACCGCCGTTGCTATCGTCGTAGCCGACGTATCCGGGAGGCGCGCCGATAAGCTTTGAAACGGAGTGCTTTTCCATAAATTCCGACATATCTAATCTTATCATTAGCTTTTCGTCGCCAAACATAGTTTCTGCCAGCGCCTTGGCAAGGTCGGTTTTACCTACGCCCGTAGGACCTACGAATATGAAGGAGCCTATGGGCTTGTTGGGCTCGTTAAGCCCTGCCCTTGCCCTTCTGATAGCCTTTGAAATTGCAGAAACGGCTTCGTTTTGACCGATTATGCGCTTGTGTAAATTTTCTTCAAGCTTTAAAAGCTTTTCGCTTTCCTGCTCGGTTAATTTTACTACGGGAACGCCCGTCCAACCGCTGACGATTTCTGCGATATCTTCGCTGTTGATGGTGGGCGAGCTGTTTTGCTTTTCACCCTTCCACTCGTCCTTTAGCTGTTTGATTTTTGCTTGAACCTCGTTAATTTGTTCTACGAGCTGTTGCGCTTGAGTATAATTTTCGCCCTTTGCCGCCTTGTTCTTTTCAAGGTTTAAACGCTTTAATCTTTCTTCTAATTCTTTAACCTCGTCGGGGCTGTTATAGCTGTTTAGCCTTGCCCTTGAAGCCGCTTCGTCTATAAGGTCTATTGCCTTGTCGGGAAGAAAACGGTCGGTAATATACCTATCTGAAAGCGTTGCGGAGGCGATTATTGCCTCGTCGGTGATTACTACCTTATGGTGCGCCTCGTACTTATCTCTAAGCCCCCTTAAAATAGAAACCGTGTCTTCAACGGAGGGCTCTTCCACCTGTACGGGAGTAAAACGACGCTCTAACGCCGCATCCTTTTCGATATACTTTCTGTATTCTTCCAAGGTGGTTGCGCCTATGGTTTGAAGCTCGCCACGGGCAAGCATAGGCTTTAATATATTAGCCGCGTCCATATTGCCTTCGGCAGCCGTGCCTGCGCCCACCAAATTGTGTATTTCGTCAATAAATAAAATTACGCTTCCGTTTGATTTTATTGCGTTAATTGCGCCCTTAAGCCTTTCTTCAAAATCGCCCCTGTATCTTGCACCTGCAACCATGCTTGCTAAATCGAGCGAGAATACCGTTTTGTTTTTTAAAAGCTCGGGCACTTGATTATTTACGATAGCCTGCGCCAAGCCCTCTACCACGGCGCTTTTACCAACGCCCGGCTCGCCGATTAATACGGGGTTGTTTTTGGTACGGCGAGAAAGCACTTGGATTATTTTATCAATTTCCTTTTTTCTTCCTATAACGGGGTCGATTTTTCCTTCCTTTGCCTTTTGCGTTAAATCGGTGCCGTACTGCTGTAAAGCCTTATCGAGCTTTGCGTCGTTGCTTTTAGTAGCGTGTTGGGAGCGTTGAGAGGCAGAATATCCGTTACCGTTAAAGAATAAATTTTCCTCTTCGCCGTCCTCCTCTTCCTGCAAGCTGTCACCTTCGCCGTTGCTAATCACCTGCTCTACCTTTTTTGTAAGCATAGTTACGCTTACACCGAGAGCGTTTAGTATGCGCATTGCAAGGCAGTTTGAGGAAGCCATTATTGCAAGCAACATATGCTCCGTTCCCGCAAGGGAGTTTTGTCCGTTTATATCTATCGAAAGGTAAATTGCCTTTTCGAACATAGATTTCGTTCTGGGCGTTAAGCCTTGAATATTAGAGTTGGTATCTATCGAACGGACGAAATAGCCCCTATAATCGCTTTCGTTTACCCCGCACGAGTTTAAAATTTTATATGCCGTGCACTCGGGGTAATTTAACATTGCGAACATTAAATGCTCGCTTCCGATATAGCTACATCTATAAATTCTTGCCGCTTCTTCGGCAAGCTTTACTACCTTTTGAAGGTTTGTTGAAAATCTGTCCATATATTGCATAAATTCACCATTCTTTCGTCGCTAAACGCGACGGCGCTTATAAGATTATAAGCGATTTTAACTTTTTACCTGCGTACTCCGCGCGGTATTTATCCATTTCCACTTGCGTTAACGCCGAGCCCGTTGCTCTGTCTATGTTGGTAGGGCGCATTTTTATTACTAAATCGTCTATTGCAGAAACTTCGCTAATGTTTAGATAGCCAAGGCAAGCCCCCAGCTTTATATTGGCGCAAAGCTTTACCAGCTCTTCTATTGAAATTTTAGCGCAGTTGGTTAATATTCCGTAAGAGCGCAGGCATTTATCCTTTATATCTAAAGCGTTTTCGCCGTTTAAAAGCTTATATCTTTCGCTCGCTTCAAGCTCCGTAAGCTTTTCCGTAACCGACTGTACCTCGCTTAAAATTTCCTCCTCCGTAACGCCCAAGGTTACTTCGTTTGAAATTTGATACATATACCCTTCCGCTTCCGAGCCTTCGCCGTATAAGCCCCTTACGGTTAACCCTAAACGCGAAACGCTGTTTATTACCTTATCCATTTCTCCGTTTATGGTTATTGCGGGCAGAAAAAGCATAACCGAAGCCCTTAAACCCGTGCCTATGTTGGTGGGACAAGCCGTTAAATAGCCGAATTGCTCGTCGTAAACGAACTTAATTGAGCTTGCTATTTTTGAGTCTATTTCCGACATAGTTTCGTATGCAAGGCTTAAATCGAAGCCCTTTACTATACATTGCTCACGCAAGTGGTCTTCTTCGTTAATCATTATTGAAACGCTTTCTTCACCGTTGATTAACGCCGCCGATATGCGTTGATTTTTTATTAACGCCGGGCTTATAAGGTGGTTTTCCTTTAAAAGCCCTGCTAAGCTTGGCGAAATATCGTCCATATAGTAAAGCGAGAACTCGTCAAGCCTATTTAGCGCGGCGCTGACCTGCCTTATAATTTCCTTTGCCTTTCTTTCGTCCTTTAAATGCGAGGGGAAGGGATATCCTTCTAAATTCCTTGCAAGGCGAATACGGGTGGAAACCTGCGTGCCTAGGGTAAAATCAATCATCTAATCTACCCCCGTATAAAATTTTATTTATTTCTACTATTCTGGCGTTGATTAAGCTTGCTTCTATAAAGCGCTTACCCTTTAACGCCCTTTCCATTTTTTCTTGCAGGGCGGTTAGCTCCTTTATTAAATCGTGCTTATTGTGGTCTTCCTTTAAAACCTTGCCCACGTGCATATCCTTGCCTTGAATACGCCTTATGTAAGGCAAAAGCTCTTGCTTTAAAACGTCGTAGCAGGTTGCGCAGCCTAAAAGCCCCGTTTGCTGATATTCTTCTATCGTAGTATGACATACGGGACATTTGGCAATATTTTTTTTATCGTCCCTTAAAATGTCGGCAAAGCTTTCGCCTGCGGAAAAAGCGAGCGGACCGCAAAACTCAGTATAGCATTGTTTGCAATAATAAAAGACGTAATCTTTTTTATCAATATTTTCTTTACGGCTTATGGTAGCCTCCCTTTTTTTGCAACGCTGACAGAGCATTTTCTTCTCCTAAAAAAATCCTTACACCTTTATTATAATACGATTTTTACCTTTGTAAACAGAAAGTTACGATAAGTTTGCAAAATTTTTAGCGTTAAGGTACTTTTTTATTGATTATTTAATTGTAATAATTAAATTTTTGTGTTATACTGTATAAAGAAAATTATGCGGTTTACCGCTTTAAAACTTGGAGGAACAGTAATGCAATATTCAAAAGACGTTGAAAATATGATTTGCGTTGCCAAGGGTGTTTCGGGCAGATTCGAACACGGTCCCGCTCCTATTCCCGAAGAAGGAATGTGGATTCAGGCAAAGGAAATCAAGGACATCAAGGGCCTTACCCACGGTATCGGCTGGTGCGCACCCCAACAGGGCGCTTGCAAGCTTACTCTTAACGTAAAAGACGGCGTTATAGAAGAAGCTTTAGTAGAAACTATCGGTTGTTCCGGTATGACTCACTCCGCAGCTATGGCTTCTGAAATTTTACCCGGCAAAACCATTTTGGAAGCTTTAAACACCGACCTTGTATGCGACGCTATTAACACCGCTATGAGAGAATTGTTCTTACAAATCGTGTACGGCAGAACTCAGTCTGCTTTCTCTGACGACGGTCTTCCCGTTGGCGCAGGCTTGGAAGATTTAGGTAAAGGTCTTCGCTCCCAAGTTGGTACTATGTACGGCACCAGATTAAAGGGCACCAGATATTTAGAAATGGCTGAAGGTTACGTGATAGCTATGGCTCTTGACAAGAACAACGAAGTTTGCGGTTATAAATTCGTATCCTTAGGCAAAATGACCGACTTTATTAAAAAGGGCTTAAGCCCCGTCGAAGCTTACGAAAAAGCTATTGGCACCTACGGCAGATATACCAAGGAACAAGGCGCAGTTAAGCACATCGACCCCAGAACGGACAAGGAGGTTGACTAATTATGGCACTTTTTGAAAGCTATGAAAGAAGAGAAGCCAAAATTTTAGGCGTTTTAAAGGAATACGGTATTAATTCTATTGAAGAATGTAAAGACATTTGCCTTGCAAAGGGCGTTGACTGCGACGCTATAGTTAGAGGCACCCAGCCTATCTGCTTTGAAAACGCAGTTTGGGCGTATACCGTTGGCGCTGCAATCGCTATTAAAAAGGGTTGCGTAAAGGCTGCTGACGCGGCCGCTGCAATCGGTATCGGTTTACAAGCTTTTTGTATTAACGGTTCCGTTGCTGAAAACAGAAAAGTTGGTTTAGGCCACGGCAACTTAGGCTCTATGCTCTTATCTGAAGAAACCGACTGCTTCTGTTTCCTTGCAGGCCACGAATCCTTTGCGGCTGCAGAAGGCGCGATTAAAATTGCAGAAAACGCAAACAAAGTTAGAGTTAAGCCTTTAAGAGTAATCTTAAACGGTTTAGGCAAAGACGCTGCTTATATTATTTCCAGAATTAACGGCTTCACCTACGTAAGAACTCAGTTCGATCCTTACGCAGAAGAAGTTAAGGTTGTTGACAGCGTAGCATTCTCCGACGGCCCCAGAGCAAAGGTTAAGTGCTACGGCGCTGACAACGTAAACGAAGGCGTTGCTATTATGAAGCTTGAAAACGTTTCCGTTTCCATTACTGGTAACTCCACCAACCCCACCAGATTCCAGCACCCCGTTGCAGGCACTTACAAAAAATGGTGTACCGAAAACGGCGTTAAATACTTCTCGGTTGCTTCCGGTGGCGGTACTGGTAGAACCCTTCACCCCGACAATATGGCGGCAGGCCCTGCTTCTTACGGCATGACCGATACTATGGGTAGAATGCACGGCGACGCTCAGTTCGCAGGCTCCTCCTCCGTTCCCGCTCACGTTGAAATGATGGGCTTAATTGGTATGGGTAACAACCCCATGGTTGGCGCTACCGTTGCAGTTGCAGTTGCAGTGCAAGAAGGTATGAGCAAGTAATTTAAAATTATAATTTTAAGGCGAGCAAATAACTGCTCGCCTTTTTTATTTTAGAGTTATAACAACTAACCTATTTAATATTTGCGCTTTAAAAACTAACAACCACCCCCGTCCCCGTTTGCAGTTTTATGCAGTTACGTATAAGATAAAAGCGAGTGAAAAATTCACTCGCTTTTTTAATTATTTGCCATATATTAGCCTATCAATTTTTAAAACAGCTGTTAATTTCGCCCGATAGCAAACTTTTAATTTCGCCTTAAAATACAACGTAATTTTACGATATTTTACTTTTGTTTAACTTATTTATAACCAAGTAATATATCCAATAATACAACGACATATACACTACGAATAAACCGACGACGATTAAAGGATACGCCACGGGGTTTCCGTTTACAAGGTTATAAAAAATGCTATACGGTGTGCCGTCGTCACGCATTAAAAACATATAGTTATAGTCTAAAATTATATTTGCCACGTACGCTAAAACGGAAATTCCAAGCAAAATAGAAAGCGTTATTATAAAGTTTTTCTTTTTCATACTTGCCATGCCGACTATTAATATGTAAAGAGACGCAAAACCTGAGATTGAATGGGTGATGCCAGAAAAGACGTTATCCATTGAAAGTACGGGATAAGCGTTATAGTTTTGCGCAGCGCCAATAGTGCCGAATATTGCGCCTAATATACCAAAAATTACCACGAAATCCAAGCTTGCTTCCTTTACTCTTCCCTTACAAAAAGCGGCTAACGGAAGAGCTATTAATTGAAGACTGCATAAAAATAAAGGCAGTACGTATAGCCAATGCATAGCGTTTTGGCACCTTATGCACAGCACTATTATTTTTACTATTTCAAATGCGTTAATTAAAAAAGCGCAAGCAATTAATACGCCGTTTTTTTGTTTATCCGTTTTGCCCCTATTTTTTAATCCAAATAATATTGCAAGCGCTATCATTAAAGCAATAAGGCTAAACACAAACGTTAGGTGCTGCCAAGACCACGCGCCTTCGGCAGAACGAATAAAGTGGTATCCGCCATCAATATATTCTAATCCAAAAAATTCTCTCATAAAATTCCTCGTTAGTTAACCGCTGTAAAACGCTTACCAAGCCCTACCAACGGCGTGTACAAAATACGATTATTTACTTACTTATTTTACCATTTAATAAAAGTATTGTCAAAACATATTCGAGTTAAAAATAATAATGCACCCATTGTATTTAAATAGTTGGGCGCATTAAAAGGAAATATTTTTAATTGAGGCGGTAATATGCCTTGACTAACGCTAAAAACTCTAAATTAAAGTAGATAAAATAACGCCTACGATTACCGAAGTACACAAGGCTATAATATCGTTTTTTGCTAGCTTAAAGCTACGCTTATAACCAAAATACGCTATTGCACCGAGCGCCACGATTATTGCTATAAAAAGGGCGCTCATATAGCCTTCGAAGCCTATTAGCCCCGTTATTAACGCTACGTAAATAGGTATAAAGCTTTTGTAGCCGATTAGGCTTGTGGAAATTCTTTCGGAATTTTCTGCCTTGTCGTGCTTTAGCATATAGAATAAACCGAACCAGCTGCCTGCGCCCAAAACGCCGAATACCGTGTGCATAACGGGCATACACGCAAAGGTTAAATGGCGTGCCATTTCGTAGGTTTCGCCTGAAGGGAGGTTAATTGTAATATAGCCTATTACAAATTCGCCCGTTTGGATTAATTCGCTAAACATAGTCGTGGTTGCCGTTATGGGGCTATAAGTAAACCAAAACGAAGGGTCGGTTGATTTAATTGGAAACAGTTGATAAATATAAAAGACTAATAGCGCGCCTACGCAGGAGATAAAGAATATATTTGCAATTCCGTCCACGAGATTGTTTGCGCGGGTGAAGAAAAACGCGTTTAAGCCTATAAGCGATACCGCCAACGCAAGCGAAATTAAATAAAGGTAAAAATAGTACTGCAAGAAAAAGATGTTTTTGTGCGCTATTACGTATAAAAAGCCTAACCAGTACGCTACGGTGTAGGGAATTAACGCTTGCAAAATGCTTATTGCCGACTTTACTGCATAAAGCTTTTCACGGGAAATGGGCATTGAATACCACAAGTCCACCTCCCTTGCCTTGCCCTTGAAAGCAAAGTTTAAAATGGGGGTAATGGTGCAAAGCACCATAAGTATCGTTTGAACGCTGAAAACACAGCAGGAGCCAGCCGTGCCGTCGCTATATATAAAGTAGGAAGGCTCTATACTTAATATAAAGTAGGAAGGCTCTATACTTAAAATGTATATAACACAAGCAATTGCGGTAAAAATTATAGTGGGGAGAAGCGCTTGCTTAACCTCGTATAAAAAATACTTTTTCATATTAGTTACCCCCTTGCGTTTTAGAAATTTTTGAAATGAAATATTCTTCAAAATCAACGGGCATTTCGTCTATTAAAATGGGATTAAGCGCTTTAATTTTATTTATTATTTGTTGCTTTTCGCCCTTTGCAGTAATGGTTGCCACCCTGCCATTTTGTTCAAACGAAAGCACTTCAAAATCTAATTGCCCCCTTAATATGGGCGAATTAAAGGCAACTTGGAACTTATAAATTTGATCTAAATAATTCGAAAGGCTACCCGAATCGACCACCCTTTTGCCGTCGATAAGCCCAAAGCAATCGCAAATATCTTCAAGCTCGCGAAGCGAGTGGCTGGCTATTATCGCCGTGCCTTTATTTTTATCTAACATATCGATAAGCCCACGCTTAAGCTGAAGCCTTGCGCCGGGGTCTAATCCGTCGAAAACCTCGTCTAAAAGCAAATATTTCGGCGAGCAAGCAAAGGCTATGCTTACGAATAATCTTCGCTTCATACCCTTGGAAAAGGAGCGAATAGGCGTTTTTAAATTAAGGGAAAATTCTTTTACGAAGTTAAGAAACACCTCGTTGTTAAAATCGTAGAACGAGCGGTAAAGCTCGGCTAATTTTTCGCCGTTCATACCCGTGGCGTAATAGGGCTCGTCGGGCATAAAAAAGATTTGCCTTTTTAATTTTTCGTTGTTATATACCTCTTCTCCATCGTAAAAAATTTGCCCTTCTTCAGCCTTAAAAACGCCGGCAAGGGTGCGAAGCAGAGTTGATTTACCTGCACCGTTTACACCTATTAATCCAAATATACTACCGCTCGGAATCGTTAAATTTAGGTTGGATAGCGCTTCGAAGTCGTCGTAACGCTTCGTTAAATTTTTAATTTCAATCATCATTATCCTCCTTATATACTTCGGCAATGATTTCGTTTATTAAGTTATATGATAAGCCAGAATCGTAAAGCCTTTTAATTTGTTCTTTTGCTTCTAAAATTAATTTGCTTTGCTCCGTTGTGCCCGCTTTTACATATACGCCACGCTTTTCAAAAGAAACGACGAAGCCCTTTTTTTCTAAAATTTCGTACGCGTGCGAAACGGTGTTGGGATTTACGCCCAAGCTCATAGCAAGCTGACGGCAAGAGGGCAATTTTTCCCCTTCTTTTAAAACGCCAAGCTCGATATAACGAATAAATTGGTCGCAAATATCTTCATATACGCTCTTTTTTCCCAAAAGTTTAATAAACACAAAAATCTCCAAACACCGTTTAACTGTATTAATTGTATTAACTGTATTAGCAGTATAGCACCGAATTTTAATACTGTCAATACCTTTTATAAAATTTTTTTAATTTTTTTGATTGCGGTAAGGTAACGGTAAGGTAATAATACGGTAAAAATTATGTAACGATAAAGTAATAATAAGGCAATAATAAGGCACCGCGAAGGTAATAATAAAGCAAGAATAAAGAACTGCGCCCCGCAAAAATTTGCGGGGCGCAGAAATACAGGAGTAAAAAACTGAAAAATAAAAGTATAAAACCGAAGAACAAGCCTACCGCTTTATAAAAAACGGAGATGCTAAACCGACGGCAAATTTTTAATTGCAGGTGGCGTTTAAAATTAAACGCCTAACCGTGAACACAAGGCTAACCGTAAACACGGGGTTAAAACGCAATTATTTACCTAAAAATTGCTTTACCTATGCTTATAACGCTTTTACTTATTATACCTTTAAAGTATTATAATCTATCTAAAGGAATAGTGGTTAGCATTGCAATATTTCTAAACAATTCGGGTTTTTGGCGTTCAAAGGCTTGCTTGTTTTGATATAAAATACTACCACCAACGCTGTAAGCGATTATGTTTGCAACGATTTCCAAGTCTGCCTGGGTTTTGTAAATTAAGCCGATACGGCTATAGCCTTGCAAAATTACCATTATATAACGGCGCATAATTCTTATGGTGTATTCCCAAAGGGAGCTTAAAACGCTCCAATGGATTTTTCCGGAATACTTATCCCTAAAGCTTTGAGTAAAGTAGTCGATAAAATTAATGTATTTCGTAATTTTATTGTAAGGGCCGTTAGAATTATCGGAAATAATTTTTTGCATTTTTGCTTCGTATTTTTCAAAAAATACTTCCATTGCGGCTTCGAAAACTTGGTCCTTTGATTGAAAATAGTAATAAAAAAGCCCAACGGGCTGGTTTACCCTGTTTTGAATCATCCTAACCGTAGTTGCTTCGTAGCCCTTTGAAAAGAACAAATCGAGTGCGGCGGAAATAATTTCGTTACGCTTTTCTTCTGCCTTGGTTGATTTTTTTATATCCTCTGCCATAGCCTTCTCCTTAGTAAAACACCTTATTGAACATTGTTCAAACTTATTATAGCACAACTAAAATACGGCTGTCAAGCGTAATTTTTATTTATTTTGTAATTTATTGAATATCGTACAAATGCTTATAAAAATGCGCAAAAGATTGCTACTTTAACATATATTTGCCTTGATTTGCTTTAGGGCAGATTTTTCCAAGCGCGAAACCTGCGCCTGCGAAATACCTACTTCTTTGCTTATTTCCGTTTGGGTTTTACCTTCGAAATAGCGCAAAACTAAAATGTTCCTTTCCCTGTCGTCTAAGCTTTTAATCGCCTCGTATAAGGCGGTATTTTCCGTCCACACCTCGTCGTTATTCTTTTCGTCGTAAATTTGGTCCATTAAAAGTAAGGTATCGCCTGCCTTATTATACACCGGCTCGTATAAAGACACGGGGTCGGAGATTGCGTCTAACGCATACGCTACCTCCGAAACGGCTATATTCATACTTTCGGCAATTTTATCGTAGGTTACCATCTCGTTTTCTTCTTCAAGCTTTTCCCTCACCTTTAAAATTTTGTACGCAGTGTCCCTTATGGAACGGGCAACGCGCAGGGAATTTCCGTCCCTAAGATAGCGTTTAATTTCGCCGATTATCATTGGCACGGCGTAGGTGGAAAATTTTACGCCTATGGAAATATTAAAATTGTCTATCGCCTTTATAAGCCCTATGCACCCTGCTTGAAAAACGTCGTCCGAGTTTGCGTTTTTAGCCCAAAACCTTCTAACTAACGACAAAACGAGGCGCATATTGCCCACAATAAATTTTTCCCTTGCGGAAATATCGCCGTTTTTAATTTTTATCATAAGCTCTTCCTGCTCCTTTTGCGAAAGAAGCGGAAGCCCTGAAGTATCTACGCCACAAATTACTACCTTTTGCATAAAAAACCCCCTTTAAAATTATGTAAAATTTAAAGGGGGTGCGACAAATTGCGCCAAGCTATGTTTTTATTATTTTTAGTTTGTTTAAATAAGGCGGGAAATATCCTTTTTTAATTTATGTATAATCTTTTTTTCTAAACGGGAGATGTAGCTTTGAGAAATGCCAAGCTCGTCGGCAACGTCCTTTTGCGTCATTTCTTCGTTGCCGTTTAAGCCAAAACGCATATTCATAATTTTTTGCTCACGCGAGGGAAGCTTTAATAGGGCAGAGCGCAAAAGCTCCCTCTCTACGCCCCCTTCAACGTCGGAATAAACAACGTCGGCGTCCGTACCCATAACGTCGGAAAGCAATAATTCGTTGCCCTCCCAGTCGGTATTTAACGGTTCGTCAAAGCTTATTTCCTGCTTTTGCCGTGAGGTGCGACGAAGATACATTAAAATTTCGTTTTCGATACACCTTGAAGCGTAGGTGGCGAGCTTTATATTTTTATCGGAACGGAAGGAATTGATTGCCTTAATTAAGCCGATTGTGCCAACGGAAACTAAATCGTCGCCGTCGACGCCCGAGCCTTCAAATTTTTTTGCTATGTAAACGACAAGGCGTAAATTGTGCTCTACGAGCGCGGATTTTGCATCTTCGTCCCCCTTTTCCAAGCGGGAAATTTTATCGCATTCCTCCTCGGTAGAAAAGGGCAAAGGAAGCGCCTCCGTTCCACAAATGTAGTCGAGCGTATTGCGCCTAAAAATTTTTAATAAAAGCAGTTTTAATTTTTTAAACATTTTATATTGCCTCCGACAAATCGGGATGAAGCACCGCGCAAGAAATTTTGTTGGGACTTATCCCAAAGGTTACGTTTTTTATTTTATGCGTTTTTTCGCCCGTATATAATATAATTTCGTCGGCAGTAAAAATTTTAATTTTTTTGCTCCCCGCAACAGTATGAATTAAAACGAGGTCAAATATTCCATTAATGTCGATAATTTTTTCAGCCACCGATAAATCTATAACCGAAACGGGCGAGCCTTTAAAGTAAACCTTGTTTCCACTATCGTAAAATCCGCTAACTAAAACGCTTGATTGCCCCCGTACTATATGGCATTTAACGCTTATTTTGCTATTTTTAGAAATTATTTTGTTAGCCAAACGCTTACACCCAAGCATAAGCAAAACTATGCAAAATAGCGGTATTCCCACGGGGATTGAAGAAATTAAAAAGCCTGCGCCGTTAGCGTAGTTAAGGTTAAAATAGGAAAATATTGCAGTTAGCGCGCCACCTAATAAAAAGGTTAACGCGAAAAATACGCACGCGAATTTTATAAACGCTTTAACCTTTATAAACCTTGCGCCGATTAGGCAAATTACTATGCCCGCGCAAATTTTTAAAATTAAAACGACGGCTTGGTTAAAGGAAATTAGCGGAAATAGGACGGCGAAAATTGCGCCGACCAAAGCGCCTAAAAACACCCTATAATAGCGTGCGATATTTTTTGTTATTAGCTTTGCGCAGACTAAAAGTGAAAAATCCATACAAAAATTTTCAAGGAGCGCAAGCTCGATATAAACCTGCATCTTAGTTGCTATTATAAAGCTTATTTTCGCCCGAAAAAAATAAAAAAATGACGAAGTTTGTAAAACCTCGTCGTATGCAAAATAGTTTACGGAAAGCATTAGCCTTGCTTTTGCTAATTTATCGTAGAGATGAAAAAGTTGGCGTCCGTAAAAAATAAGTAGCCCGAGGGCGTCTTTTAGCCGCCCTCGGGCAAATTTAGTTACATTAATAAAAAACTAAAAGTTAATTTGGTTTATTATTTGCAAAACCTCGTCGGTGTTGTCGCATTTAAAAAGCCTTTCTTTTATTGCACTTGCGCCAAATTGCCCCTTTATGTAAAAGCCTACCATTTTACGCATAAAAACGGTTGCAAAGCGTTCGCCTAAAATTTGCTTGGTTTGCAAAAGCTGTTTTATTACCGCTTGCTTTTTATCCTTATGCTCGCCACCGCAAATTTCTTCAAAAATCCAAGGGGCGTACATTGCGCCACGAGCAACGGCAACGCCGTCTGCCCCCGTTTTTTGTAAAAGCTCTTCGGCGTCATTTTTGCAAAAAACTCCTCCGTTGGCAATAACGGGGATTTTTACCGCTTGCTTTGCCTTGGCGATTTGTTCAAAATTCACCTCGCCGGAATAAATTTTATCCTTAGTTCTGCCGTGAATACAAATTAAATCCGCCCCGGCATCTTCGCACATTTTTGCAAATTGGGTGGCAACTATGCTTGAATTATTAACGCCGATACGGAATTTTACCGAAACGGCCTTACCGCTTTTTTTGCACGCTTTAATAATTTTTTTCGCCAAGGGAATATTATTTAAAAGCGCGCTACCTTCGCCGTTATTATAAATTTTTGGCATAGGGCAACCCATATTAATATCTATTAAATCAAAGGGTGCAATATCTTCTGAAAGCGCCGCTCTTTCCATAAATTCAGGCTCTGCGCCAAAAAGCTGTACTGCCTTTATGCCCGTATATTCTTCGGTAAAAACCAGCATATCCTTGGTATTTTGACTATTGTAGCAAAGCCCCTTTGCAGAAATCATTTCCGTTACGGTAAGCCCTGCGCCAAAATCGTAGCAGGTTTGCCTAAAGGGCGCGTTGGTGTAGCCTGCAAGCGGTGCTAAAAAAATATTGTTGGGCGTTATTAAGTTGCCTATTTTAATTGGTTTTAAGTGCATTTTTCGCCTTTATATAATATTTATCGAGTTCTTCTTCGGTAAGCTTTGTAATATCCTTTCCGTCGGCAATAACAAGCTCTTCGCACGCCACGAAGCGCTTTATAAATTTTTCGACGGACTGAGATAACGCTTGCTCGCAATCTACCCCTGCAAGACGGCAGGTGTTTATTACTGAAAACATTAAGTCCCCTGCTTCTTCTTCGATATTTGCAGGATTGTTGGATTTTATTGCAGATAAAAGCTCTAAAAGCTCTTCGTTAATTTTTTGGGCTGCCTGCTCGGCAGAAGAAAAATCGAAGCCCGATTTTGCCGCGCGCTTTTGCACCTTTTGGGCGCGCATACACGCAGGGAAAGCCGTGGGCACGGCAAGCACCGTTTCGCCAAAGGTTTGCTGATTTTTTTCTACGGTTTTGTTCTTTTCCCAAACGGAAAGGGCAGAGTCGGCGCTTTCCGCCTTGTCCTTACCGAATATGTGGGAGTGACGGAAAATTAATTTTTTTACGACCTCGGTGGTGACGTCCATGCTTGAATATTCGCCTGTTTCCGCCATCATAACGGTTACAAATGCGGCTTGAAGAAGCAAATCACCGCTTTCTTCCCTAATCATATCCGCATCCTTTTTATTTATTGCGTCAACTAATTCGTAAGCTTCTTCAATTATATTCTTCCTTATGCTCTCCACCGTTTGCACCCTGTCCCAAGGACATCCGCCGGGGGCGCGAAGTATGCGAATAATTTCTTCCAAATCGCAATAATCGTATTTTTCGCGAGTTAAAAAGCTATTATGCTCTACCGCAACGGAGCAGGAATAGTCGTAATTTTTAAGCCTATCTAATTCGTAAATTTTTATTTTTTTGGCTTTGTTTGCGCAAATAAAAACGCAAGGGCTTTCTTCGCCGTAAAGGCTGGAAAGCACCTCCTTTACCTCGCTTGCGATAAACGCGCTGTCGATATCGTAAACGACCGTTGCGCTTGAGGGCTTAATATTTTTAATATCGTAAGCGGAAAGAGCGCAAATTTGCGTGCTTTGAATTTTTGCGAGCGACGCGGCGTGCGCAGTTTTTGAAACGCCTTCGATAACAACACAATCCTTATGGCGCTTTGCAATAATTTTGCAAGCGATATCTTCGCTAACCGCACCGTCGACGCAATAAACCACTTCGCAGTTTTTTGCGGCGTTTAAAACGGCGTTTGCCAGCTTTTTATTTAAGGTTTCAAACGAGCGTGAGGTGGTAAAAATATGGTCGAGCGCTTCCACATTATAGCCTTTAAGGCTATTATAGGATTTAGTAAGCGCTGTGCGCGCCATAATTTTTTGCGCGCTGTCAAGGGCTTGTTTACCCTTTAAGGTTAAATCGTTTTCGTCTGTGCCCAGACCTATAAGCGTAATTTTCATTTTTTGCTCCTTCTTTAATAATATAGCAAAAATTTAAAATTACTGCAACCAAATAACAGCAGTTTGCCGAGATTGCCGCACCTACCACCGAAAGAGTTGTAAATTTAATTAAAACCGCCGTTAAAATAACCCTTAAAATACACACCCCCCATTGCGTTACGGCGTTTTTTAACGGCTTTCCCAACGCCGTTAAGCACGCTGACGAGGTTTGCACGAGCGAAGAGGTTACTGCGTTTTGCGACATTATTTTTACTAAATAAATAAGCGTTTGCTTTTGCGAAGGGGGCAGGCTTTTAAAAATTATTTCCACCGCGAACGGCGCAAAAAAATAAAGGGCGATTGCGCAGGGTAAGGAAATTGCAAGGGTGAATAAAAGCGCCTTATAGGCAAGGCGTTTTGCCTTTTTTATTTGACCGCTTGAAACGAAGGGCGCAATTTGCGGTACGCTTGCCGCCGCAAGCCCGTAGCTTATTGAAACGGGTAAATTTATTATCGTTATTGCGCACCCTGAAAATATGCCGAATAGCGCGGTTGCTTCCTGCGTTATTTGCCTTAAAAGGCGAATAGCAACGGCGCTTTCAGCAAACTGTGAAAGGGGCATTGCCATTGCCGTTAAGGTTAGCGGAATCGTATATTTTAATATGCTTTTTGCAGGTGGGGTTTTTTGCGAATTTTTGCTTATTCCCCCCTTATTATGCCTTAAATAAGCGATAATTGCAAAGGTTGCCGTAACTAATTCCGCCACGGTTACGGCAAATAGGGTGGATGCGACTGCTAGGGTTAAATTATTTTTGAAAATATAGGCTAAAAGGCAACCCAAGCCCACCTTAATAATTTGCTCCGTTACCTCAGAAACGGCGGTGGGGACCATGTTGCTTTTACCTTGAAAATATCCCCTTACGACGGATAAAACAGACACGAAAAATACCGCGGGCGAAAGAGCGCGACAACAGCTTTTTACGGCTTCTTCCCCCATAATGGATGCCAGCGCGCCCGAAAAGGCAAACATTAGTAAAGAGCCTAAAACGCCTATTGAGCCGTAAATTAAAAACGCCTTTTTTTCTGCCCCTTCGCCGTTGCCCGAAGCAACCAAGCGAGCAATACCCGTTGGAATACCTGATGCGGAAACGGTTAGCAAAATGCAATATAACGGGTACACCATTTGGTAAATGCCCATACCCTCGCCACCTAATAGCGCGGTTAAAGGAATTCTGTACATAGCGCCTATAATTTTGCAAACGAAGCCGCCTGCAGAAATTATTATTGCACCCATTAAATACGATTGCTTGCCCTTAAACATATGTAATAAAAAGCGTAGAAGCGGGCAAAATTGCGCACGAAAACCTTAAACGCTTACTTATTTTTAAAACTGTTTTAGGCTTTTGCCGTGCTACGGTAATTGCGACGCTTATACGCTTTTTTAAAAAATTAATCGAATTGAGTTGCTAATATGGTTGCCGAAAGCTGGGCAAGCTTAGCGATAGTTGATTCGATTTTTGCGCCTTGCTCGGTAGAAATTAACGCCACCGCGCCCAAGCAGTCGCCACCGCTAACGATAGGCACTATTATTTGCGCAGTTATATCGTTTTCGGTGTTTTCGCATATGGGAACGATATCACCGCCTTCGGCAAGGTTGGCGATATAACTTTTTCTGCCTTCTAAAATTTGTTCCATTTTTTTAGAAAGAGCCTTGCCGTAAAGATTACGCTTGCCGTTGCCTGAAGCGTATAAAACGCCGTCCGTATCGCAAATTAACGCAAGATGCCCCGATATATCGCTTAAGCTTTTTGCCGTTCCTTCAGAAAACTGTTCTAAAGACGCTATCGGTGAATATTTTTTTAGCATAAGCTCGTCCCTCTCGGTAAAAATTTCTAACGGATCGCCCGATTTTAACCTTAAAGTGTTTCTAATTTCCTTGGGGATTACTACTCTGCCAAGCTCGTCTATTCTTCTAACTATTCCAGTTGCTTTCATATTTTCTCCTTAACAAATTTTACATTGCAAGGTAAAGTATGTGAAATTTTTAATAAGTTATACCAAAGCGTTTACGCAATATATAAAGTTGCGCCGAGCAGGTTTTAAGCCTGCTCGGCGCGTTAGTTAAACCGTATTTAGTTTTACTGTTTTTTAGATTATTCGCCTTCAACCTCTTGGTTGGTTACTTCCATCTCTTGGCTGTTTACTTGAACTTCTTGGCTAATTACCTCTTCCACCTTCTCTTGAGAAGCACCGTTTGCCGTTGCCTTTTTGTAAACCGAGGGCTGAAGCTCGGGGTGCTTCATTTTATCCTTAAACAAGTACTTATAAAGGAAGAAATAACCTATTCCAAGCGCAACCATAAGTATGCACCAGAACTGCGAGGGGGTTAAGCCGGGCACTAATTCGCCACGGTAGTCGTCGCGGATATATTCAATTAAGAAGCGCCATATGCCGTAACCAATGCAGTAAACGCCAAAGTTGCAGTTGAATTTGTACTTATAAAAAAGCACTATCATTATAAACGCCAAAAGCAATAGGAAAATACACTCGAAAAGCTGTGTAGGAATATATTTTGCCGTACCTGCTATGCTGGGGAAATCGATACCGTACCAAGCGTCCGTTTGCGCGCCGTGGCAACAGCCTGCAAAAAAGCAACCGAGTCTGCCAAACGCGTGCGCAAGCACTATGCCTACGGGGATTATGGGAAGAGCGTCGGTTATGCCGGCGTTCATATTGTTTTGCAACCACTTAATTTTTGTGCGGGGCGCAATTACATAAATGTAAAGCCAATATACTGCAAGATAGCCAACGACACCACCGATTAATCCGCCCAAGAAGGTCATTCCGCCAAGCTTAAAGCCTGCTTCGGGGTTTGCGATAAAATCGTAAATAGACTGGAAAAGCATTGCCGAAAATAAACCGAGCACAACGCCGAAGATGCCTACTAACAAAATTACGTCGATAGAATTATCGTTAAAATTTTGTTTTTGAAACGCCTTCATTAAAAAGACGAAGCAGGTTATTAGTCCCAACGCCATACATATACCGTATAGGTATATACCCTGGCCGAAAATAGTTATTACTGCGTGAGGATACACAAAATTTCTCCTTTTGTTTAGTAATTATAGTTTAACATATACGCTGTTTTTAGTCAAGCGTATAATTATTATAATCGTGTGAATTTTGCCTTTAAATTATGGCAAAATAAAAGCGCCCAAAAAGGCACTTTTATTTGAATTGAGTGGCATATATTAGCCAACCATTAAGTTATTTACTGCTGAAACAAGGGCCTTGTACGAGCTTTTTATAATATCTTCGTCAATGCCTGCGCCCCAGTAAGTTTTTCCGTTAGATTCTATTCCTATATAAGAAATAGCCTTTGCCTTGGAGGTTTGTGAAAGGGCGTGCTGTTCGTAACCGATTATAACGAAATCCCTTTTAAAGTACGATTTTACTGCATTTGAAACTGCGTCTAATCTGCCGTTACCTTGCGCAACGACCGTTTCGCTTTTACCGTTTTCAAAAATGGATACGGTTGCTTCAATTCCGCTAACCTGCTTAAAGTGGCACTCGGGAATTTCAAAGCGCGTATGATTTTCGATATAGTTTTGCACGAAGATATCGTAAACCTCGTTTGCGGAAAGCTCTTTGTGCAAATTGTCGGAAACATCCTTCGCCTTATATCCCATCTGCTCCTTCATACCGTTAGGTACGTTAATTCCAAACGCCGTTTGTAAAACGTAGCCTACGCCACCCTTACCCGATTGAGAATTGATGCGTATAACGTCAGAATCGTATTTTCTGCCTACGTCGTGAGGGTCGATAGGAAGATAGGGAACGGTCCACTTTTCATCCTCTTTGCCCTTTCTGCAATCCATACCCTTTGCGATAGCGTCTTGGTGAGAGCCGGAAAATGCTGCAAACACCAGCTCGCCGGCGTAAGGCTGACGGGGGCTTACGGGCATATTGGTAAAGCTTTTATATAAAGCGCATATATAGGGCATATTTTTAAAGTTGAGATTAGGGTTTACGCCTTGTGAGAACATATTCATTGCAAGGGTAATAATATCAACGTTGCCCGTTCTTTCGCCGTTGCCAAAAAGCGTGCCTTCAATTCTGTCTGCCCCTGCAAGTATGCCAAGCTCTGCCGCGGCAACACCGCAACCCCTATCGTTGTGGGGATGAAGGGAAATTTCTACTGCGTCACGGTAGCGCATAAATTTGTGCATATATTCAACCTGTTGAGCATAGACGTGGGGAATAGCGTTTTCTACCGTTGCGGGAAGGTTTATTATTGCCTTTCTTTCGGGAGTGGGTTGCCAAACTTCCAACACGGCGTTAACTACCTCTAACGCATATTCGGGCTCGGTGCCGGTAAACGATTCGGGGGAATATTCAAAGCGATAGCTTGCGCCCTCCTTATCGGTAAGCTCCTTTAAAAGCGTTGCGCCCTTTACGGCAATTTTTTTAATTTCTTCCTTGCTCTTTTTAAAAACCTGTTCGCGCTGGGCCACGGAAGTAGAGTTATAAACATGGATAATTACTTTTTTTGCGCCTTTTACGGCGTCGAAGGTCTTTTTGATAATATGTTCCCTTGCCTGCGTTAAAACCTGAACGGTTACGTCGTCGGGGATTAAATTTTCGTCGATAAGCTTACGCAAAAAATCGTATTCCGTTTGCGACGCCGCAGGGAAGCCCACTTCGATTTCCTTAAAGCCGATTTCTACCAAAAGCTTAAAAAATTCTACCTTGGTTTGCAAATCCATAGGCTCGATTAAGGATTGATTGCCGTCTCTAAGGTCAACGGAGCACCAAGAGGGCGCTTTTTCGATTGCGTCCTTTTTAGCCCAGTCGTAACAGGGCACGGGGGGAAGAAAATACTGTTTTTCGTACTTAATAAAATTTTTCATATTTATACCTATTCAAAAATAAAGCGCGGAATCTCTATTAAAGAGACGCCGCGCCGCGTGGTACCACTCTTCTTTACAGCCTTTGCTGCCTTAGGGGCGCATACACGCCCTACCCGTTTTACGGCGGGAAACCGTATTTACCTACTTAAGCATTTTAATTAAGCGGAACGCTTATTGAATTGCGAACGGCTTGACTTGATTATTAGTAATTAAGATACTTTGGTCAAGCGGAACGCTTGTTGAATTGCGAACGGCTTGACTTGATTATTAGTAATTAAGATACTTTGGTCAAGCGGCACGCTTGCTTGTTGAGTAAATCTGCTCGGCGGCGAGTTCGCAAATTTTCTTCGGTTATCTTACACCACCCGATAACTCTCTTAACCCCAAAAAAGTACTACTACTCCGCTTCATCGCATTATAAATTATTAAGTTAAATATATAATAGCATATTATTAAAAATTTGTCAATAGATTTTTAATGTTTTACATTAAGGTATTGTTTTTGCAAATGCCACTTAATATAAATGCGCTTTTAAACGCGCGTTAAAATTTTAAATAATTTATTGAATATAGTTCAAATTTTTGCAAAATTGCTAAAATTGTATAAAAAATAGGTAGCTACTGAAAAATAGCCACCTAAAAATTTTAATTATTATTAATTAACGCTAATATTTTTTCAAAGTCGTAGCTACGAATAATTTGCTGACTGCTTGAAACGGGTATATCGTTATCGGAAAGGATTATATCGGCTTCTTCAGGCGTTTTTACAACCTTGGTTGCCATCATTTTAAAAAGCGAAGACAAATTTATAACTTCGGTTGCGGTAAAATTTTCCATTACGAACCTTATGCTTGAAGTGCCTGCAATTCTGTTTTTGCTATCGCCCGTAATATTAAGCCAAATAAATTGACTTTTTTTAAGGTCGAACGCAAACAGATAAGCAAAGGTGCTTTCGCAGTTAATAGTAAACGAGGTTTTAACCGTTTTAGGCTCGAAAACCATACCGCTTTCGTCAATATCCCTAAGCATATAGCCCGCCTTGCAAATACAGTTACTAAACGGCGTGCCCGAATAGACGTTGTTGCAAAATACCAAATAGCGAATATCGGGGAATTCCTTTATAAAATTTTCTACTTGAATATCAAAAAATTCTGAACCGCCGTTGTAGCCGGAGGTTTGGTCGCCGGAAAAGGCGATAGCGTCGTGCTTTTGCTCTGCCGAAACAGTTGAAATGTTACGCCAAGAAAATTCCGTTTGGTTGCCTTTTTTATCTAAGCCGATAATGCTTAAATCGATATCGTTAACCTTTTCCCAATAAGTAAACGCCCTGATTTTTTTGCCTTGCTCCATATTAATTTTCGAGCCCTTTGCAAGCGTGCCGTAGCCGGTTGAAGAGGTCGATTCTTCTAAGGGGAGAGCAAAGTTTTCCATACCAGCGTCAATAAAAACCTTGCCAAGCTTATTTTTGTAAATATTTTTTAAATTTTGCAAAAGAATTTTGGCAATTTGTGTGCGCCTTTTTTTAAGGATTACCGATTTACGCTTTTTCTTTTCTTCGGCAGTTTCTTCGTGCAAGCACAGCAAATTATGCTTGGCGAAGGTAAAAGCCCTACGCCTTCTGCCATCGTAATTTTTATAGCTGTATAAAAGTTGAATTAAAATTAAAGGGTTATTAGTTTGAAGATTATTTAAAACGAAGTTTACTTGTTCATCAGTTTGACAGCGGGAAAGAATATAATTTAAATTGCGAAGAAGCGCGCCCGAGCCCTTTTCGCTTAAAAGGGTATTTACCGCCCCGTTAATATCGCCCTTTTGCATAGCGCGTTCAAAGGCGGAATAGGCGGAAATATTTTTACCTTCCCTAATTTGCTTTACGAAACTTTTGCCGAGCTCCGTGGTGGGCTTGTAGTGAATATGATGCAAAAGCCCCTGCCATATTGCCTGCTTTTCAAAGCATTGACTAATATCGGCGCAGTTACCGCTTAACTTTTTATCTAAAAATTTTGCAATTAGCTTACGGTGCTCGTTTTTTAAATTAAGCTTGTTAATTTGCCTGTTTTTATAGGTTTTAAAATTAAGCTCGTCCACCAAAGCAATAATATCGGCAAGGGAAATAAATTTTGAAAGCTCTGCATTTTTCGTGCTTAAAATAAGCTTAATAGCCGTATTTTTGCTTGCGCAATAGCGCACCTCGTAGCCGTAATCTAATATAAAATTTAAAAGCAAATCGAACTGCTCGCAGTTTAAGGGACGGGTACTGTTTAAAAGGTCGTCCGCGTACTCGGATAAAATTTTAACCGCTTCTTCTTCAGTTAAAACGGAAAATTCCTTTATAGGGGTTTCTTCCTTAAAGGCAATTTTTTCAAAGTCCTCTTCAAAAACGGAATAGCCGGGGTTGCTAAAATCACGCAAGCCGTAGGTCATTACATAATGAATAACTTGGTCGTAAAGCAACAAATTTACACCCGTTGCCCTATGCCTTTGAATAAGATTCCAAACTGAATCGGGGAAGTTTTTATAAAAGGAATCGGGTACTTTATAGCCAAGTCCGTTTTCGGCAACCTTAAGGTGAGATATGCTTGCAAGGCTTTGCCCCTTTACGATTTTAATGTTAAAATTTTGGGCTAATGCAAATAAAGCCTCAAACGAGTGTTCCTCGTCTGTGGCCGTATCGCTTACAAAATAATGCTTTGTAAATAAGTAATTTATAAATAAATCTTTCATAATAACCTAAAAAATATAGCGGACGAAATTTACGAATTATATAAATGCCGGCGCTCTTCCAGTTGAGCCACGCCCAAAGGGCGGAAGGAGTTGAACCTTCAACCTCCGGCTTCGACCTTTAGATTGAAGTAAACCCGTATAGCTGTCCGCTACGAATTAATTATATCACATATTTTTTAAGTATTCAATAGTTTTAAAAAAATTTTTTAAGTTATTTTTTTGCCGTAAAACCCTGTTAGATGGCGCATATATGCCACCCAATTTAATTACGGCGTAAATTTTGGCGAAAATTTTGGCGCAGGATTGTATTTTATTTTTTTGCATATTTGTTTTTGGTTGCAATACCGCCACGAATATGACGCTCGGAAAGATTTTTATTTAAAACCTTTCTAACCTCGGTATAAAGCTGATTATCAATTTCAATTAAACGCTCGGTTACGTCCTTATGGACGGTTGATTTGCTAATATTAAAATAGGCGGCGGTTGCGCGCACGGTGCTGCCCGTTTGAACGATATATTCCGCCTCTAACCTTATTCTGCTAACTATATATTCCCACATAAAAGCCCCCTTTTATTAATAAAATAATATGCCGAATTAGGGCGATATATGACGGAACGCTTTTATAATAATTTATTCTTTAAATAATTTTACCACGCAAAATAAAGTTTAAAAAGGGGGAGCAAGCCACTTGGCTTGCGCCCCCTTACCAAAACGGCAGAAAAAAGCGGGCGCATTATTGCGTCACTCATAGGGATTTTTTAGACATTATAAAAGGATAGCAAAATTTTGCTATCCTTTACTTTTTGCTTTGCAAAACACACGGCTTTCTTTTGAAAGTATAGTGTGCTACACTTTTGAAAATTT
>SVIM01000019.1 GCA_015069485.1 Clostridiales bacterium | reverse complement strand
CTAATCTTGAAAAGGTGGTAATGTATAACCAAACAACAGTGCCTACCTTGGGGACAAATGCTTTTAATTATACTTATTCGGGTTTGCAAATATACGTGCCGTATTCTTTAGAAAACGCCTATAAAACAGCAACAAATTGGAATAGTTACGCAAACAAAATAGAAGGCTGTTATATTGAAAACGACAAAGCCTACGTAACGGAAAGCGGAACGGTTAACGTAGCCGACCAAACTGAATTGGTAACGTTATATTCATATAATTTAAGCGACGTATGGGCGGATTATGAAGAGTATTTATACGGCGAAGCGTTTATAGCGGTTGGTGGAAGCCGAGTGTTCTACGTAGATTGTTCAATAGACTGTGATTATGGCGAAATGATAAATTGCTCGCTAAAAATAGAGGTAGAATCAACAACGTCGTGCATACTAATAAATAGCGATAAACAGTTTGTTGCAGAGTGCTTTATAGAGGACGGAATATTAACTGTGCCCTATTTAGAAATTTACAATAGTGGCGAGGGTTTTTATTTGTTACCTATAATGCCAAATACGCAAGTGATTGAATTTGAGCCTTCTGATATTTTTATGGAATATACTGCAAGGATTTATATTTAAAAATTCTACTTATTTTAAGCAAAATAATTAATTAAAAGCAATAAATAACTTGCGCCCCGAGGCGACCTTAAAATTAAGGTTTCGCCTCGGGGCAAAATTTTTTGTTTTTTAAAAAGAAAAATAGGTAAAAGGGTAGGGCGTTTATTATTAAAAATTTAAAAAAATAGTAAGGCGAAAGCTTCGTTAATTATCATTTTGTTAATTCGTAACATTTTAACACGAAAGCGACGAACGAAAAGTTGAGAAAATTTAACATTAAATAAGATATAAGAAAATATTATACCCTAAATTAAAAAATTTTGTACTTAAAAATAATTACTAAATATTGATTAAAAACGAGCAAAACAGTCAATATATTGTGGCGAGATTGTGCGTTTTTTTCATTTTTGCAAAAGAGGGCTAAAAAACGCGTAAAAAATAGCGAAAACGGGGCGTTTTTTATTAAAAAAGGGCAAAAAACAAGCAAAAATTGCGTTTTTTAAAAGTTGACTTAAAATAAAAAGTATTATATAATAGTCGAGCGTGTGCAAAAAACGTGCGTATTGGGACGAGGCGTAAAGTTACTGCAAAGCTTGCAAAAAGCCGCAAGAACAGATAATTTGCGCTGACAAATGTAGGAACCAGATTCCTGCGACTAACCGTGGCTTTTGGATTAGAACGCCAAAACGCTTGGCGTTATTTTAATGCAATTTCCGCGATACGCACGGTTAAGTTGACACGAAGAGAAAATTTTTTGTTAGTATAAAGGAGTAAAAAATGGCAGGACAGAAAATCAGAATCAAACTTGCAGCGTACGATCACGAACTCGTAGATTTAGCGGCATCGAGAATCGTAGAAACCATGAAGAAGAGTGGAGCAAAAATTTCCGGACCTATTCCCCTTCCCACCGAAAGAGAAGTTGTTACCATTCTCCGCTGCCCCCACAAGTACAAGGACAGCCGCGAACAGTTCGAACAAAGAACTTATAAAAGAATTATCGACATCTACACCCCCAACGCAAAGCTTTTAGACACCGTTCACTTGCCCGCAGGCGTAGATATCAAAATCAAGCTCTAATTTAGGGCAACGGCGCAAAACGAAATAAGCGCCTCGCACGACATTATAATATAAATGCGTGCACGATAAGGAAAATTAATCTTTTCCAAGTAACAAAGTCACCTATAGATAACCAACGGTTTATGCCGACGCGGAGCCAATGCCAAGGCAAAAGCAAGGCGGCGCAACTTAAAACGCGTTATCTGAAAATAAAAAAATTTATCGGAGGATCTTTATCAATGAATAAAGCAATCATCGGTCGTAAAGCTGGCATGACGCAGATATTTACGGCAGAGGGAAAAGTAATTCCCGTAACGGTAATTCAGGCAGGTCCCTGCCCCGTAGTTCAAATCAAAACTGTTGAAAAGGACGGCTATGCAGCGTTAAAGCTCGGTTTTGGCGAAACTTCGGAAAAAAGTCTTACCAAACCTGAACTTGGACAGTTCAAAAAAGCAGGCGTAAAACCTTGCAAAGTTTTAAAAGAATTCCGTCTTGCAGACCTTTCTTCCTACACCGTAGGCGCAGAAGTAAAGGCTGACGTATTCGCAGCAGGCGACAAGGTAGACGTACACGGCACCTCCAAGGGCCACGGCTATACCGGCGTTATCAAGAAGTGGAATCAGCACAGATTAAAGGAAACCCACGGTGTTGGCCCCGTGCACAGAGAACCCGGTTCTATGGGCGCAATTTCCAGCCCTTCCAGAGTTTTCAAGAACAAACACCTTGCAGGACATTGGGGTGTGGAAAGCGTAACCATCCAGAACCTTGAAATCGTAAGAGTTGACGTTGAAAGAAACTGCATTCTTATTAAAGGCTCTGTACCCGGACCTGACGGTAGCGTCGTAACCATTAACGACAGCGTTAAAGCGTAAGGAGGAGTTAAAGTATGCCTAGCATTAAAGTATATAATATGAAAGGTTCCGAAGTAGGAACTCTTGAATTAAGCGAAAAGGTTTTCGGCGTAGAATACAACGAACCCCTTATTCACCAGGCAATCGTAACCCGTCTTGCAAACGAAAGACAGGGCACCAAGTCCACCTTAACCCGTTCTGAAGTTAGAGGCGGCGGCAAAAAGCCTTGGAGACAAAAGGGTACCGGTAACGCTCGTCAAGGAAGCATCCGTGCTCCTCAATGGATTAAAGGCGGCGTAGTATTCGCACCCAAGTCCAGAGATTTCTCTAAGGACATGAACAAAAAGGCAAAGATTGCGGCTTTACTTTCCGCACTTTCCAAAAAGGTTGCTGACGGCGAAGTTATCGTAGTTGACGAGCTTGTAGTAGCTGAAGGCAAAACCAGAGAAATGGCAGCTTTCCAAAAGGCGTTAAACCTTAACAAAACTGCTATCGTAGTTATGGACAACAACGACGAAAAGGTAATCCTTGCGGCAAGAAACCTCGAAAAGCTTTCGACTCTTCCCGTAGCGCAGATTTCCACCTACGAAGTCGTAGCAAGCTCCAAAGTAGTGCTCACCAAGGGCGCAGTTGAAAAATTAGAGGAGGTTTACGGAAAATAATGTTAGCTCAGGATATCATCATTAAACCCCTTCTTACTGAAAAGGGTTACGACGGAATCGCAACTAAAAAGTATTCCTTTATCGTTGCAAAGTCCGCAAACAAAACAGAAATCAAATTTGCAGTTGAAAAGCTTTTCGGCGTTAAAGTTGAAAGCGTAAACACCGTAAACTACAAAGGTAAGCTTAAGAGAATGGGTAGAAACGAAGGTTACACCCCTGCTTACAAGAAGGCAATCGTACAGCTTAAAGCTGACTCCAAAACGATTGAGTTCTTCGACTCGTTGTCCTAATAGGAGGAAAGCAAGATGGCAGTAAAAAGATATAAACCCACGTCGCCCGCACGCCGTTTTATGACGGTTAACGCGTACACCGAACTCACTGGCGACAAGCCCGAAAGAAGCCTTTTACACGACATGAGAAAGACCGGTGGTCGTAACAATACCGGTAGAATCACAGTTCGTCACATTGGCGGCGGCAACAGAACCAAATACAGAATTATCGACTTTAAGAGAAATAAAGACGGTATCCCCGCAACCGTAAAGAGCATCCAGTACGATCCCAACAGATCTGCTCATATCGCGCTTTTAGTTTACGCTGACGGCGAAAAGAGATATATCCTCGCTCCCGTAGGCTTAACCGTAGGCGATAAGGTTCTTTCCGGCCCCACCGCAGATATCAAGTCCGGCAACTGCTTGGCACTTTCCGATATCCCCGTAGGTACCGTAGTTCACGCAATCGAGCTTCAGCCCGGCAGAGGCGCTCAAATCGCAAGAGCAGCAGGTATCTCTGCTCAAATCATGGCAAAGGAAGGCGCATACTGCACCTTAAAAATGCCCTCTGGCGAAATGCGTTTAGTTCCCGTTAAGTGCAAAGCTACTATCGGTCAGGTTGGTAATTTAGAACACGAAATTATCCGTATCGGTAAAGCAGGTAAAACCAGACACCTTGGCGTTAAGCCCACCGTTAGAGGTTCCGTAATGAACCCTTGTGATCACCCTCACGGCGGCGGCGAAGGCAAGTGTCCCGTAGGCCGTCCCGGCCCCGTTACCCCTTGGGGTAAGCCTGCACTTGGCTACAAGACCAGAAAGAAGAAGAACCCTTCTTCCAAATTTATATTAAAGAGAATTAACTAAAAGGAGGAATGAAAAATGTCAAGAAGCGTTAAAAAAGGTCCTTACGTCGAAGAAAGACTTTTATCAAGAATTGAAGCAATGAACGCAGCCGGCGAAAAGAAGGTAGTAAAAACCTGGTCTAGAGCTACTACCATATTCCCCCAGATGGTTGGTCATACTATTGCCGTTTACGACGGCAGAAAGCACGTTCCCGTATATATCACCGAAGATATGGTAGGATGCAAGCTCGGCGAGTTCGCTCCCACGAGAACGTTTAAGGGACACGCGGCAAAAACCGTTAAGAAGTAAGGAGAAAAGTTATGGCAAGCAATATGAATAAAAAAGTAGAAAGAATTGCCGCAACTAAGGATAAACGTCCTTACGCAACGGCAAAATACATCAGAATCTCCCCCTACAAGGTAAGAACGGTTCTCGCTCTTATCAGGGGCAAAAGCGTTGAAGAAGCCGAAGCAATTTTAACCTATTGCAACAAAGGCGGCAGCCTCGACGTTAAAAAGGTGCTTTTATCTGCAGCTGCAAACGCAGAACACAATAAAGGCATGGACAGAAGCGACTTAATCGTAGCTGAGGCTTTCGCTAACGGCGGCCCTCACCTTAAAAGAATGCAACCCGTATCCAAAGGACGCGGCCACGCAATCTTAAAAAGAACCAGCCACATCACGGTTATCCTTGATGCGAAGAAGATTTAAGGAGAGGTAAAGTATGGGACAGAAAGTTAATCCTCACGGTTTAAGAGTAGGCGTAATTTCCGCATGGGACACCCAGTGGTACGCTGATAAAAAGGACTTCGCTAAATACCTTAAAGAAGATAACGTAATCCGTACCTTCATTAAAAAGAAGTATTACGAAGCAGCAATTAGCAAAATTACTATCGTAAGAGCGGCAAACAAAGTAGAAGTTACCATCTACACCGGCCGTCCCGGCGTGCTTATCGGCAAGGCTGGTTCCGAAATCGAAGTAATTAAAAAATCCCTTGCAAAATTAACCAAGGGCAAAATCATCATCATCAACGTTAAAAAGGTTGACAAAATCGATCAAGACGCACAACTCGTTGCAGAAGCAGTTGCAGCTCAGCTTGAAAAGCGCGTATCTTACAGACGTGCTATTAAGCAGCAACTTTCCAAAGTAACCAAAACTGGCGTTAAGGGTGTAAAAATCGCAGTAAGCGGCCGTCTTGACGGCAGAGAAATCGCAGGTAGCGAAGCATACCACGAAGGCTCTATTCCCCTTCAAACTATTCGTGCAGATATCGATTACGGCTTTGCAGAAGCACACACCACCTTTGGCGTACTCGGCATCAAGTGCTGGATTTACAAAGGCGAAGTGCTCGTAGGCGCAAAGAAGATGATAATCTCAGACGGAGGCGAAGAATAATATGTTAATTCCTAAGAGAGTAAAAAGAAGAAGACAGCATCGTGGCAGAATGAAGGGTAAGGCTCAAAAGGGCAACTTCATCGCATACGGCGAATACGGCCTCGTTGCAGAAGAATGCGCATGGATCACATCCAGACAAATTGAAGCAGCCCGTATTGCTATGACCAGATTCATCAAGCGTGGCGGTAAGGTTTGGATTGATATATTCCCCCACAAGCCCATCACTCAAAAACCTGCAGAAACCCGTATGGGTTCCGGTAAAGGTTCCGTTGAATATTGGGTAGCAGTAGTAAAACCCGGCAGAGTAATGTTTGAAATGGCTGGTGTAAGCGAAGATATTGCAAGAGAAGCTATGCGTCTTGCAAGCCATAAACTTCCCGTTAAGTGCAAGTTTATTAAAAAGGAAGCAGTTGTTGAAGGAGGCGAAGTAAATGAAGGCTAATGAAATTAAAAACTTAACCGATGCAGAACTTGCTGCAAGACTCGCTGAATTAAAAACGGAACTTTTCAATCTTCGTTTCCGTCACGCAAGCGGCCAACTCGAAAACCCTATCCGCATTAACCTCGTTAAAAAGGATATCGCTAGGGTAAACACCGTTATCCGCGCAAGACAGATTAAGGGTTAAGGAGAAGAGCAATGGAACAGAGAACTTCTTTAAGAAAGGAAAGAGTAGGACTTGTTGTAAGCGACAAAATGGATAAAACCGTTGTAGTTGCTATCGTAGAAAAGAGCAAGCACCCCCTCTATAAAAAGACTATAACCAAAACCACCAAGTTTAAGGCTCACGACGAAACTAACGAATGCGGCGTAGGCGACAAGGTGAGAATCGTAGAATGCAGAAAGCTTTCCAAGGACAAGAACTGGAGAGTTGCAGAAGTAATCGAAAAGGCGAAGTAATTTTTGTCGTACTTGTTTGTGGGTAAGCCCACAAAGGAAGTTTCGATAAAAAAGCGAAGCAATTAATCGATTATTGAAATAACCTTCAAGGTAGCGTAAACGCGCCATATATGCGGGGCAATTTTTAAAAAAAGGTAACAAGCCTTTAAAAACAAGCCCCGTAAATAAAGGCCCGTTACCCGCTGAACGGCGAAGTTGTAAGTACAACATAAATTCAGGAAGTATTGCTTCCGAATTAAAATATAAGCCTTCCTTTCGGGCCGACGCAAGTCGAGTAGAGGGCGGGCAAAAGCAAAATATTAAGGAGAATTTATATGATACAACCTCAAACAAGGCTCAAGGCTGCAGATAACAGCGGCGCAAAAGAGCTCTTTTGTATAAAGGTTCTTGGCGGATCTTTTAGAAAGTCCGGCAATATCGGCGACGTAATCGTTTGCTCCGTAAAAACCGCTACCCCCGGTGGCGCAGTTAAAAAGGGCGACGTAGTTAAAGCCGTAATCGTAAGAACCACCAAAGGCATCAGACGTGAAGACGGCACTTATATCAGATTCGACGATAACGCAGCCGTAATCATCAACGCAAACAAGGAACCTCGCGGAACCCGTATTTTTGGACCGATTGCAAGAGAACTTCGTGAAAAGAACTACATGAAGATAATCTCTTTAGCACCCGAAGTTCTTTAATTAAAGGAGAATAGCTATGAACGTAAAATTGAATGATAATGTTTTAGTTATCACCGGTAAGTATGCGGGCAAGCAAGGCAAGGTAATTGCTACGTCTCCCAAGAACGGTACGGTAACGGTAGAAGGTATCAACATCGTTAAAAAGGCTAAGAAGGCAAGAAGAGCTAACGAAGTTTCTAAAATCGTAGAAATCGAAAGCCCCATCGACGTAAGTAACGTAATGGTAGTTTGCCCTAAGTGCGGCGCGCCCGTAAGAGTTAAGCACGACGTTGTTGACGGCAAAAAGGTAAGAGTATGCGGCGGCAAAAAAGGCTGTGGCGCAGTTCTCGATAAGGCGTTCGCTGGAAAGGGCAAAGCAGTTGAAGAAAAGACTGAGGCTCCTAAGAAGCGTGTAAGAAAACGTGCTGCAAAAGCAGAAAAGGCTGAATAAGGAGGTAGCGCAAGATGGAAAAAGTATATAAGAGCAGAGTTGCTCAACGTTATGCAGAAGTAGTAGTACCTGCGCTCACCGCTAAATTCGGTTACAAAAACGTAAACGAAGTACCCAAGCTCGTTAAAATCGTAATCAGCTCGGGTCTCGGCGATATCAAAGATAACTCCAAGTCCATCCAAATTGCTTTGGGCGAAATCAAACAGATTACCGGCCAACAGCCCGTATTAACGAAGGCTAAAAAATCCGTAGCAAACTTCAAGGTTCGTGAAGGTATGCCTATCGGTATCAAAGTAACCCTTCGTGATAGCAGGATGTACGATTTCTACGACAAGTTCGTATCCATCGCTCTTCCCAGAGTGCGCGACTTTAGGGGCGTTCCTACCGACAGCTTTGACGGCAAGGGCAACTACTGCATGGGCGTTAAAGAACAGCTCATCTTCCCTGAAATCCAGTACGATCAGGTAGAAAAAATCAGAGGTATGGACGTTTGCTTCGTAACCACCGCTAAAACGGACGAAGAAGCAAGAGAACTTTTAAGGGCTATGGGAATGCCCTTCAAGAAGTAAGGAGAAAAGATATGGCAAAGAAGTCAATGATTAATAAGCAGCAAAGACCTGCTAAATTTTCAACCAGAGCATATACGAGATGTTCCATTTGCGGCAGACCTCACGCAGTTCTCCGTAAATACGGGGTATGCCGTATCTGCTTCCGTAACCTTGCTTATAAAGGTGAAATTCCCGGCGTTAAGAAGTCGAGTTGGTAATAAGGAGGTAGAAAGAAATGACAGATCCTATAGCAGATATGCTCACACGCATTAGAAATGCGATTATGGTAAATAAAGAAACGGTGGAAATCCCTTCCAGCAACATCAAAAAGGCAATTGCCGACATCTTGCTTTCCGAAGGTTACGTTTCCGACGTTAAACTCGTGGAAGACGGCTACAACGGCAAAATCGTTTTAACCTTAAAATATCTTGGTAAAAAGCAAAACGTTATTAGCGGTTTACAAAGAATTTCCAAGCCCGGCTTAAGAACCTACGCAAACGTAGAAAATATGCCCAGAGTAATGGACGGCCTTGGCGTTGCTATTCTTTCCACCAACAAAGGTATTATGACCGATAAGCAAGCAAAAGCTGCAAACGTAGGCGGCGAAGTGCTTTGCTACATCTGGTAATAAGGAGGTAATTTAGTATGTCAAGAATTGGTAAATTACCCGTAGCTATCCCTGCAGGCGTAACCGTAAGCTTCGAAAACGGCGTAGTAACCGTAAAGGGCGCAAAGGGCACGCTTAGCCAGGAAATCGTAGGCGAAATTGCAGTTAAGGTAGAAGGCGCAGAAGCTCACGTTGTTAAGTTAAACGAAAGCCCCGCTTTAGACGCTAAACACGGCTTATACCGCGCACTCCTTCACAACATGGTAGTTGGCGTATCTGAAGGCTTTAAAAAGACCTTAAAGGTACACGGCGTAGGTTGGAAGGTTGCAAAACAAGGCAACAAAGTAGTTATGAACATCGGTTTCTCTCACCCCGTAGAAGTGGTTGAACCCGACGGCGTAAAGCTTGAATGCCCTAGCCAAACGGAAATCGTTGTTTCCGGTATCAACAAAGAGCTTGTTGGCCAAACCGCAGCGGTAATCCGTTCATACAGAAAACCCGAACCTTACCACGGATACGGCATTGCGTACAGCGATGAAGTTATCGAAAGAAAGGAAGGCAAAACCGGGGGCAAAGGCAAGAAATAATTTTTGCTTTGCAAGCGATAAAATTCGCTTTATTTGCGGTATATTATGGGCTCAATTCCATAATATATACCGCCAAAGTAAAAGGATATACCCCAAGGGGTTAATTGCTTAAAGGAGATATTATGATTTCTAAAATCGATAAAAATAAAGAAAGACTTCGCAGACATGCGAGAGTAAGAAAAAAGGTTTCCGGCACCGCCGAAACCCCTCGTTTCAACGTTTATAGAAGCCTTAACCACATTTACGTACAAGTAATTGACGACGTTAAGGGAGTAACCATTTGCTCCGCTTCTACTATGGAAAAGGAAATTAAAGCAGAAATCGCAGAAATGACCAAATCCGAAGCAGCAAAGGTTGTAGGCAAAAAGGCAGCTGAACGCGCACTTGAAAAGGGCGTAAAAGCAGTCGTATTCGACAGAGGCGGCTACCTCTACACCGGTCGTGTACAGGCAGTTGCGGACGGCGCAAGAGAAGCCGGACTTAATTTCTAAGGAGAGCAGCAATGGAAGAAAGAAAAGAAAGACCTGCAAGAAGAAATCAAAGACCCGGCAGGGCAGAAGACGACGGCTTTATTAAAAAGCTTATCCAAGTAAACAGAGTAACCAAAACCGTAAAGGGTGGTAGAAATATGCGCTTCGCCGCACTCGTAGTAGTAGGCGACGGTAAGGGCTCTATCGGCTGCGGTATGGGCAAGTCCAAGGAAGTACCCGAAGCAATCGAAAAGGCAACCCAACAGGCGAAGAAGAATATGTTTAAGGTAAACCTTTTAAACACTTCTATCCCTCACACTATCAAGGGTGTATTCGGCAGAGGCTCCGTACTTATGATGCCCGCTGAACAAGGTACCGGTGTTATCGCAGGCGGTCCCGTTCGTGCGGTTATGGAAGCAGCAGGCGTAAAGGATATCCGTACCAAATCCCACGGTACAAACAACCCCATCAACTGCGTAAAGGCGGCAATCGCTGGCTTAAAGGGCTTAATGAGCCCCGAACAGGTTGCAGCAGCACGCGGCAAGAGCGTTGAAGAAATTTTAGGTTAATCGGAGGTAAAAAGTTATGATAAAAGTAACTCTTGTAAAAAGCGCTTCCAACGAAACTAAAACGGTAAAAGCAACCGTAGAAGCGTTAGGACTTAGAAAAATCCGTTCAACCAAAACTTTTGAAGAAACCCCCGCTCTTATGGGACAAATCAAAAAAGTTGGCTACCTTTTAAAGGTTGAACAGGTTTAATTAAAGGAGAATAAAATAATGAGAATCGATACATTATCCCCCGCAGAGGGCGCAACATTTTCTCCTAAGAGATTAGGCAGAGGCATCGGCTCCGGCCTTGGTAAAACGTCCGGTAAAGGACACAAAGGTCAATGGGCTCGTTCCGGCGGCGGCGTACGCCCCGGCTTTGAAGGCGGTCAGATGCCCCTTCACAGAAGAATTCCCAAGAGAGGTTTTAACAATAAATGGGCAACCACCTATTGCATTATCAACCTTTCTCAACTTGCTTCCGTACCCGCAGGCACCGTTGTTGATTACGAATACGTAATCGCAAACAAGCTTACCAAGGAAGTAAAAAACAACGCTGGCCTTAAGGTATTAGGCAACGGCGAACTCACCAACGCAATCACCGTAAAGGCTGCAAAATTCACCGAAAGCGCTAAACTCGCAATCGAAAAAGTTGGCGGTACGGCTGAAATCGTTTAAAAAACACGACGGCGTGTTTTTTAAACGCCGTAAAAGAGGTCAACAATGTTCGAAACAATAAAAAATTGTTTTAAGGTAAAGGAAATAAGAAACAAGATAATTATCACGTTACTTCTTCTTCTTGCTTTCCGTTTGGGGTGTTATATTCCCGTACCCGGCATTACCGTTAGCACGTTCAGCGAACAAATCAACAGCACGAGCTTCCTTCAGCTTATGTCGTCCATAACCGGTGGCTCGCTTGCTAACGCAACGTTGTTCGCTCTCGGTATAAGCCCTTACATCAACGCGTCGATTATTATTCAGCTTTTAACCGTCGGTATCCCCGCTTTAGAAAGACTTTCTAAACAGGGCGAAGAAGGCAGAAAGCAAATCGCGCAAATCACTCGCTACTTAACCATCGGCCTTGCAGTTATGCAAGCAGTAGGTATCGTAGTAAACTTCGGCGTACAAAGCGACTCTATTAAAACCTTCCTTTTCGGCGCAGATTTCTGGGGCGAAACGGCAGCGTTATGGGTTGCAGGTATATTCCTTACCACCGTATACACCGCAGGCTCAATGCTCGTTATGTGGATCGGTGAAAGAATTACCGAATACGGCGTATCCAACGGTATTTCCCTTATAATCTTTATCGGTATCTTATCTACCGCAGGTCTTACTATCGTAGCAAAATTTGCTGACTTGTTCGCAGGTAATACCGCAGTTGTTTGGGAGCTTCTCGGCTTCGTATTATTAACGGTTGTAGAATTTATCGCAATCGTAACTATCGACTTGTCCGAAAGAAAAATCCCCGTTCAGTACGCAAAGCAGGTAAAGGGCAGAAAGATGTACGGCGGTCAATCCTCCGTAATTCCTATGCGTATAGCAGGCTCTGGCGTTATGCCTTTAATCTTTGCTTTCGCAATCATCAGCTTCCCTGCAATGCTTGCAAGCTTATTCTGGCCCGGTAGCGCTTTCGAGCTCGGCTTGGCAGAATGGTTCTCCGGCACCGGCGCATGGTACGGACAGCTCATCTATATGCTTGCGTTAACTCTTTTAATCTTCGGCTTCTCGTTCTTCTACGCATCTATGCAGTTCAACGCAGAAGACGTATCAAAGAATATTCAGCAAAACGGCGGCTTTATTCAGGGTATTCGTCCCGGCAAGCCCACTGCTGATTATCTTAAAAAGATTAATAACAGAATTACTCTTTTCGGCGCAATCTATCTTTCCCTCGTTGCGTTCGTGCCTTCACTTATCGGCATTATCGTAACCGGATTAAACCTTTCGGCAGATACGGCGCTCTTAAGCGTATTCTCTACGACCGGTATCCTTATCGTAGTTAACGTTGCGCTCGAGTTTGATAAACAGCTCAACGCTCAGCTTATGATGAAAAACTATAAAGGCTTCCTTAAATAAGCCGTAAAAATTCCTAAAGCTATTCAAAAAATAGCAAAAAAGGAAGATTTGTGAAAAAGCGTTGTAACAAAGTTAGTTCATTTGCTTGATAAACTTGAACGAATATGTTATAATGATATAATGAAAAATATGGCGATTTGGCGAAAACGGGTGTCCGTTTTCGCCCAACGCCGTGTAAAAAGCAGTTAAAGGGAGAGTTATGAACATTATTTTACTCGGCGCACCCGGCGCAGGCAAAGGAACTCAGGCAAGCAAAATTGCAGAAAAGTACAACCTTCTTCACATCTCAACCGGCGATATCTTCAGGGCTAACATCAAGGGTGGCACGCCTATCGGTAAGGTTGCAAAATCTTATATCGACGCAGGCAAGCTCGTTCCCGACGAAGTTACTTGCGATATCGTTAAAGACCGTCTTTCAAAAGACGATATTCAAAACGGATATATGCTTGACGGCTTCCCCCGCAACGTATTCCAGGCAACCGAACTTGACAAGTTTGCAAAAATCGATTTATGCGTAAATATCGACGTTGACTTAAACCTTTTACAAGATAGAATTTGTGGCAGACGCGTATGCGCTTGCGGCGAAAGCTACCACGTAAGCACCTTAAACGGCGCAACCACTTGCGCAAAGTGCGGTGGCGAGCTTTATCAAAGGGCAGACGATAACGCAGAAACGGTTAAAGCAAGGCTTGATACCTATCAAAATCAAACTGCACCCTTAATTGAATATTATTCCAAGCAGGGCAAGCTTATAAATATCGTTTGCGGAACTAAAACCCCCAACGAAGTTTTCGAGCTTATCGCAGCAGAATTAGATAAGTATTAATAATGATAACGGTTAAAAATCCACAACAAATCGCGCTTATGCGCGAAAGCTGTAAGATAGTTAAAGAAACGCTTCAATTCGTAGGCGAAAATATCAAGGCGGGTATGACCACTAAAGAGGTGGACGAACTCGTACACAGATATATAATCTCGTGTGGGGCAACGCCTTCTTCACTTGGATATTGCGGCTTCCCCGCAAGCTGCTGCGTATCGGTTAACGAAGTGGTGGTGCACGGCATCCCCTCCGACAGAGTTCTATTAGACGGCGATATCGTTTCAGTTGATATCACGGTAGAAAAGAACGGCTGGCAGGGCGACGCTTGCAGAACCTTTTTAATCGGCAACGTTTCCGAAGAAAAGAAAAAGCTTGTAAAGGTTACCGAAGAGTGCTTTTTTAAAGCAATCGAAAATTTAAAGGCAGGCACTCCCCTATACGATATCGGTTACGCCGTACAAACTCACGCCGAATCTCACGGCTACGGTGTAGTAAGGGCATTAACGGGGCACGGAATCGGGCAAGAAATGCACGAAGATCCTTCCGTTCCTAACTACGGCAAAAAGGGTACGGGTATGCGCCTTAGGGCAGGTATGACCATATGTATAGAACCTATGATAAATATGGGAACCTACAAGGTAGTAACAGCCCGCGACGGTTGGACGGTATTAACTGCTGACGGCAAGTGCGCCGCTCACTACGAAAACACGGTACTTATTACTGAGGACGGTGTGGAAATCCTAACGCTTTAAAACAGCTTATATACTTCGCAATACTTTGTCAAACTCCGCTTTTGCTTCGGTCATTTACGCAAAGTAAACTCCCTTGCAAAACGCTCGTTTTTCTCGTCTTGCTCGTATCTAAGCAGTTTATTCACTAAGCCAAACTGTTTTAAATCGCAATACTTTGTCAAACTCCGCTTTTGCTTCGGTCATTTACGCTAAGTAAACTCCCTTGCAAAATGCTCGTTTTCCTAGTCTTGCTCGTATCTAAGCAGTTTTATTCACTAAGCCAAACTGTTTTAAATCGCAATACTTCGTTGCGTTTGCGTTTTATTTTCGGTCGCGTACTTCATTGTACGCTCCCTTAATAAAGCCTCGCGCGCCTGTTTTTAACGGGATGGCAACAAAGTGAAAGCGAAAAAGCATTGTCAATTCGCGTTGTGATTCGACGAAATTAAAGTCACAAACAAAATAATTATGAAAGTTAAAAATCCGCAGGTCGGCGGAATAGCAAAAAGCACGCAGGGCCGCGATAAGGATTGCTACTATATAATAGTTGCAATAGAACAAAACGGCTACGTTCTCGTCTCCGACGGCAAGTACAAGTTAATTTCTTCCCCTAAAAAGAAGAGCGTAAAGCACCTATATCTTACGCCTTATATACAAGAAGAAATTGCCCAAAGGCTTGTATCGGGCAAAAACGTATACGACTACGAAATTAAAACCGTTTTAAAAAATTATATTAAAGCGGAAAACTCGGCAAAGTAAAGCTGTGCCGAAAGCAATAAAAAGCGGAGGAATGATTTAGTGTCCAAAGACGACGTAATTGAAGCAGAAGGTAAGGTTATCGAATGCCTTCCCAACGCAAACTTCAAAGTACAACTCTCTAACGGTTACGTAATTACGGCGTATATTTCCGGTAAGCTTCGTATGAACTATATTCGCATTATCGAAGGCGATATGGTGAAGCTGGAAATGAGCCCTTACGATTTAACTAAAGGCAGAATCACGTGGCGCAGCAAGTCGTAATGCGACTTTGCAAAATTAAAAGTTTTTAAGGAGAATTAAAAATGAAAGTTAGACCTTCAGTAAAACCTATGTGCGATAAGTGCAAAGTTATTAAAAGAAACGGCAAAGTAATGGTTATTTGTTCTAAAAACAAAAGCCACAAGCAACGCCAAGGCTAATTAACTTATAAACGGTGGCAAAAGCCATCAATAGGGGGCGTATGCCCGTGCAAATCAAATTTTATATTCACCCAGTATTGGGAAAGCGATTTTTTGCTTATCTTGCGTGTGGGCTATTTAATAGTATTCGCAAATTAAGTAATGCGCTTGAGGGCTGATTTCACCGAAGCGGTGGGATAGGTTCCGTAAATATACCAGCGGAAACCCTTGACTATAAAAATAATTTCGAACGCTTTATTTTTCCCATTCCACGTTTTACGGTAAAAAGGGCGCTCGGTTCACATACAAATATATATTAAAAAATTTTAACGGAGGAATTAAATCGTATGGCACGTATTGCCGGTGTAGATTTACCCAGAGAAAAAAGAGTTGAAATAGGTTTGACCTACATCTACGGTATCGGTCTTAAAACTTCCCAGCAGATTCTTTCTGCAACCGGAATTAACCCCGACACCAGAGTTAAAGATCTCAACGAAACCGACGTTTCCAGATTGAGAGAATATATCGACCACAATTTAAGAGTAGAAGGTGAACTTCGTAGCGAAGTATCCTTAAACATTAAAAGACTTATGGAAATTGGTTGCCAAAGAGGTATCCGTCATAGAAAGGGATTACCTGTAAGAGGCCAGTCAACCAAGAGAAATGCGAGAACCAGAAAGGGTCCTCGTCGTACCGTTGCCAAGAAAAAGGGCGCGAAGTAATTAAAGGAGGACAGATAAATGGCAGCTAAAAAGCAAGTCGTTTCTAGAAAACGCAAAGAGCTTAAAAAGGTTGACAAAGGTCAAGTGCACATTCAGTCATCCTTTAACAACACTATCGTAACCGTAACCGACGCATACGGCAACGCGCTCGCACAGTCCAGCGCAGGTGCACTCGGCTTCAAAGGTTCAAGAAAGAGCACCCCTTTCGCAGCTCAAATGGCATGCGAAACTGCAGTTAAGGCAGCAAAAGAACACGGACTTCGTTCGGTAGAAGTATTCGTAAAGGGACCCGGTGCAGGTAGAGAATCCGCAATCCGCGCTATCGCAGCTTGCGAATTAGAAATTACCTTAATTTCCGACGTATCCCCCATCCCTCACAACGGATGCAGACCTCCCAAGCGTCGTAGAGTATAATAGGAGCGTAGATTATGGCAATTAATAAATATCACAGATTAAAAAGATGCAGATTCCTCGAATTAGATCCTACCGCCGTTGGTTGCTTTAAAAAGTCAATCAGAACCTCTGGCAGAAAGGGTAGAAAAATCAGCGAATACGGTTTACAGCTCCGTGAAAAGCAAAGAGCAAAGTTCATCTATTGCGTAAGCGAAAAGCAATTCCGTAAGTACTACGAAAAGGCAGATAGAATGAAGGGCATCACCGGTGAAAACATGCTCTCCCTTCTTGAAAGAAGACTTGACAACGTTATTTACAGAATGGGTATTGCAACCACCCGCTTGCAAGCAAGACAGCTCGTTAGCCACGCACACTTCACGGTTAACGGCAAAAAGGTTAACATCCCTTCCTATATCGTAAAGGCAGGCGAAGTTATCGCTGTTAGAGAAAACAAAGCTTCTAACAAGTATTTCGAAAACGTTAAAGCTTCCAAGGCAGCAAATATGCCCAAGTGGTTAGAATTCAACCCTGAAAAGTTAGAAGGTAAAATTTTAGCACTTCCTGTAAGAGAGGACATCGACACCCAGATCGCAGAACACATGATCGTCGAATTGTACTCCAAGTAATTAAATAAATTTAGGAGGTAGTATAATGATCGAAATTGATATGCCTAAAATCGAGGTAGAAGAAAACGAAGACCAATCTTACACAAAGGTTGTGGTTGAACCCCTCGAAAAAGGCTTCGGTCTTACAATAGGCAACTGCCTTAGAAGAATATTGCTTTCCGCTCTTCCCGGGGCGGCGGCACAGGGAATTAGATTTTTAGACGGAAGCGTAAAGCACGAATTTTCTGCAATTAACGGCGTAAAGGAAGACGTAGGCGAAATTATTCTTAACCTTAAATCCATGGTCGTTAAAACCGCTATTACCGATAAAAATTATACCAAAGTCGTTCATCTCTACAAGGAAGGTCCTTGTGAAGTAAAGGCGGGCGACATTGAACCCGACGCTGAAATAGATATTATCAACAAAGATTTGCATATTGCAACTTTAGATGCTGGCGCAAAGCTCGATATGGAAATTACTATCGGCAGAGGTAGAGGATATAAGGGTGCTGATCATACTAGAACGGAACTTTTAGATTATATTCCAATCGATTCAATTTTTACGCCCGTTAAAAAGGTAAACTATACCGTAGAAAACACCCGTGTTGGACAAAATACCGACTACGACAAGCTCGTTTTAGAAGTTTGGACTAACGGTGCTTTCAGCGCAAAGGAAATAGTTTCCCTTTCTGCAAAAATTATGCAGGACCACATCTCCTTATTCGTAAATCTTTCCGAAACGATTAAGGGAATGAATTTTATCGTAGAAACCGAGGACGATAAACAACAGCAGGTGCTTGCAATGCTTATCGAGGATATGGACCTTTCCGTTCGTTCCTACAACTGCTTAAAGCGCGCAAACATCCACACTGTACAAGATTTAACCAAAAAGACGGAAGACGATATGTTAAAGGTAAGAAACCTTGGCAGAAAGTCTTTAGACGAAGTAATCCAAAAGCTTCAATCATACGGACTTTCATTATCAAACAAGGAGGATTAAAAAATGCCCGGTAAATTAGGAAGAACCACTCAACAGAGAATTGCATTACTCAGAAATCAGGCTTCGGAACTCCTTTGGTACGGCAAAATTAAAACTACGGCTGCAAAGGCAAAAGAACTTCAGCCCTATGTTGAAAAAATCATCACCAAAGCAATCAAAGTTTACGACTTGAACGAAGAAAAAGAAATAGTAAAACAGGACAAAAAAGGTAAGGATATTACCGTAAAAGTACTTAAAGATTCCCCCAAAAAGCTTGCAGTACGCCGTGCTTTAATGGCAAAGCTTCGCGACTTACAAGAAATTAAGGGCTTTAACGAAAAGAAGTCCGACTATAAAGCAAGAACTCAAGACATTAAGCACCCCTTAATGGAAAAGTTGTTCAACGAAATTGCTCCTAAATACGCACAGCGTGCCGAAGAACTCGGTCAGGGCGGCGGCTACACCCGTATTTACCTTTTAGGTGAAAGACGCGGCGACGCTGCTGAAGAAGCAATTATCGAATTAGTTTAATTAATATTAATAATAAATAAAAAACTGCGGCGCATTAAGCACCGCAGTTTTTTTGTGCAAATAAATATCTTGCGCGTGGTGGACGGCAAGCGTTTGGGGCGTAGGTTTGTAAGGTGCGCGTACCGCAAGATAGTGTGGGGCGAGTAAAGGTGGGCGGACGGCAAGAGTGTGTGGGCGAACAATGGTAGGGCGTGCTACTGCACTGTCATTCTGAGCCAACGGCGAAGAATCTTTTTGCGCAGGGTTAGGCGAACGGCAATTATGCTGTCATTCTGAGCCAACGGCGAAGAATCTCTTTGCGCAGGGTTAGGCGAACGGCAATTATACTGTCATTCTGAGCCAACGGCGAAGAATCTCTTTGCATAGGGTTAGGATGGACGGCACAACAAATACCTGATTTAATCCATTACATAACTAAATAATCGATAAAAAAATAGCCGTTCGCATACATAGAAAAAAACGAACGGCTATAATAAGCAAGTTAAGCGGACAAAGAGCAAACAACCTGCCTACGCTCTCCGCTTGACTTTAAATAAAAACAATAAAATTATATCGCACAATTTTAAAATGTCAAGACTTAAGGAGAAAATTTTTATAAAAAAATAGCGGCGTGTGATTTTTTTACTAAAATACGCTATTGACAATAAAAACAAAAGATGTTAATATTTTTGTAAAATATAAAGGGGGTTGTTATGGAAGTAAAAGTACAAGACGTGCTAAACGCATTTAAAAGTAAAAATTATTTGTTAATTTGCATACTTTCTACGCTAACTTTATTAGCGGGTATTTTTATATTAATATTTTATTTTAACGTGCTTTACCTCGTTCAGCCCCTTACCGAGCACGAATTTACTTGGAATACTGTTATATTGTTTTTATTAGTAACGGTTATTCCTTTATATATATTCCCGCTTTTCTTTTACAGCGTATTGCTCGTTTTTGCGTGGCAAATATATCGTTATGCAGTAAAAGGCAATAACCGCATAATATTTGCGCTAAAACGCCTGGCAACTTTATTAAATGCGCTAGAAAACGTCGCCTTCGTTATATTAATAATCTTGCTTTCGTTAAGTTTTTTATTACTTATAAGCGGTTATCATCTTTGGGTTGCCGTTGCGTTTATTTGCGTCGTTTGTGCCTACGCCTTTTTTTGCCGAGTAGCAATAAAAAATTTGCATAAAGCAGCCTACGGCGTAGCCGATTTTTTATTGAACAAAGCTACGGCCCTTCCAAGCGTTTATAAAGCGCAGGTATGCTTTTTGTCGCTTGCCGTATTACATATAATTTTGGTTGTGGCATCAATTCTTTTAAACCAGTTTATAGTGGTTATAATAGTTCAGTTTATAATTTGCATAAGCTGTTTTACTTGCGCAATAGCGCTTTTAAGGGTAAATAACAAAATATCTGCAAAAAAAGTTAAAAAAATTAAAAAATTTTAAAAAAGTTAAAAAATCTATTGCTAAATTGAACTTTATATAGTATTATACTAATATGAGATATTATAAATAGGGCAGCTTATCGTTTTTATTTTATTTGCGGTTATAAAAAATTAAGCGCAAAAACATATTAATTCACTTCCGCAAGGTGCTCTATATAATAGTAAATATTTTTTAAGGAGGAAAAAATGAAGCATTTTACAAAAATTTTAACGGCGCTTTTGTGCGCAACAGTGCTTTGTGGCATTGTGGTCGTTTCTGCTTGCGCAAATAACAATATGCAAGCACGCGTAACTGAATTGGAACAAAAAATAACGCAGCTTAAAACGCAAAACCAAAATTTACAAACTGCCGTTAGCGAAAAGGAAGCGCAAATTACGGAATTGGAAGAAGAAAACGCCGATTTAAAGGAAGATAGCGTTGATTTAGAGCAATTATCAAATAGTCTTGCTCAGCTTCAGCAACAGTTGAACGAATTGAATTTTGAATACAATGAATATAAAAATAAAAACGACCAAGTTGTCGAAGATTTAGAAGTATATATTCAAGAGTTAGAAAGTCAGCTGGCAGACGAAAAGCAAGAGCCTGAGGTTGAAGTAACCGTAACCGAAATTAGCCAACCCTTAACCTTAGAAAAGGTTTACGAAGACGGTTTAATTACAAAGGAAGATTTACTAAATATAGCGTATTATTATAACGACGGCGAAGGAAACGCTGATTACCAAGCAAGTCCGCTTAACCCCGAAAGCTTAAACGCCGTTATAGAAAAGGCTATTAAGCAAGAGTTTGCGAAATGGTACAACGAATACTGTGCCGAACAGCACGGTGTAACTACAAGCTACACCGAAGAAGGTATTGCCGTATGGGAATATTTAGGCACTTATAATAATTACGTAGCCGTTAAAATAGAAGCTATCGACGTTATGAAGCCCGGTTGGTTCTCTTGGAAGGATATCGGCGGAGTATCCTTTAAGCATTGTGCAGGGTACGAGGATTTATACTTATTTATGGTTGAAGTGCATTAAATAACTTAAAAAGGCGCGGATATTACTTGTTAAAAATTTATTTGTTAATTTTTTATTTTGATATTGACATATTTAATAAATATGTTATAATATATATAATAAATAAAAAGGAGAGTAAATTATGACGTGGTTCAACAAACAAAGCAGACTTATCCAAATCATTTTACTTCTTATCCCCGGTATTAACTGGATTACGGAAATTGTAGTAAGATGGTCAACCTGGCTTAAACAAAAGGGATTATTAAGATTAATTATTTGTATCTTAGTAACTATTCCTTCCGGTATTATTATCGGTTGGTTAGACCTTCTTTGGGTAATTCTCTTTAAAAAGCTTTTCCTTCAATAATAAACAAATAAATTTAAAGGAGAAATATACCAATGGCATTTGATAAATGGTTTAACAGTCAATCCACTTTAATTAAAGTAATTCTTCTTATTCTCCCTTTCATAGGTTGGATAGTAGAATTATTAGTAAGATTAAGCGTTATGCTTAAAACCAAAAGCCTTGTGCATATCGTAGTATTTATACTTTTCGTATGCGTAGGTTGGGGTTGGATTCTTTGCGTTATCGACCTTGTATATCTTATTTTAAAAGGTCACCTTATTTTAGCAGAATAATTCAATTAAAAAATACGGCGTTGCTATAAAGCAACGCCGTATTTTATTTACGCTTTAACAAAATTTTTAGCCGACTGTAATTTTTGCAGTCGGCTATTTTTATTCGGTATATTAAAAGCTTATAAAGCCTTAAATTCAAATTCGCCGTTTTCGTAAAGAATATAGCCGTTTTTGCTGTTTTCTTTAGGAAGGGAAACCGAGCCGGGGTTAAGGTGCCTAAAAGGAATAAATTCATCTACGGGGACGTGCGTATGGCCGGTAATATATACTTCCGAGGGAAGAAGAGGGGGAATTTCCCTATGCCCGTGCGAAAGGTAAATATTAGTTATTCCGTCGCTTATTACGCCGTATTCGCAAAGCACGGGGAAGGGCAAAATAAGCTGGTCCACCTCGGCGTCGCAGTTGCCCCTTACGCAAATAATTGCTTCTTTAACCTGCCCTAAAAGCTCGGCAACCCTTTGCGGATTATATTCGTCGGGCAAAGGATTTCTCGGTCCGTGATACAAAATATCGCCAAGCAAAACTAATTTATCGGCGTTTTCACGCTTAAAAGCGTCAATTAAAAGCTGGCACCATTTTGCCGAGCCGTGTATATCGGATGCAATTAAAAGTTTCATAAAAATACTCCTTAATATAACGCAAAAGGCTTTGTAACCGCTTTTTTTAAAGCCCTTAATTTTAGTTGCAAACGCAAGCTTAAGCGTCGCTTATATCGGTTAATTCAATAATAATATTCCCTACTCTTTTAGCGCAAAGGCTACTTAAATAGGCGTTCGCATAAAGCAAACGCCGTATTATTAAAGTATCATTTTAAAAATAATCATACCGGGGTAGTTAGAGGTTTGCGCAGAGGCAAGTTTTGCCTTAAAGTATTCGATAGGGTCGAAATCCGTTAATACCTGCTTATCGAAAATATCAATTTTCACCGCGCCGTGCACAAGCATATTTATTGCCGTAGAAATATAGCCGTAGCCGTTAGAAAGCCCGTAAAGGGAAAGCTGTTTATCTACTATATCGTGCGCGTTTATAGCAAAGTTAACGTTGGAAAAACCGCCTAAAACAATTTCCCTGTTGTTAGAAACGATTCTCGTTGCAATAGAGGGGGAAAGCCTTGAGGAGGTGTTGTAAATAGCCGCGTCGCACATATGTCCGCAAGTGGCTTCTTCTACGCTTCTAACAAGGTCGTCGTCGGCAGAAAAGGTGTAGCAAGCGCCCGTCTTTTGCGCCAAATCCCTGTTGTTTTGGTTATTGTCAACGACGATAGGAATAACCTTATGGTACTGCAATACCTGCGAAATAACGTTGCCTAAAAGCCTTCCACCGATAACGGCAACGCGCTGACCTGCCGTTAAATTAAGTCTGTCGTAAATGCTTTGTGCAAGCGCAACGTATTCAATGCAAAGGGCGTGGAAATCGTCAACGGAATCGGGTAAAACGTAAACCTCGCTATAATCACAAACCACAAAGTCGCGTAAAAATCCGTCAAAATCCTTGCCGGCAATTTTAATTTCCGTGCAATTTTCTTCCTTTCCGCTTTTGCAGGCAAAGCATTGACCGCAGCATTTAGCGGCTTGCATATAAACCCTGTCGCCAACGGCAACGCCGTAGCAATTTGCGCCAACCTCGGTAATAATGCCAACGGCGCATCTTCCGGGTGTGATGGGAAAATCAGCTTCTATAAGTCCGCCATAAATTAGCGAATCAAACGCGGTTAGCAAAACGTTAGTTATTTTAACCTTAACTTGACCTTCTAAAACCGTGCTTTCCTGTTGTTCATTTTTTATAAGGGCAGAGGGCCCTATTAACGTCCACTTATCCATATCATCTCCATTATACGATAATTTGCGCTAATTGGCAACTAAAAACTCAAAAAATAAATTTTATTTACGATTAGAGAGAAAAAAACAATTGACTTAAAGGTGGATTTTGGTATATAATAATTTAGCATTAGAAGAAATATTAGCGAGGTGAAAAAATGAAACCCGAAATACATCCCGATTATCACGAAGTAACGGTTGTTTGCGCTTGTGGTCAAACTTTTAAAACCGGCACTACCAAAAAGGTAGAAACCTTAAAGGTTGATATTTGCAACAAGTGTCACCCCTTCTTTACCGGCAAGCAAAAACTTGTTGATACCGGCGGCCGCGTAGATAAGTTCAAAAAAAGATACGGCATTTAATCAACACCGCGTTATGCGGTTTATCCAAAAAAATTGGCTCCGCATATTTAACGGAGCTCTTTTTTTTGCTAAATAAAGGTTATCGCTTATAATTTTGTGGCATAACCTAAATAAAAACGAAAAATAAGGCAAAACTAAAATATGGCAAAAAATAAAAATGACAAAAAAACCTGTTCCTACATTGGCGGACAAGCCGTGCTGGAAGGGGTTATGATGATGGGTAAAACGTGTATGGCAACCGCCGTGCGCGACCCCGACGGTGAAATTCAGGTAGAAAGCTTGCGTTTAAGCAAAACGCCTACCGTAGAAAAGCTTTCTAAAATCCCTTTTATAAGGGGCACTGTAAATATGATTTCCTCACTCGTTAGGGGAACGAAAACTCTTATGCGCTCCGCCGCAGTTTACGGCGACGACGATGAAGAGCCCGGAAAGGTAAGCTCTTGGCTTGCAGAAAAATTTAAAATAAACGTAATGGACGTAGTTGCCTTTATCTCCACGGTATTAGGCGTGGTTTTGGCGGTTGCGTTGTTTATGGTGTTGCCTAACTTTATAGTATCCACCCTAAAGGGCTGGTTCCCCGCGCTTGCAGGTACGGTGTGGGAATTCGTAGTGTTAGGCGTTTTAAAGCTGGCAATCTTTTTGGCGTATATGGCGCTTATTTTGTTTATACCCGACATTAAAAGGCTTTATATGTATCACGGCGCAGAGCACAAAACTATAACCTGCTTTGAGCGTGGGTTAGAGCTTACGGTAGAAAACGCTAAATCCTGCACCCGTATTCACGATAGATGCGGAACCTCCTTCTTATTTATCGTATTGTTCATAAATATCGTAGTGCTTTCACTCGTAAACTGGGCGCTCGGCATAAACGATATAAATATCCCCAACGCAATTTTGCTTTTCTTTGCAAGAATAGGTGTAGAGCTCGTATTGCTCCCCGTAATTGCCGGCGTTTCGTACGAAATTTTAAAGCTTTTAGCAAGGTTCGATAACTGGTTCGTAAAAATCTTTAAAGCGCCCGGTATGCTTATTCAAAGGGTATTCACCACGCGTGAGCCGGAAGACGATATGCTTGAAGTAGCCATCACCGCTTTTAAAAAGGTGTTGGAAATGGACGCTGACGAAACCGTGCCCGAGCAAAAATTCGTAACGGGTGGCGTTCTTTCGCAAAAAATGGACGAAACCAAACAGCTTTTCCAAGCAAACGGCATTGACGAAAGCGACGCAGAGTGGATATACGCTTTAGTTTTAAATAAAAAGCGTAGCGAGCTTAAGGAAGAAGCTATAGTATCCTCTTCCGAAGCAAAGAAAATTGACGAAATAGTTAAAAAGCGTTTAGGTGGCAGACCTTTATGGTATATTATAGGCGATACCGAATTTTACGATTGCACTATAAAGGTGGATGAAAGGGCGTTAATACCCCGCCCCGAAACGGAAATTCTTGCCGAAGCCGTAGTTAAAATGGCAGAAGAAGGCGATAAAATTTTAGATATGTGCACGGGTAGCGGTTGTATTGCAATTTCCGTTGCCAAGCACCTGGCCGATAAAAGCGTTTTAGTTACCGCAGCCGACGTTTCCGACGCGGCGATTATGCTCGCCAAGGAAAACGCAAATTTAAACAGCGTAAGCATAAACTTCGTTCAAACTGATTTATTCGACAAGGTTAGGGGAAGGTTTAACCTTATCGTTTGCAACCCCCCTTATATAAAGAGTAGCGAAATCCCTCATTTACAAAAGGAAGTGCGCGAATACGAGCCCAAGGTTGCCCTTGACGGCGGTGAAGACGGCTTGGATTTTTATAGAAGAATAGCAAAGGACGTGCACCGTTATCTTGCAAAGGGCGGAATGCTCCTTTTAGAGTGTGGCGAAAATCAGGCAACCGATATAATTAATTTATTCGAAAAGCGCGAATATGCAATAGTTATGAAGGATTTTGCCGGCGTAGACAGGTTTTTAAAAATAGCCTTTTAACCGCTAAAAAGCGCGCAAAGGCGTAAAGTTATGGTAAAGTAATATGGAAAACAAAATGTTAGCAAAATTAGCCGACGTATACGCAAGGTACGTTGCGCTTTCGGAAAAGCTTGCCGACCCTGACGTTATTTCCGATCCTGCTCAATTTACGAAAATTGCAAAGGACCAAGCGGAAATTGCCGAAACGGCGCAAAAGTACGAAGAATATTTATCCGTGCAAAAGCAAATGCAGGATGCGGAAGAAGCCTCTTTAATCGAAGAAGATAAAGAGATGAAGGAGCTTTTGTTAGAAGAAGTTTACTCCTGCAAGCAACGCATAGAAGAAATTAAGGGCGAGCTTAAAATTTTACTTTTGCCCAAGGATAAAAACGACGACAGAAACTGCATTATGGAAATTCGCGGTGGCGCAGGCGGCGAGGAAGCGGCGCTTTTCGCCTACGAATTATACCGTATGTATATAAACTACTGCGAGCATCACCGCTTAAAGATGGAAGTTATCGATATTAACGAAACGGAGCTTGGCGGTATAAAGGAAGTAGTGGTAAATATTGCGGGCAAGGACGCTTACAAGCAGCTTAAATTTGAAAGTGGCGTGCATCGCGTTCAGCGCGTTCCCGAAACGGAATCGCAGGGCAGGGTTCATACCTCTACGGTAACCGTTGCCGTGCTTCCCGAAGCAGAAGACGTCGAGGTGGAAATCCGTGAAGAGGATATAAGGGTGGACGTATACCGTTCCTCCGGCGCAGGCGGACAAAAGGTAAACAAAACCGAAACCGCAATAAGAATAACGCATTTCCCCACGGGTATAGTGGTAACCTGTCAGGACGAAAGAAGCCAGCTTAAAAATAAAGATAAAGCCTTTAAGGTTCTCCGTTCTCGCCTTTACGACTATTATCAGTCAAAGAACCAAGCTTCGCTTGACGAGCACAGAAAAAGCCTTGTAGGACGCGGAGATAGGTCGGAGCGTATTCGTACCTACAACTTCCCCCAAGGCCGTGTAACCGACCACAGAATAGGCTTTTCGCTATATTCGTTAGATAGCTTTATTATGGGCGACATTGAAGAGATGATTGAAGCGTTGGCAGTAGCCGAACGCGAGCGTCTTCTTGCAGGCGAGTAAAAGCCCTTGCCTTTTAATCTTTATTGTAAAGTAAAGGGCGTCGTTAACAGGGCGCAAAGTAAAGGGCAGATTTTGCCCAAGTTTAGTTAAAGCGTAAATATACTCGCTAAACGCTTTTGCGTTAATTCATAGGGGGATATATGGCTATAAATCAGTCAAAGGAAGATTATTTAGAGGCGATTTTGCTTCTTTCAAAAGAACAGCAATTCGTTCATCAAATAGACGTTGCGCGCAAAATAGGCGTTTCACAGCCTGCCGTGCAAAAGGCTATTAAAAATTTAAAGGCGGAAGATTTAATAGAGGCAGAAGGTCTGCATATTTATTTAACCGCTAAGGGCGCAACCTACGCCGAGGCGGTTTATACCAAGCATTGTACCTTAAAAAGCTTTTTAATTTCGCTGGGCGTTGCGGAAGAAATTGCCGAACGGGACGCCTGCGAAATGGAGCACGCCCTATCCCCTCAAACCTACCAAGCAATTAAAAATTTCGTAAATAAAAAGTAAAAAAAACGGGAGCTTTTAAGCCCCCGTTTTTAAATTGTAGCGTCAGCCCTTTTAAGCGCGCGCAATTTTACAAAAAGGCGGTTGGCTCTGCATTTTTTTGTGAATAAAATTTCTTGCACTTTTTTTGCGTAAAGGTTATAATATATTCGTATGAAAAGTTTTATTTCTAAAAGCGCGAACGAAACGCTTTTATTTGCAACTGAATACGCAAAGACGCTTAAGGGGGGCGACGTGGTTCTTCTCGGTGGCGATATGGGCGCAGGCAAAACGGTTTTTGCCAAGGGCGTTGCCAAGGGCTTGGGCATTGAAGAAGAGGTATTAAGCCCCACATATGCCTATATGAACGACTATTCGGGCAAGCTGTATCATTACGATTGTTACCGCCTTTCTTGCGGTGAACAAGCCGAAGCGTTAGGGCTTTGCGACTATTTTTACGGCAACGGCGTTTGCCTTATAGAGTGGAGCAAAAACATTGCTTCCGTGTTGCCTGCAAACTGCAAAACGGTTAACATAATTAAAAAGGGCGAAGATATAAGGGAGATTATTTATGACTGAATATAAAAATTTTTTGGCTATCGATACCTCCTCCAAGCACCTAACCGTTTTGGCGCAAAAGGGCGAAAAGGTCGTGTTAAGGTTTATTCAAGACTGCGCTCTTTCCCACTCTGTAACCTTGATGGGCGAAATCGATAAAGCGATGGAAGAAGCCCAACTATCCCCTAACGAGTGCGACTTTTTTTGTGCGGTAACGGGCCCCGGCTCGTTTACGGGCATAAGAATAGGTATAGCAACGGCAAAGGGGCTTGCTATGGGCGCAGGCAAAAAGCTTTTGGGTGTAACGGCGTTTGACTTAATTGCATATAATGTAAAATGCGAAAAGTTCGTTGCCGTTATCGACGCTGCCCATAATCATTACTACGCTTCTGTTTACGACGGCGAAAGGTGCACGCTTGCCCCTTGCTATCTTTCTGAAGAAGAGGTGGCTTTATTTAATCTTCCCGTCTTCGGCATTGAAGATTTACATTTTGAAAATTATACGAAGCTTGAAGTTCAAAATTTAATTCACCCCACACTATGCCGTATTGAACGCCCTTTAACGGACGATATTTACGCCTTGTACGTAAGAAAGAGTCAAGCAGAGGAAGGCAGAAAATGATAATTAGAAAGTGGTGTAACGGCGATATAGAAAGGGTTTTTGCGCTGGAAAAGGAGTGCTTTACAGACGGTTGGAGCTTGCAAAACTTTGAATCATCCTTTAAAAATCCAACCTTTAATTTGCTTGTCGCCGAAGAGAACGGCGAAATTTTAGGCTACGGCGCAGTAACGGTAGTCGCTGATTCTGCCGATATCGAAAACGTTGCCGTTGGCAATTCCTTTCGAAGGGGTGGCGTAGGCTCGCAAATTCTTAAAAGCCTTTTGCTCCTTGCAAAAGAAAAGGGGGCGGATAAGGTGTTTTTAGAGGTAAGGGTTTCTAATTCGCCGGCAATGCTAATGTATTTAAAGCACGGCTTTGTGGGGGCGTACGCACGCGCGCGCTACTATCCTGACGGCGAGGATTGCCTTGTTATGCGTAAGGATTTAACCTAAATTTACGCAAAAAAGCGCAAAAAATTTGGGCGCTTTAAGGAGCTTAATATTTTAATAAACGGTAAATTCGTAAGCGTTTTACAAAAGGGAGAAGGCGAAGATATTTTGCTTTTGCACGGCTATATGTCGCAAAAGGAAAGCTTTTTTTATCAAACGGAAAGCCTTTGCAAGGGCTTTAAGGTAACCGCGCCCGACTTTGCCGGCTTTGGTAAAAGTCAAGCGCCAAGCACCGCCTTTTCGGTGAGCGATTACGCCGAGTGGACTTATACCTTATGTAAAAAATTAAAGGTTAAAAATCCGCACGTCGTTGCGCACTCGTTTGGCGCAAGGGTAGCAATAAAGCTTTTATCAAGCTTTAATTTCAGCGCTAAAAAAATTGTGTTGGTTGGCGGCGCAGGCGTAGTAAAGCTCCGTTCGTCGCAATATATTAGGCGGGTAAACGCTTATAAGCGCATAAAAAAGATATTTCCTAAATTTGCCGAAAGGCACTTTGGAAGCGAGGAATATAAAACTCTTTCGCCCATAATGCGCGAAAGCTATAAAAAAATCGTTAACGAGGATTTGCAGGAAGAAGCAAAAAAAATAAGCAACGAAACCCTTTTAATTTACGGCGAGGGCGATACCGTTACGCCGTATTTGGAGGAGGGCTTAATTTTTAAAGGCTGTATAAAAAATTCCCGTCTTTTAAAAATGCAAGGCACGCATTTTTGCTTTTGCGAGTATCCCGAAGTGTTTAACAACTTAATTTTGCAATTTTTAAACGATAATTTAACGGAGTAAATTATGTTTATATCCATAGAAAAAACGGTGGAGTGTATTTTAATTGCCCTTATGCTAACTGGGCTTTTGGGCGCGTCCTCTTATAAGGCGCTCGGCGTATTGCAGTCCTTCCGTTACGACCAAAAAAAGTTAATAAAATGGGCAAAAAATAAAGAGAATTTGGGCTTTAGCAGGCACGCCTTGCTTGCCACAATGTGCGCCTTATCTTCTGCGGTGCTCGCTCTTTGCTTTTCGTTTGCGGGGCAATGGTCTGCCGTAATCTCGCTCGTCGGCTTTGCGCTTTTTGCGGTGCTTTATATCCGCGCCGATTTTAAAATTGCGTTAAAGGTAGATACCGCTGCAACCCCCAGGTTTAAAAGGCTGTTTATCGTTACGCTTTTCGTGTATGCGGTTATATGCTATATTATAGTAACGCTTTTAAATTTTGCCGATTATCTGTGGAAATATCCCTTGTTTACGGCTTTAAGATACTTTCCATTAAGCGTACTTCCCCTTTTAATTTACCCCATAATATGCCTTAGTAATTTGCTTTGCAAAATTTACGAAGAGCCTAAAAATAAGGCGTATGTAAGGTCGGCAACCGAAAAGCTTTCTAAAAGCAAAATTAAGGTTGTTGGCATTACGGGTAGCTTTGCAAAAACCACGGTAAAAAATCTTCTCTTTGCAATGCTACAAAAAAAATATAAGGTTTTAACCACGCCTCGCTCGCACAACACGCCTATGGGAATTGCGCTTGCCGCTAACAAAAACAACCTGGACGAATACGACTTTTTTATTGCGGAAATGGGCGCGAGAAATAAGGGCGATATTAAAGAGCTTTGCGAAATTTGTCCGCCCGATTATTCAATAATTACAGGCGTTTGCCCCCAACATTTACAAAGCTTTGAAAGCGTTGAAAATATAATTTCCACCAAGGCGGAAATTATTGCCCCCACTAAAGAAAAGTGCTTTATTGCCGAACCTTATTTTAATTTGTTTAGCGATTTTGCTGGGGAAAAGGTTATAATAAATAACCCCTCGTCCGTGGTTGCAAGCCAAAACGGAACGGAATTTTGCTTGCAGTTGGGCGAAAACAAAGTGCAGGTAAAAACGAAGCTTTTAGGCGAGCATACCGCCACAAATTTTGCCCTTGCCGCAGCCGTAGCCTTTGAGCTTGGCGTTTCAATCGAGGATATTATAGGGGCAATTGAGGAAGCCGACTATATCGAGCATAGATTGCAGTTAATAAAATCTAACGAAGTAAACATTTTAGACGACGGCTATAACGCCAATGTAAAGGGCGCTGAGGCGGCGCTTGGCGTGCTTAATTTATTCGACGGCAGAAAAATTGCAGTAACCCCCGGAATAGTGGAATTAGGCGTTTTAGAAAAGCAGGAAAACCGCCTTTTAGGCGAAAAGCTTTGCAATTTAGATTTGGTTATTTTGGTTGGCCAAACGCTTGTAGTAGCCGTTAAAGAAGGCTATATTTCTGCCGGTGGCGACGAGCAAAAATTAAAGATAGCGCCTAACCTTTCCGCCGCGCAGGAATATTTAAAGGCGTATATTAAGCCCGGCGATACCGTGTTGTTTTTAAACGACTTGCCCGACACTTATTTATAAATTTAAAAAATTGAATAATTTTAAATCACCAAAGCTAAAAAATAAAAGCGGAGGTGATTTTTTTATTAAAACTTTTGAGTTCGCCGTAATTTTCGGCGGTAAATCGTGCGAAAACGAAATTTCGGTTATTACGGGTACAATGGCGTGCAATCTTTTAAAAAACGCGCAAAAAAGCGTGTTGCCCCTTTATATTTCCCAGCAGGGCGACCTTTTTTGCGGTGAAGAGCTTTTAGATATTAACAATTTTAAAAGCGGAGCGCAAAGCAAAAAGCAGCCTGCAATTTTCGTTAAAGGGGGAGTTGCCCTTTTAAATAAAAAGGGAAAAATTAAAAATTATATAAGCGTTGGGTGCCTTATAAACTGTTGCCACGGTGGAATTGAAGAAGGCGGTGCAATATCGTCGCTATGCTCGTTTTATTCTATTCCGCTCGTCGGCTCGGGCATTTTTTCGTCGTCGGCGTGCATAAATAAATACTTTACAAAGCTGGCTTTAAACGGCTTGGGCGTAAAGTGCGCGCCGTGGCAATTAGTTAATTCGTTGGGGGATATCCCCCAAGCAATTGCAAAAATAGGGCTTCCCGTAGTAGTAAAGCCACGCAATTTAGGCTCGAGCATAGGCGTAGCTTTGGCGCATACCGAGCAAGAGGTTGCCGAGGCTATGCAAAACGCCCTTTATTTAGACGACGCCGTAATTTTAGAAAAATATTTACAAGGTCGCAGGGAGCTTAATTGCGCCGCCTACTTTAACGGAAGCGAGGTTATTACTTCCGAGTGCGAGGAGGTTTTATCCTCTGGCGAGCTTTTAAGCTACGACGATAAATATTCGGGCGGAGGCGCATCCTGCTTCCCCGCAAAAATAAGCGAGCAAATTTCTGCGCAAATTAAGGATACGACTAAAAAGGTTTACACCGCTTTAGAGATGAACGGAATTGTTAGGATGGATTACATAATTTCGCAAGGGGAGGTGTATTTATGCGAGGTAAACACCGTGCCCGGCTCGCTTTCGCACTACCTTTTAACCGAAAACTTTTCGCAATTTACCAGCCTTTTGTGCAATTTGGCCGCCGTTGCCAAAAACCGATACGCTATTTTAAGCCAAAAAGGCGTAATTAATACGGGAATACTTGATAATTTAAATGCAAATGCTTGTAAAATCAAGTAAAATTTCGTATAATTAATAATAACTTGCGCGCAAAAACTTATTAAGCTTAAATTCGCCCAAGGCGCTATAACGGCGACAACGGCAACTTAAAGCACGGCGGCTTAAAATTCGCCCAAGGCGCAATAAAGGAAACTTAAAACTTTGCGCAAGCGCATTAACAAGCGTACATTAATTAGGAGGCTCACGATGGAAAAAATTAAAATGATAACGCCTATCGTAGAAATGGACGGCGACGAAATGACTCGTATTTTGTGGCGTTGGATTAAGGAAATTTTAATTGAACCTTACGTTGAACTTAAAACGGAATATTACGATTTAGGGCTTGTGGAAAGGGACAAAACGGACGACGAGGTAACCGTTAAATCTGCCGAAGCAACCAAAAAATACGGCGTTGCGGTAAAGTGCGCAACCATAACCCCCAACGCGCAAAGGGTACAGGAATATAACCTTAAAAAAATGTGGAAGAGCCCTAACGGTACTATAAGGCGCATTTTAGACGGAACGGTTTTCCGCGCCCCCATTTTAGCGGACGGCATAACGCCTTACGTTCCTTCGTGGAAAGCCCCCATAGTATTAGCGCGTCACGCATACGGCGATATTTATAATTCGGTTGAAGATAAGGTGCAAAAGGGGCAAAACGCCTACCTTTTAATAACCGACGCAAACGGCAACGAAATAAGGCGTCAGCTTATTCAAAGCTTTAACGGCGACGGCATAGTGCAGGGCGTACACAATTTAGACGAATCTATTAAGGGCTTTGCAAGAAGCTGCTTTAATTACGCGTTAGAAAATAAAATTCCTATGTGGCTTGGCGCAAAGGACACTATTTCAAAAACCTACGACCACCGCTTTAAAGATATTTTTGCGGAAATTTACGCCGACGAATACGAAGAAAAATTTGAAGAGGCAGGCATATATTATATGTATACCCTAATCGACGACGTCGTTGCAAGGGTTATGCGCTCGGAAGGCGGAATTTTGTGGGTTTGTAAAAATTACGACGGCGACGTTATGAGCGATATGGTAGCAACCGCATACGGCTCGCTCGGTATGATGAGCTCCGTTTTGGTTTCTCCCGACGGTAAGTACGAATACGAAGCGGCGCACGGTACGGTAACGCGCCACTATTATAAGCACTTAAAGGGGGAAGAAACCTCTACAAACTCCGTTGCAACCATTTGGGCGTGGACGGGCGCGCTTGCAAAAAGGGGCGAGCTTGATAATATTCCCGCGCTCGTTAGCTTTGCAAAAAAATTAGAAAAGGCTACCGTTACCACCATAGAAGAAGGCTTTATGACGGGCGACTTAATCCCCTTGTTTAAAAAAGAGGGCGTAACCCCCACCAAGCTTAACTCCAAGCAGTTCTTATATAAAATTGCAGAAAAACTTTAATAATTTAGGGCAGAACGAAAGAAAAAAGCGTCCTGCCCGTTTTTTTTAACAAATTTTAAAAGTAGTATTGACAAATTTGCACTTTTGTGATATAATACAAAAAAACAAATTACAAAAAAGGCAATTTTAAGCAAAATTTTTTCGTAATTTTTTGTTTTTAAGCATTAATAAGGAGGAACAGTATGGATAAAAATTTAATTGCAAAACGCGTGCCGTTAATTGTTATAATAGCGTTTACAATCGCGCATATCGTTTTGTTTTTGGCTACGTCGCAGTTAAACGACGGTGGAACGGTTTTGGGCTTTTTGCTTATTCTTTTATTGTGCTATGCGCTTCCCGCCTTTTTGCTTTACGCTTTGTCAAAAAGCAATATAGAGTTTAGGCATAAAGCAATAAACTTAATAGCTTTTTGCGCTTGCCTAGCAACCTATGCGTTCGTTACGGTATTTTATTTGGTAAGACTAACAGCCTATGGCAACAAAAATTTTTCTAACGTAATGTTGGGCTCGCCCGCAATGATTATCTATCTTGCGTTGGCTTGCATAGTTTTTATATGCGCGCTTGTTGCATTTACTTCCTTTAAAAAGCCTAACGGCGCTTTAGAGTGGGTTATTGCAGTTTTAACTTATCTAATTTTAGCAATATTCGTTGCAATGATAATTCACGCCGTAATTGAAGCCATAGACGCTTTAGGGGGCACGGGTATGTATAGGGAGCTTGGTGTTGTTTTAGTGATATTTGGCTATTTAGTGGCAATTTTCGTGTTAACTATCGCGTGGGCGGTTTGCAAAATTTTAAAAAAGCGAAGCGTTTAATTTAATTTTAATAAAGCGAAGTGTATAAATTAATTAAATAAAGGCGATATAAATTAATTTTAATAAGGCGTGGGGCAAAATTTGCCCCACGCCTTTATATTATTTATTAAATTCAGGTTATCGTTTATTTGTGCAACCTACAAAATGCGCTAAACTATTCAATACCGTACATTTTATTTGGTTCAATACCAAACTTTTCATAAAAAAGCAAAACGTTATCGTAGCTGGGCTTTTTTTGCCCAACAGCCATTTGCTAACCGTGGTTTGATTTACGCATAAAATATCTGCAAGCTTTTGTTGAGATAAATTCTTTTCAATCATTAATTGTTTAATTACTTCTACGTATGCCATACTCGTATTATATCATATTTTAGGTCAAAAGTCTTGATATAGGTCAAAAGACCTGTTGTATACAAGGAGAATAAG
>SVIM01000018.1 GCA_015069485.1 Clostridiales bacterium | reverse complement strand
CCGAGAAATTGATGATTTTTCGACATTCGGGAGAGCCGAAAAAGTCAGTGTTTGTGGGGGTTTTCGGCTCTTCTCGAAAATTATACGCCGAGCGTGGTGATTGAGTCCCGAACGCGACGCGCTACCAACTGCGCTACGCCTCGAACTATTAATTTTGCTTTGCGCTAACTTTTTAAATAATTGCCAAACGGCAACCGATAAAGCTTAAATAAAAAAGCAAATTTTGTTAACATTACTAATTATATATTTATTTTATTTTTCCGTCAATCAAAAAATAAGCAAAAAATTTTTACGATAAAGTCTATTTTTAAATTTTACTTGAAAAACGCACGAAAAGGTGGTAGAATATAAAAGCAGATTAATTTTATAGTGGTAAAAAGCAAAATGGGAAAAATAAAAAAGTTTTTCGGTAAAAAAATATTTGCGGTAATAGGGTGCTTATTACTCGTTGTTATATGTGCAGGTTGTCTTTGGTATGCAACGCAAAGCTTTGCCGCGCCCCCTACTAACAACACTTATAGCGCAGTTTTTGTAGGCGAATATAAAACGGAAGAAGGGTTGTGGCAACCCATTGAAGAAGATACCACCATTTTAAGCGAAGGTACGGTAACGCTTAAAGGGCAAATATTAAAGGTTGATTCCGACGGCACGAAGCAAAGCATTAAGCAGGGCGAAGTCGTAAGCTTTTACTTAAATCACGTTTGCTTAACTGTAAAAGTTGACGGTTATAGCCAAACCTTTTACTGCGAAATAGAAAATCATATTAGCTTTTGCGGAAAAACTTGGGTTTCCTATACTTATAACGGCAACGGGCAAGACGAAATGGAAATCACCATCACCAACCCCCATTTTTTTGGCAACAGAAGCGCGGTTAATGAATTTTTAAGCAATATAACCTTGGGTGATTTATCGGTAGTGGAAGAAGTTCTTACGCCAGTAGGCTTTATTTATCGCACCATAGGAATAGTAATTATGGCAGTAGCCCTTGCGCTTTTTGGCGTGGCTTTGGTTGCAACCATATTAAAAATAAGTCAAAGCTCTATTTTATGGGCGCTTGGCGGTTTGGCGCTTTTCGTTGGCATATTATTCACGCTTGATTACTACGATATAATTTTTTGGAGCACGAGCTTAATATTTAACACCTTTGCTCTGCAATTTTGCATAATGCTCACCGCTCTTTTTATTTGCGTATTAGCTACAACCTGTTTAACTAACACCCGTAAATCGGTAGCAATCGTACTAACCTGTATTTTAGGCGTAGTAATAGCGCTTATAGCAATAATTTGCGCGGTAGCGTTTTTACCTATTTACGATACCTTTATATACTGGGGATTAATTCAGTCAACGGCAAACCTAATATTTATAATTCTTAGCCTTATCGAAATTTTTAAAGCGTCAAAGGCAAGGCGCTTGGTTTTAATTGCGTGCATTGCTTCGTTTATCGCAACCATAATCGACGTAGCAGGTTTAGCCTTAGGCTTCTTTTCCTATTCAATTTGCTCAAAAACGGTATTTATTTTAACCTTTATAATTTCCGTATTTTTTGCAATAAGAATTATACCGCAAAACCATAGGGCGGCTATAAATAAAAAGCAGTTAGAGCACGAGGTTCAGCAAAGCCACGTTTCCATTATGCTTTCGCAAATAAAGCCACACTTTTTATATAATTCGCTAACTTCTATTGCCGAGCTTTGCGAAATAGACGCAAAAAAAGCGCAGGCGGCAACGATAGAATTTTCGGAATATTTGCGTGGCAATATGAGCGCAGTTAATAAAAAATATCCAATTCCCTTCGCTACTGAATACAAGCATTTGCAAAGCTATTTAACGCTGGAAAAAATTCGCTTTGGCGACGCGTTACATATCGTTTACGACATTAAGGAAACCGCGTTCGAGTTGCCTGCCCTAACCGTTCAGCCCTTGGTCGAAAACGCCATAAAGCACGGTATTCGCAAGGCTAAAAAAAGCGGTAGGGTAAAAATTATAACCCGTTCCGACAAAAAGAATTACTACGTAATTATTGCCGACGACGGCGTAGGCTTTGAAGTTGAAAAGGTGTACGACGACGGTAAAGAGCATATCGGGCTACAAAACGTAAAAAGTCGCCTTAAAAGTATGTGCAACGGCACTTTAACAATAAAAAGTAAAATAGGGGCGGGAACAACCGTTACCGTAACTATTCCAAGGGAGAAAAAATGATAAAAATACTTGCTGCAGATGACGAACCTTTTGCTCTTTCAAGGCTTGAAAGGTGCATAAAAAATTCTGTTAAGGAAGCGGAGGTTTTCTCTTTTGAAGACCCGTTAGAGCTTTTAGAATTTGCAAAAACAACCTCTTGCGATATCGCCTTCTTAGACGTACGAATGTACGGTATGACGGGCGTGGAGGTTGCTAAAAAGTTAAAGGAATTTAACCCCAATATTAACGTAATTTTCGTAACGGGCTATGACGAATACGTTGGCGAAGCAATGGCAATGCACGCAAGCGGGTACGTAACTAAACCAGTAACGGAAGAAAAAATTTTGCAAGAGGTTGCCGATTTACGCTACCCTATCTCTCAAACCAGCAATAAAAAATTAATTGTAAAATGCTTTGGCAACTTTGAGGTTTTAGACAAAAATCAAAGCATTTTGCACTTTGATAGAAAAAAGGCGAAAGAGCTTTTAGCCTATTTAATTTATAAGCAAGGCGCGTCCTGCACGGTTAAAGAGGTTTCTTCAGTTATTTTTGAAGATAATCGCTACGATAGCAATCAACAGCGTTATTTTCAAACTATTATAAGCTCGCTCGTATCTTCTTTAAGGGCGGTTGGCGCAGAAAGTATCGTGCAAAGAAGCTACGGCAACGTAAGCGTTGATATAAAGCAAATTGATTGCGACTGGCTAAACTTTTTAAGCGGGGACGAAAGTCAAGAAAAGTTTTATCACGGCGATTTTATGGCTCAATATTCTTGGGCAGAAATGGAAAACGGCTATTTAACCCGCATAATTTTACATAAACGCGGTTAATGTGAATTATTTTTTTAAAAAATGGCAAAAAAATAAAATAAAAAATTTTTAAAATATCTATTTACAATAAATTTTTTGTATGATATAATAACGATAACAAGTTTTAATGGAGGAAGATGTGATGATTATTGCTGATATGGTCGCTTTAGGCGGCGCTTTGCTATTTGCTATAATCGGTTTAATTTTTGGCTTTGGCAAGGGCTTAAAGTTTATAACGGGCGGTATTTTCGGCTTTATACTTTCCATAGCTATCTGCTACGTTATTTCCGGCTTTGTTTTAGAAATTTCTTTCGTAAACGAATTTGCTATGGGCATTAACGAAGCTCTCTCTGCAGACGGCAACGTGTTTTTTGATTTTTTAGTAAAAATTAATGCAGGCTTTATAGTAGTTTATATAATTATGTTCGTGGCAGTTCAGCTTGTCCGTATAATTATAATAAGCATCTTAAAAAGCATTTTTGAAATTAACAACGGTTTTATGAAGTTTATCAATAAAACCTTTGGTATTATTTTATATCTTGCAATAGGCGCTGCGCTTGCGTTGGTTGCTTTCCAAATTATCGCGTGGATCGGTGGCGATAGTGCCGAAAGCTTTAGGGCGCTTTTAGAAGGAAGTGTTCTCAAGCTCGACTGGATTTACGATAATAACCCCTTAAAGGCAATAATGGAACTTGCTCAAATTTAAATTAAAAGTAATTGCGGTAAGCACAAAATTCGTGCTTACCGCATATATTTTTATATAGCAATTGCGCAATCTTTTTTAATGCGCTTTTAGGTGGTGCGGTTATGGAAATAAATTATTTAAAGCTTAAGCAAAAGGAAGTAATAAGTTTAACCGACGGAAAAAATTTAGGTAAAATTTGCGACGCTACTATCGACCTTACTAAATACAAAATAACAGGCTTTTTTGCCACGGGGGCAAAGGGCTTTAGGTTTAATAAAAAGGAAGTATTTATTCCCGTTGAAAATATAGTAAAGGTGGGGGAAGATACCATTTTGGTAAACGTAGAGGAAAAAGAAGAGGGCGATAAAAAACCACCAAAGCCAAATAAAAAACGCTACCCCGATTGTCCTCCTCCAAATCCTTGCCCACCTCCAAATCCTTGCCCACCTCAGCGAAGAAGCTACGACGAATACGAATAAAACAAAAAGAACTTGGATAAAAACCCAAGTTCTTTTTTAATTGCTTTAAAAGCGTATTTTAATTATAAAAGCCCGTAACGCCACAATACTTGGCGTCCTTTTTAATTATGCCTTATGCTTTCTTTTATCAATTAAGCCTTTAATAAGGTAGTAGGCGTTAAAGAATACCGTAAGGAAGGAAATATAAATCACAAGGTATAACGGGTAGCTTGTTCCTAAAATTTCCTGTACCTCGTTGTCGGGCATAAAGTAAAGTGGATCTAAATCTATCTTTAATACAAAAATTTCAATAAAAGCATAAGCGAAGGTTACCGCTAAGCAAATACACTCTTTCCAAATACCTTTATATTTAAAGTCGGTAAATCTTAAGGTTATTAAGCTTATCGAGCCTGTCAAAAGCAACGAGTGCGTGCTAATAGAATATAAGTCTTCAAATAGTATATATTTATGATTAAATCCAACGGAGGGGTATGCGAAAAATACTAAGGTGCATAATATTCCGATTATGGCAGTATAGTTGTAAAAAAATCTTTTATTAACTATTGGCGCAATAATCATACACCAGCAAGAAATAGCGCACCAAGGTCTAGGAAGCAGCGTCCTTAAAATTATGTACGACTCAAATTCGATATCTCTTGAAAAGCCTATAATTCTTCTTGAAATTTCAAAAACGAATATAAGCGCTGAAATAGCTATAATCGTACCTCTTTTTACTTTTTCGCTTTTATTTTTTAAAAACGAAAGTCCTACTATAACGCCTATAACCAAAACGAGCGTTATTATATGTAACGGGCCCCAAGCCCCGTCAATGTTCGAGCCGTCAGGGTAAATACTAAATATCCAATCGTGAAAAGTCATAGTACACTCACGTAGCTTAAGCTAATTTTCTAACTATAAGCATATCTAACAATTTTTTATTAAAATATCAAGTTTTTACAAGATAATTTTTTATATTCTACCATCATTACTAAAAAATGTCAATTATAATAGCTTGCTAAAATATATTTTCAAGTGAAAGGGAGTAGCCTTTTGGCAAGGTTTTAGAAATCCACTTTAAAACCTCCAATTTTGCAAGCGCTAAATCGTAATTTCCCGTATAAATTAACGAGCACGCTTCGTTAAGCCAATAATCCACGTACGAAATATCGTTATGCGGTACGAATATATGCAAGCTTTCTTTATTCTTATCCCAAGCATTTCTAACGGCGTAAGCGTCTTCTCTATTCGCTTCTTTATTTTCCGTTTTGTTATACAAAACCGTAACGCTCGTTTCTAATTCTTCAAATTGCTTTTTTACGTAAATATGCGAAAATATAAAAAACGATAAGCTTAAAATAATTGCTACTACCGTATATATAACAGACTTTACCATGAGTACCCCAACTTAATATGCAAAATTTTATAAGGCTTACCCTTTTGCTGAAAATAAACTCTGCCGTTGCCGTCAACTGTCATAACCAAAACCTTTCGTAGCGTAGCGTTTTGCTCTTTTAAAAGCTTGTTAACAGCGTCCCTTTCAATTTTGCAAATATCTAAATTATTATCTATCATCTTTCCCTGTTCTATAATGGTTACGGGAAGAGTATAAGTCTTTTCCTGCTTTTCTAATGCAGAAAAAGTGCCGTTTGCCTCGTATAAGCCGTAGTAAACGTCGTCTAAATTAAAATATCCTGAAGTACGCATGCTTTCAATTAAATCACTAACGTCCAAATTGTTTTTCTTTAATTGAAATTCATCTATTCCGTCTTTATTTATAACTATGCTCGGCTTTCCGCAAATAACGTTTTTAAACGGCAATATCCATAAATCTAAAAGCCAAACTATTTGGTGCAAAATAAAAATTGCAACGATGGCAACTATTCCGTATAAAAGCGGTATAGAGGTATCTGCCATAGGTATACACGCAAGCTCGGCAATAAGCAAGGTTATAACAAATTCAAACGGTTGCATTTCGCCAATTTGACTTTTACCCATAAGGCGCATAATAAGCAATAAGGTTATAAAAATAATAGCAGTACGCAAAAAAATCAAGGTCATAAAATAAGTATTTGTAAAAAGCTTTTCAATATTCTTGATTTATAATTAATAAACTGTTATAATTTAAAAAACGCAACTGCGTAAAGTGTTGGCGGTAGGACAGCCGTCAAACGAAAGGCTTTACCCTGCGGTAGTTGCGCGCGTCCTTAAATATATTTTACGGGCGCCTTCGGAGGTGCTTTTTTTGTTTTACGAAAACATTATCGAAATTATTAAAAACTATCAAGAAAAGGGTAGTCGTTACGGGCTTAAATCCACGCGTGATTTGTTAAATGCTCTTGGCTCGCCAGACGATTATTTAAAAATAATCCATGTGGCAGGCACTAACGGAAAGGGCTCTACATGCGAATATTTAACGCAAATACTTGCTTCTGCGGGGAAAAAGGTAGGCACCTTTACTTCGCCGGAGGTTTACGATTACAGCGAAAAATTTAAGGTAAACGGCAAGTGCTTAAACGAAGAAAAATTAAAAAAATATCTTTCTGTCGCTTATCAAAAATCACTTGAATTTGAAGTTAAGCCAACCGCCTTTGAGGTGGAAACCTGCGCCGCCTTATACGCCTTTTATATGGAAGGATGCGAATATTGCGTGTTAGAGTGTGGCTTGGGGGGACTTACCGATTCAACCAACGCAATCAATAAAAAAAAGGTAGCCGTAATCCTTTCAATAGGGCTCGAGCACACCGCCCTTTTAGGCAATTCGATAGGGGATATATGCCAACAAAAGGCAGGAATTATTAAAAATTGCCCTGCAATAGTTTCGTCTTTACAATGCGAGGAAGCGGTAAAATTTTTTAATAATAAGGGTGTAATTTTTGCTGACGGGGTTAAAATTTTAAGCTCGAATTTGCACGGTCAGTCCTTTGCTTGCAACGGCGAAGAATATAAAATTAATATGCTTGGTACTGCTCAAGCGTATAACGCCGCAACGGCAATAAAGGTTGCACGGCACTTAAAAATAGATAACCATTTTATAAAAGAAGGGCTTTTAAAAGCCAAGCTTTTAGGCAGGGTAGAGGTTATAAACAAAACTCATGCTACCTATATTTTAGACGGTAGCCACAATCCCGATAGCTTTTTACCCTTATGTGAAATTTTAGACGGAATTAAACAAGAGGACAAGCTTTTAATTTTTGGATGTCTTTCCGATAAGGATGCTAACGCGGCGGCAGCCGTGCTTTCAAAAAGCGTAAAAAGCGTGGTTGCTATTTCACCGCCAAGCTATAGGGCGATGGAAATTCAAAAAATTATTTCCGCTTTGCAAGCTCATTTTGCAAGCGTTTCAACGAGTAACGGTATTAAAGAAGCAATAACCGATGCAAAGGCAAAAATAGTAGTCGTTTGCGGTTCGTTCACCGTTTTAAAGGAGGCAAAAAAATGGATAGAGAAAGAGCAATAAAGGCAGTGGAAGAGCTTTTGCTTGCAATGGGAGAAGATATCAACCGCGAGGGAATTAAAGAAACGCCCCGCCGTGTTGCAGATATGTTTGCCGAGCTTACTTCTGGTAATTCACAGTCCGCAGCAGAGCATCTATCCAAAACCTTTTCGGTAAGCTCGGGGGAGATGGTTATCGAAAAGGATATAGCGTTTTCATCCACGTGCGAGCATCACCTAATGCCCTTTTTTGGTAAAATAGCAATAGCTTATATACCTAACGAAAAGGTTGTGGGGCTTTCAAAGCTTGCAAGAACGGTAGAGGTTTACGCAAAAAGGCTTCAATTACAGGAACAGCTTACAAATCAAATTGCAAACGCCGTAATGGAAAGCCTTGCGCCTAAGGGAGTAATGGTCGTGTGTGAGGCGGAGCATACTTGTATGACCTGCCGTGGCGTTAAAAAGCCGGGCTCAAAAACGGTAACCTATTGCGTGCTTGGTGATTTTTCTCAGCAAAGAAAAACCGAAGTTTTAAGCTTACTAAAATGATTATAAAAAATAAAGAATACAAAGATTATACCTTCGTTATGGCTATAATCAATCTAACGCCCGATAGCTTTTTTAAAGAGAGCCGAAAGGACGAATACACCGTTTTAAAGGCGGTGGAAAAGGCTGTTTGCGACGGCGCTTCTATTATCGATTTAGGCGTTCAATCTACTCGCCCAGGTTATGTAGAGGTTTCTGCCGAAGAAGAAATTTCCCGCCTGGAAAAGCCCCTTTACTTAATAAAAAAGAACTTCGATATTCCCATATCGGTAGATACTTATTTTAGTAAAACTGCAAACCTTGCACTTTGCGCAGGTGCAGATTTAATTAACGATATTTGGGGCTTTCAAGTAGACGGCGATATGGCTAAAACGGTAGCAAAATACAATGCAAGCGCTTGCCTTATGCATAATGCTAAAACGCTTTTGTCAGGGGATATGTGGGGGGCAATTTCATCTTTTTTACAAAAATCAGTAAAAATTGCCCTTGATGCGGGCGTAGATAAAAATAAAATTTGCCTAGACGGCGGTATAGGCTTTGCAAAATCAAAGGAGCAAAATTTTCAGCTGTTAAACGGCTATAACAACCTTAACGCGCTTGGCTATCCGTTGCTTCTTGGCGCAAGCCGAAAGTCAATGTTTGGCGGTAGGGTGGAGGATAGGTTAGAAGCCACCTTAAACGCAACTCGCCTCGCCGCAAAAATGGGCGTGCTATTTGTCCGCGTGCACGACGTTAAAGAAAATTTCGACGCTATAAGGAGCGTTTATGAACAAGGTATCAATTAAAAATTTAACCGTGTCTGCCTGTCACGGCTTGCACGATTTTGAAAAGGTAAACGCACAGCGATTTGTGTTTTCTGCGGATTTATACACCGATTTTTATTCCGCTGCTCAAAGCGACGATATACAAAACACGGTAAACTATTCCTTGGCGTGCAAAACAATTTATAATGTTACCACACAAAACACCTTCAACCTTATCGAAAAGCTTGTCTACGAGTGCGCTTTTGCATTATTTGAAAGTCAGCCTAATATTAACCGCGTCGTCTTAACCGTTGAAAAGCCCGACGCTCCCATCAAGCTCGACTTTGAGTCGGTATCCGTCAGCGTCGATTTAATAAAGGAAAAGGCGTATCTTTCTCTCGGCTCAAGCATAGGCGATAAGGAGCAAATTTTAAACGGTGCAATAGCTGCGCTTAATGCAACGAGGGGTATAAAGGTTAAAAAGGTTTCGTCATTTATAAAAACTGCGCCCTACGGTGGCGTTGCGCAAAACGAATTTTTAAATTGCGCAGTAGAAATTGAAACGGTTTTATCTCCGCGCCAGCTTTTATCAAATATCAATAAAATCGAAGCAGACTTTTTGCGCACTCGCGAAGTTCGTTGGGGGGACAGAACCTTAGATATTGACGTGATTTTTTACGGCAAACGAATAATTTTGCAGGACGATTTAATAATTCCTCATATAGATTATCATAATCGCGACTTCGTTTTAATCCCTTTAAAAGAGATTGCACCCAACTTTATTTGCCCGCTTAAAAAGGTAAAAGTAAGTGATTTGTAAAAAGTCAAGCGTTTAAGCAAAATATTTTTATATTAACATTTAACAATTTTTAAGGGCATTTTAATTGTTATATTTATCATATTAACTAACAATTAATAGAAGTTTACAGAAAATTCTTTGTGCAATATGTACAAAATTTTGCAAAAAGTATATACAAATTAAATATTATGTGTTATAATCATAGTGGGGTTTGAAATAGTTTTAAGCCTCACTTATTATTTTTTTGATAAAGTAATCTATTCCTATAAGGAGTATAATAATGGAAAAAATTGGTATTATCGACTTAGGTTCAAATTCTGCTAGGCTTGTAATCGTTAACCTTTTTGCCGATGGGTACTTTATGGTTTGCGACGAACTTAAAGAAAGCGTTCGTTTAGGACAGGATATGGAGCGCGACGGCTTTTTAAAGCCCCAACGCGTTGCCGAAACAATAAAAACCTTAAAAATGTTTAGAAAGCTTTGTGATGCCAGCGGTGTAAACAGAATTATCGCCGTTGCCACAGAAGCAGTTAGAAGGGCTAAAAATCAACGCAGCTTCCTTGACGAAATTCAGGCAACCTGCGGTATAAAAATCAAGGTTTTAACCGCTGAAGAAGAAGCAACCTTGGTTTACCGTGGCGTTATAAACTCTATGGACATACCCAAGGGCTTAATTTTAGAAATCGGCGGTGGCGCAACCAAAATAGTATATTACAACAGAAGAAATATGCTTAACTACGCAACCTTGCCCTTTGGCGCAGTAACGCTTACCGGTCTTTTCGCAGGGGACGGATTAAAGCCTGAAGAACAAGCTAAAAAGATAGAAGAATTCTTTACCGAACAGCTTAAAACGGTTGAGTGGCTTGCTGAAATCGAGCCTGAAACTCAAATGATAGGCGTTGGCGGCTCTTTTAGAAATCTTTTCAAAATAAGTAAAATGGTGCATAAGTATCCCTTAGATACGGTGCATAATTTCAATATGCCCACGGAAGACTTTTTGCATATTTACGATATGATTAAGGTTTTAGATATTGATAAAAAGAAAAAGATTAAGGGGCTTTCCGCTCAGCGTGCCGACATTTTGCCTGCAGCCTTAGCAATAGTTAAATCCTTCGTTAGATACTTAAATATGGAAAGATTTACTATTTCCGGCTCCGGCTTAAGGGAAGGTATTATGTTTAATCAAGCTCATCCTATAACCTTAGAAAAGCCTATCTCCGACGTATTAAATTATTCGCTCACAAGTCTTGTAAAATATTACGAGTGCGACGAAAAGCACGTTGAACACGTAGTAAATCTTTCTATACAGTTATTTAAGCAATTAAGGGTGCTTCACAAATATCCTCGTCAATATTTAAAGGTGTTAAAGGTTGCTGCAATGATGCACGATTGCGGTATGAGAATTAAATTCTACAATCATCAACGCCACAGCTGGTATATGATTTTAAATTCAACTCTCTACGGCGTAACTCACCGTGAAATGGTGCTTGCGGCTTTCGTTGCGCATTGCCATAAGCGCGAAGAAATTAATCCTTTAGACTGGGCAAGATTTAAGGGCCTTTTAACTGACGACGATTTAGAAGTTGTTAGAAGGTTAGGCGTTATTGTACGCATTGCCGAAAGCTTGGACAGAAGCCACTCTGCTTGCGTAAAGGGCTTAAATTGCGACATCTTAGGCGATAGCGTTATTATGAAAACTGAAGTTGAAGGGGACGCCGGTCTTGAAATCAGAGATGCTCTTACCGCAGGCGCCGAATTTAAAAAATCCTTCCACAAAAATTTAGAAATTTTATAATAAAAATGCCGCTTTAAAAGCGGCATTACTTTTAATTATTTATGCAATATATATTAGCAAGCGCATCCCCAAGAAGAAGGGAGCTTTTATCAAAAATTTTAAATAACTTCAGCATATTCCCAGCCCAATTAGAAGAAAGGGTAGATTTTTCGCTATCTCCCGAGCAAATTGTTTGCTCGCTTGCAGAGCAAAAATGCGACGAGGTTTTTAATAAATTTATAAGCTCGGTCGTTATCGGGTGCGACACTATCGTGGTTTATCAAGGTAAAATTTTAGGCAAGCCAAAAAGCAAGCAAGACGCTATAAATACGCTTACAATGCTTTCTGGCAAAACTCACAGCGTAATAACGGGGGTATGTATTCAAAACGAAAATAAAAAGCTTATAAGCTTTAATAAAACGGAAGTAAAATTCAATACTCTTAGCGAAAAATTTATTTTCGATTACGTTGAAGGTGGCTCGCCTATGGACAAAGCAGGTAGCTACGGAATACAGGATGAAGGTATAGTTGAAAAATATTTTGGTAGCTACACTAACGTCGTTGGTATGCCCGTAGAATTAGTTGAAAAAATGCTAAAGGAGGTCGAGGAATAATTATGACGAGGATTGCAATTGATTTAGGTTCGCAAATAACTAAAATTTATATGCTCGGTTGCGGAGTGGTTTTATCAGAAGCCACTTGTATTGCCGTTGAAGAACAAAAAAACGAAGAAAAAACTACCTATTATATAAAAGCGTACGGCAACAATGCGCGCGCTTTAAGCGGAAAAGCCGCTCAAAATACGCTCGTAATAAACCCCGTTGCAGAAGGCAATATCAAAAACGAAAAATTAACCGCCGCGCTTTTAGAGCATTTTTTGAATAAAATAGAAATACCCCCCCGTAAAGCAAAAAAATGCGAATTTATTTTTATTTTACCTTGCGGCAGCACGGAAAACACTCGCAAAAAATATCTTTCGCTTGCGGCAAGGCTTAATTTAGGCAAGGTTTACTTTACGCAAACGCAATTTGCCGCCGTCTTGGGGCATAACGCAACCCTATCGCAAACTATGCCCGTTTTAAGCGTAGATATTGGTCACACCGTAACTAATATTGCTGCTTTTTCGCTTGACGGAATAATTTACGGTATCTCTATAAACCTTGGCGGTAGCAATATCGATTGTCATATTATGGACTATACTGCCGAAAATTTGGGATTAAAGATAGGTACTCTCACAGCCGAAAAAATTAAAAATTCCGTTGGCTCGCTTTTAGAAGAATCTAATAAAACCGTTGTCGTTGACGGCAGAAATTTAACCGAGCTTTCCCCCCAATCGATTGCAATAAATTCTTCAAATATTTACGATATCATAAAAATTTACCTCGACAAAATCATAGAATACATCAATTTAGTAATTACCAAGCTTCCTGCTGAAGTTGCTTCCTCCATAATGCGTAGCGGTGTTTATATGTCGGGTGGCTTATGTAAAATGGAAGGGCTAACCGACTATATTTCAAACTTAATAAAAATGCCCGTTATATGCACGGAAGAGCCACAGTATGCTACAGTTATCGGTGCAGGAATTATTCTTTCCTCCGACGATTTACTTGCATATTTAGCCACCGAGGATTAATTTAGAGTATAATTAAAAAAAGCGACAAACCGTCGCTTTTTTTCTTGCCTAAATACCGTTTTTTTTATATAATATAAAAAAACTAATGGAACGACTATGGCATCACCTAATAAATTTTTAAGAAACTTTTGTATAATAGCGCATATCGATCACGGCAAATCTACCCTTGCAGACAGAATTATGGAGCAAACCGGTCAGGTTTCTAAAAGGGATATGGAAGACCAGCTTTTGGATTCAATGGATATTGAAAGAGAAAGGGGTATTACCATAAAGCTTACGCCCGTAAGAATGTTCTATACGGCGTCCGACGGTAACGAATATATATTTAACCTAATCGATACGCCGGGGCACGTGGACTTTACTTACGAAGTTTCCCGTTCGCTCGCCGCATGCGAAGGCGCAATTTTAATAGTTGACGCATCACAGGGCATAGAAGCGCAAACCTTAGCCAACGTTTATTTGGCTTTGGAAAACGATTTGGAAATTTTGCCCGTAATAAATAAAATCGACCTTCCTTCCGCGCGCCCTGAAGAGGCAAAAAAGGAAGTGGAGGAGGTTATCGGCTTAGACGCGTCCTACGCGCCCTTAATTTCTGCTAAGGAAGGCACGAATATTTGCGAGGTTTTAGAAGACGTCGTAAAATATTTCCCTGCGCCCTCTGGCGATACCGATGCACCCTTAAAGGCGTTAATTTTCGATAGCTATTACGATAACTACAAGGGCGTAATTTTGTTTGTAAGAATTAAGGACGGAAGCGTAAAGGTTGGCGATAAAATTAAAACCTTCCAATCCGAAAAGGTTTACGACGTAGTAGAGGTTGGCGTATTTGCCCCCGGACTATCCCCTAAACAAGGGCTTTTTGCAGGCGAGGTTGGCTATATTGCAGCTTCTATAAAAACCATACAAGAGGTTGCCGTTGGCGACACGGTAACTAACGCCGAAAACCCCGCCAAAGAAGCGTTGCCAGGCTATAAAAAGGTACAAAGCGTAGTATTTTGCGGTATATATCCTTTAGACGGCAGTAAGTTTAACGACTTAAAGGAAGCGTTAATGAAACTGCAATTAAACGACGCGTCCTTAATTTTTGAAGCCGACAATTCCGTTGCGTTAGGCTTCGGCTTTAGATGTGGCTTTTTAGGGCTTTTGCATATGGAAATTATACAAGAGCGCATAGAAAGGGAATTCGGTTTAGACATAATTACAACTGCGCCTTCGGTAAGCTATAAGGTTATTAAAACGGACTGTGAGGTTATCTTCGTCGATAACCCTTCGCACCTTCCTCCCATATCGGAAATTGAACATATGGAAGAGCCTATCGTAAAGGCAGACATTTATTCGCCCCCCGATTATTTAGGTCAAATTATGGACTTATGCAGGGAAAAGCGCGGTGTGTTTAAGCAGATGACCTACTTGGATGCAAATCGCGTTCAGCTTGAATATCATTTGCCCTTAAACGAAATAATTTTCGACTTTTTCGATCAAATTAAATCCCGCACTCGCGGTTATGCAAGCTTTGACTACGAGCTATTAGGCTACGAAAAAAGTAAGCTTGTAAAATTAGATATACTTTTAAACGGCGAAGCGTGCGACGCTCTTTCAATGATCGTGCACGAAGATTCTGCATATTCGCGTGGCAGAACGCTTTGCGAAAATCTTAAAGGCGCAATTCCCCGTCAACTTTTCGAAATCCCCGTTCAGGCGGCAATCGGCGGTAAAATAATTGCGCGCGAAACTGTTAAGGCAGTCCGCAAAGACGTATTGGCAAAGTGTTACGGTGGTGATATTACCCGTAAACGCAAGCTTTTAGAAAAACAAAAAGAAGGCAAAAAGCGTATGCGCTCTATCGGTAGCGTAGAAGTTCCTTCGGAAGTGTTTATGGAGATATTAAAAACGAATAAAGACTAAAAAAACTTTATATTTGCTTCGCAATACTATGTCAAACTCCGCTTTTGCTTCGGTCATTTACGCTAAGTAAACTCCCTTGCAAAATGCTCGTTTTCCTTGTCTTGCTCGCAACTCTAAAGTTTTTATTCACTAACTCGTAGTGAGTGTGTAATCAGGCACGCAATACATCGTCAAACTCCGCTTTTGCTTCGGTCATTTACGCATAGTAAACTCCCTTGCAAAATGCTCGCTTTCCTTGTCTTGCTCGCAACTCTAAAGTTTTTATTCACTAACTCGTAGTGAGTGTGTAATCAGGCACGCAATACTTCGTCAAACTCTGCTTTTGCTTCGGTCATTTACGCAAAGTAAATTCCCTTGCAAAATGCTCGCTTTCCTTGTCTTGCTCGCAGGTTAAATTCCCTTGCAAAAACTAATTACCCTCATAATATACGCGAACTAATTAATATTAGCCGTTAAACAACTTCTTAAAATGGATCAAAATTTTTTTAATAAAGTGTTCGCCACAGTAAAGCAAATTCCCATAGGCAAGGTTGCTACTTACGGCGATATTGCCCGCCTTTGCGGTAATAAAAATATGGCAAGGCAAGTGGGGTGGGCGCTTCACAGTAACCCCGAACCTATAATTACGCCCTGTCACAGAGTGGTTTTTTCAAACGGTAATTTAGCTAAAGGCTTTGCATTTGGCGGAATAAGCGTTCAAGCGGACCTTTTAAGGCACGAAGGCGTAGAAGTAATTAATAATGCGGTAGATTTAAAAAAATACCGTTGGGAGATATAATGGCAGGTATATACGTTCACGTCCCCTTTTGTAAAAGCAAATGCACTTATTGTGACTTTGCTTCCTTCCCCGATAAAATCGGCTTTGCCGAAAGTTATATGGCTTGCGTTTTTAGAGAAATGTCGTTTAGAAGGGAAGAATTAAAAAACTTAGCTTTCGACACGCTTTATATCGGTGGCGGAACGCCGTCCGTCATTGACGAAAGCTATATCGCAATGCTCGTTGCTTGCGCGAAAAAGAATTTTAATTTATCTGACGATGCCGAAATTACTATCGAAATAAACCCCGGAACGGTAAGCGCAAAAAAAATTCAAACTTATAAAAGCTGTGGCATAAACCGTTTTTCCGTGGGGCTTCAAACGGCAGTTGATTCACAGCTTCGTGATTTGGGAAGAATTCACTCTCTTAACGAGTTTGTGTATTGCGCAAAGCTACTAAAAGGTGAAAATTTTTCAGTTGACGTAATGATAGGCTTAAAGAATCAAACGATATCGGATATAGAAAAGACGATAGAAGTTGCCGCAAGCTTTGGCGCAAGTCATATTTCTATGTACGCTTTAACCCCGGAAGACGGAACGCCCATTTATACGGATTATTTAAACGGCGAATTGCCCGATAGTGACGAGGTTGCCGAAATGTATTCGGCAGGCGTTAAAAAACTGGCTTCTTTAGGCTTCGAGCGTTACGAAGTATCTAACTTTTGCAAAAAGGGTAAGGAAAGCAGACACAACCAAAATTATTGGAAGCGTGGCGAATATATTGGCTTCGGTGTTTCAGCATCATCACATATAAACAACGTCCGCTTTACAAATACCTTTGATTTAGACGAATATTTTAAATGCATTTTGTCCGAGCATTTGCCCGTAATAAATACGGAAGAAGTGGAGGAAAGCTTGCGTGAAGAAGAATATATTATGCTTTCGCTTCGTACGGCAAGGGGCTTAAGCTTAGCAGAATATAAAAGCACCTTTAATAAGGATTTTATTTTTGAATATCGTTCAATTTTAGAAAAGAACGCTAATTACTTCCAAATTTCGCAAGAATTTGTAAAAATTAAGGAAGAATATCTTTTCGTGCAAAATTCAATAATAGTGGAGTTTTTTAAATAAAATAATGGAATTTGAATATAAAAAAGCCGACATCTCTTCGCTCGAAAAAATTCTGCAAATTTATACCGACGCTCAAGCCTTTATGGAACAAAACGGTAACCCTCAATGGGGTAAAGGCTTCCCCGACAAAAACGATATTTTAGGCGGGATTTTGGGCGGAATACTTTACACGGTAAATTATAATAATGAAATAGTTGCTGTGTTTTCGGTAGTAAATTACGATAGCAATTACGATATTATTCACGGGAAGTGGCTTACGGAAAATAATTATTTGGCAGTGCACCGCGTGGCCGTCGATAAAAACGCAAGGGGAATAGGAGCGGCAAAATATATCGTGCAATGCGCTGCTCCAAGCATTGCAAAAGCGCGCCAAAGGGCAAGCCTTCGCTTTGATACTCACGAAAAAAACACCCAAATGAAGGGCTTGCTGTCATCTTGTGGCTTTACCCATTGCGGAACGGTTTTTATCTCTCGCGACGGAACCTCCCGCTTAGCGTATGAAAAATTATTGTAAAATACAACAATTAATAATAAGTCATGGCCCGTCAAAAAAATGGCGGGCTTTTTGTTTTTTTATTTTTTTTAAATTATTTATATTATTTGGAATACCTGCAAAAAGCAAAAAAGCAATATTTTTATAGTTTTATTGCATTTTAATATTTTTTTGTGTTATTTTTTAAAAAGGTATTGACATTTTCAATAATTATTATATAATTAATCGTGTATTGTTTTTTCAATTTTTGTTAATCCATTACTGTTGTTAAACATTACCTTTGTTAAATTTGTATAATACCGATTTCAAAATTCGGATTAGATTTTAATATTATATAAGGAGGCTTTTGATGAACTCAAAAAACAAACTCAGCAAGAAGTTAATAGCTTCTGCTCTCGGCGCGATCATGGTTTGCTCCACTTTAGGAACTACCTCTGCATTCGCAATGAGACAACTTGACGAATCTGGCAAGTTGGGCGCAAACGCTAGTAAATACTATTCTCAGTTCTCTAGCAACGAAGAAGTATTAGCAGCAACTAAGGAAAAGAACGTTGAAGTTGTTACCGAAGGCGCTATTCTTTTAAAGAATGGTGGCGGTGTTGACGGCACCCTTAACAAACTTCCCTACGCTAACTTGAAAAAGGTTAGCTTGTTCGGTATTAACTCCGACGCATACGGCTACGGCGGTACCGGTTCCGGTTCTGGTTTACTTGAAGCTGGCGCTGATATTTATTCCTCGTTCGAAAACGCAGGCATAAGCATCAACCCCAGACTTAAAGCTTTATACCAGAGATATTCCGGCGGTTCCCTTAGTATGACTTCCGGTTATACTACCCCTACGTATGAAGACAAAGAACTTTCTTTAGATTACTACACCCCTACTATCCAAGCAACCTACGAAAACTATAACGACGCAGCGTTAGTCGTTATTTCCCGTCTCGGCGGCGAAGGTGCTGACCTTTTGATGGAAAACGTAGATAACCGTGTTCGTCCCAACGAAGATGGCGAATTAGTTCCTTACGCTAACGAACACTATCTTGAACTTTCTTATAACGAAGAACAATTAATCAATCACGTTAAAGAAAACTTTGAAAAAGTTGTAATTCTTATCAACACCGGTAACATTATCGAAGTTGGTGAACTTCACGATGACCCTGAAATCGACGCTATTATGAATATCGTACAAACCGGTGACTACGGCTTTGACGGTATCATTAAGCTTCTTAAGGGCGAAGTTAACCCCTCTGGTAGAACCTCTGATATCTGGACTCGTGACTTTACCGTTGACCCCGTATATCAAAACCTTTCCAACGGCGCGCAAACCGTTGAAAGCGGAAATAACTATACCTTAAGATGGCAACAAAGCGAAGACGCTCAAGCTGGTAACCTTGGCACCAACTCCGTTGAATACGAAGAAGGTATCTATCTTGGCTACAAGTACTACGAAACCATGTATAAGGAAATTGACGACGGTAACGTAGATCTTACCTCTGACGCTGCTAAGGCAGTGCTCGGAAGCGAAGACCTTGGCGATACATACGCTGACGCTGACGACTGGTACGCTAAAAATGTTATTTATCCCTTCGGCTACGGTCTTTCCTACACCGAATTCTCTTGGAACTTCGATAGCTTAGAAATGAGCACTGAAGAAATCACCAAAGAAACCGAATTCACCGCAACCGTAACCGTAACTAACGAAGGTGACGTAGCTGGTAAAGACGTAGTTGAACTTTACATGTCCGCTCCCTACACCGCAGGCGGCATTGAAAAGGCTGCAACTCAGCTTCTTGGATTTGCTAAAACTCCTTTACTTGCAGCAGGCGAATCCGCAACCGTAGAAGTAAAATTCGATGCATACGATATCGCAGCTTACGACTGGTCCGACGCTAACGGCAATAACTATGCTGGTTACGAAATCGAAGCAGGCGACTACGTATTCACTGCAAATAAAAACTCTCACGAAGTTGTTGCAGAAAAGACCTTAGAACTTGGCGCACTTAAACTTGACACCGCTCAAGCAACCGGCGTAGAAATCGCAAACAGATTCGTAGATTCTCCCGATGAAGACGCTAAATTCAACTACACTGCAATCAGCCCCACTATGACAGTTATGACCAGAGCTGATATGGTAGGTACGTTCCCCGTGGCACCCACCGCTGACGAACTTCTTTATACGCCTGGCGAAGACAACTACAATAAAGCAATCGTTGACGAATTAGACGCTGACGTGGTTGGTAACTTAGTTCTTACCGAAGAAGAAGTACGTACCAAGGTTAACTATGGTTACATCTTCGGTGGCGATTACGACGGTTCTGCAGAACTTTGGGCAGAAGACGTTGAAATTCCCGATTCTTGGACTCAGGCAGCTAACGATTCTGGCGTTGTTGCTATCCGTCTTCCCGACATGATGGGTATCAGCCCCTACAGCGACGAAGTAGTTGTAAGCGAAAACGCTGAAATCAACGGCTTAACTGGCGAAGAAGCTTGGGAAAAATTCATGAACCAGCTTACATACGAAGAACTTAAGCTCCTCATCCACACCGGTTTCTTCAAAACCGCTCCTATCGCTCGTATCGGTAAAGAAGAAGCAGTTGACCCCGACGGTCCTTGTACAATCGGTGGCCAGACCAAAGACGGTTACAGCTCTGTAAGAGGCGGCTCCGGTACTCGTTACTGGTGTTCAGCTCAAATGCAAGCTTGTACTTGGAATATTGAACTCCTTAAAGAAATTGGTAACTTAATCGGTGAAGAAGCTCTTTGGAACAACTACAATGGTTGGTACGCTCCTTCTATGAACATTCACCGTTCACCTTTCTCCGGCCGTAACTTCGAATACTATTCTCAGGATGCAGTTCACGGCGGTCTCGTTGCTGCAGCAGTTATCTCTTCCGTAACCGCTCACGGCGTATATCCCTACATCAAACACTTTGCTCTTAACGACCAAGAAACTAGCAGAAACGACATTGCTACTTGGGCAGATGAACAAACTATCCGTGAAAACTACCTTAAAAACTTCCAGTATGCAGTTGAACAGGGTGGTTCTTGCGGTATTATGACAGGCTTCAACCGTCTTGGTATGATTGACTGTCCCGAAAACTATGCGTTAATGACTCAAATTCTCCGTGATGAATGGGGCTTTGACGGCAGCGTTGTAACCGACTACCAGGTAGGTACCGTAGGTGCGGCTCACAACAACATGGAAGTATTCCACTATGCTGGTACTAACATTCCTCTTGGCGACAAGGGTGCAAACGCTCGTGGCCAAGGCCAATGGAACCCTGAACTTCGCGACGGTAAGGGCGGCGTTCAAGTTGGCGTAGCTACTAGAAACGGCAATAGCTGGTCTTATTCAACTACTGAATTTATCACTATTGACGACGAAGACAATATGGCAGCTCAAATCGCTTACTACTATACCAGACTTCGTGCAATGGAACTTCTTCACACTCACGTACGTTCCAATGCAATCGATAACGGCGCAGACTTCCAGAAGAACTTTGCTAACAGCACTATAACCGTACCCGCAGGCGTTAACGGACTCAACGTTGCATTAACTACCGGCTTTGCAGCAGACGCTGACGTAACTTATGAAGTTGTTTCTGCTGAATTACCTGCAGGCGTAACCTTCAATGCTGATAACAAGGCGTTCAACGTAAGAAACGCAACCTTAGGCGATAGAGGTACTGTTCAAATTAGAGCATACTACGAAGGTTGGGCAAGCAAAGTTGCTACCTTCACCGTAAACGTTGTTCCCGTAGCTTCTCTTAGCGCAGGTACCACCCTCACGTTAAACGAAGCATATGAAGCAACCGTTTCCCAGAGCTACTGGGTACCTAACCCTCAACTTGGCGGAAGAGAAAGTGGTATTAGATCCGTAACCGCAAGCGTTTCCGGTCTTCCCACCGGCTTAACCTTCGATGCAGCAACTTCTACCATATCCGGTACTCCTACCGCAGAAGGCACCTTTAACGTAACCATTACTTACGCTGTTGAACAGCAAACTTGGAACGGATCTTCCGCAAACACCAGCACTACCAGATACAACTCCAACTACACCTTCGTAGTAGGTGATGCTGTTACCGTTACCGCTAACGGCGTTCAATACACTATCGCTGCTGGTTCTATTATGGATGCTCCTGCAGCTCCCGCAGCTCCCGAAGGTCAGGTATTTGACGGTTGGTATCAAGGCAATACCAAGTTCGATTTCAGCGCTCCCATTAACTCTAACGTTACTCTTACCGCTAGATTTGTAGACGTTACTCCTCAATTCAGAGTAGAAAACGGTATGATTCAATTCAGCGAAGACGGCGGAAGAACTTGGATTGACGTAATCGAAATGGAAGACCTTAAGGGCGAACAAGGCGAACAAGGCCCCGCAGGTCCTCAAGGTGCTCAAGGCGAACAAGGCCCCGCAGGCCCCGCTGGTGCTGACGGTCAAGACGGTGCTCAAGGCCCCGCAGGTCCTCAAGGCGCACAAGGCGAACAAGGCCCCGCAGGTCCTCAAGGCGAACCCGGTGCTGCTGCTGAAGGATGCGGAAGCGTAATCGGCGCAACTAGCGCAATTGCAACCGTAGTAGCTCTTGGTGCAGTTCTTGTACTTCGCAAAAAAGACTAATTTATCAATTAATGAAAGTTAATTATAGATAATTAAGTAATAAGTCCGGCTTGTTTTGGGGAAAAGTGTGGTTATTGCTAATCCTTGAAGCAAGTCGGATTTAATTTTTTAAATTTGACTATTAGTAAAAATTGGAGGACAAAATTTAAAGATGAAGAAGCCTATAAAAATGTTAATAGCTTCACTCCTTATGGTGCCCGTTTTTGCGTTAAATGCATGTACCGTTGGTATTACTTGTATAAGCCATATCGATAGGGATGAAAACGGTAAATGCGATAACTGTAATCAAAAGGTTGAAATAGAGGTTTCTAACGTTGAAAGCCTTGTTGTTAAATCTATGCCTAATAAAACCTACTACGCAGTTGGTGAAGCTCTTGATTTAACCGGCGCTTCCGTAACCGTAACCTATAACGACGGCACTCCCACAGAAGATATTCCTTTATCCGATGCGAGATTAGTAGTTAACGCACCTAACATGAGCTCTATGGGCAAGAAGAACGTTTCCGTTTACTTCGGTGGAAAAACCGTATTGTTTGCAATCGAAGTAGGCGCAGCAAGATTCAACGTAACGTTTGATCTTGGCTACGATGCTGCGGAAGCTATTCCCGAACAGTTGGTTACCATTAATGAATATGCTATAAAGCCCGAAGATCCTCAAAGAGATGGATACGACTTCGTTGATTGGTACACCGACGATACGTTTACTACTGTATATAACTTTGAATTAGTTCAAATTACTGATGCTACGGTTATTTATGCTAAATGGGCAGAAAAGTTTACCGTTACCTACGATTTGAACTACGACGGTAGCCAACCTATAACCGCACTTACCATAAACGGTAGAGCGGATGCAACGATTACCCCCGATGCAAGAGACGGATTTACTTTTGCAGGCTGGTACGTTGATGCAGAAGGTAGTGAACCTTTCAGCTTTGACCAAGTCATCACCGAAGATATTACCGTTTACGCAAACTGGGTATCCGACGCTACTACTATGTACACCGTAACCTTCAACGAAAACTACGGTACAGATCCTCAAACTACGCAATCCTCTGTTGCAGAAGGCGCACAGGTTGCAGTTCCTTCTTCACCTTCAAGAAGTGGTGTAGCAACTAAGGGACATCAGGTAACCGAATACGTATTTGGTGGTTGGTATACTGATGCAGCTTGTACGACTGCATACGACTTTGACGCTCCTGTAAATGGAGATATAACCCTTTACGCTAAGTGGACTGGTACTTACATCTTTGAAGCTGAACACGTAAGCTTTATGGACCGTGTAACCGGCCAACCTATGCAAGGTATGGGCGCTTCCGGCGGTTCAGTAGGTCCTAACATGGTAGACTCTCCTACAGCTGATACTCAAGGTATCAATGCAAGTAACGGCTACTACGTAACCTACTTATACGCTCCCGGTTTAGGCTTGTATTTCGATATCGAATCCGACAGAGACGTAGCAGACGCAACTCTTATCTTCAGAATTTCCTCTGAAGCTGCGCCTTTTGCAATTACTCTTGCCGGCAGCAACGACGTTACCGAAAATGGTACCCGTATATCTTCGTATACAATTTCTTTAAACGATAAAAACATCGAATACGAGATGATTGAAATCATCGATACTACCGGACACACTAGCACTGGTGGTAAGAGACCTTTCTCCGATCACACTATTGCAGTTAACTTGTCGTTACAAAAAGGTACTAACACCTTCGCATTTATTACGACAAATATGAACGGTATGGGTGGTACTATGGCTGGTACTGCACCTGTAATCGACTGTATTAAGGTCATTACCTCTGCAGAACTTAGCTGGGATCCTCAAACTGATAACGAATTCGGTCAGTAAAACGTGTGTTTAACGCCGTTTTAACGAAAACGGCGTTAAACCAATGATGGTTTTTATTAAATTATGTATAAGGAGAAATTATGAACATATTTAAATATAAAATATCTCGTGTATGGTTTATCGTTTCGTGCTCTTTAATTGCATTTTTCCTTACTCTTACAATCCTCGCTGAAACTCTTTTACACCCCTTATTTATCTCATTTTTAGGTAAAAGAGACGTTAAGAGCTTTGGTGGCGGTATTTATTATACTTCTGAATATGAAGATAAGGAAGATGCTTTTGAAAAATCAAACGAATTAAACGTAGAAATTAATAAAGAGGGTATAACCCTTTTAAAGAACGAAAATAACGCTTTACCCCTTGCAAAAAACAGCAAAATATCCGTATTTGGTAAAAACTCTGTTAATCTTGCATACGGTGGTTCCGGTTCCGGTGCGTTTACTATTGATGAAAATACCCCTACGCTTTACGATAGCTTAGAAGAGGCAGGCTTTACTTATAACCCTACCTTAAAAAACTTCTATGAAAAGAACGAATTATCCGGTAATGGTAGAGGAACTAACCCTACTATGGATAACTCTCGTAGCACCATCCCTGGCTTTGGCACAGGCGAAACTGCTTTAGATCGCTATACTGATGACGTAAAAAATAGCTACTCAAGCTATAACGACGTTGCGTTAGTAGTATTCACCCGTATCGGTGGTGAATCCTTCGACTTACCCCGTACTATGGAAGGTGTTGAAGGTGAAGTAAGTGAAGACGACCATTATCTTGAACTTGATAAAAACGAACAAGACCTTTTAGTTCACGTTTGTGATAACTTTGAAAAGGTAATCGTTATTATAAACTGTTCAACTTCAATGGAACTCGGCTTCCTTGACGCTATCGCAGATAACGACGAAACTATCGTTCCCGGTATGGAAAATATCGATAGCAAAATCGACGGTGCAGTTTGGATCGGTGGCCCTGGCTATTCCGGTATTTTAGCACTCGGTAGCATCTTAAACGGCGAAACTACTCCTTCCGGCAGAACTATCGATACTTATCAAAGAGATTTTACTAAAGATCCCACTTATCAAAACTTTGCAGATAACCTTGTAAACCACGGTAATACTTACCTTGTATCCGACGGTTCTATTCCCGCTGTAACGGAACACTTCCTTGACTATGAAGAAAGCATTTACGTAGGCTATCGCTACTACGAAACCCGTGGCTTAGATAACGAACAATGGTATCAAAACAACGTTGTATATCCTTTCGGATACGGTTTATCTTATACCGAATTTGAATGGACCGTTACCGATTGGTCGTTTGACGAAGACGAAGCTCTTTCTTGGAATAACGCAAACGATAAGTCCTTCACCATAACTGTTGACGTTAAAAACGTTGGCGATTACGCAGGTAAAGACGTTGTTCAAGTTTATTTAACTGCACCCTATACTGCAGGTGAAATTGAAAAGGCTCACGTTGTATTAGTTGGTTTTGCTAAAACCGAATTAATCCAACCCAACGAAACCAAATCTGTAGAAGTTACCTTTGAAGGATACGATTTCGCTTCTTACGACTATAGCGACGCAAACGCTAACGGATTCAAGGGCTACGAATTAGACGAAGGTATGTACGACGTTAAGGTTATGAGAAACGCTCACGAATTAGTAGCAAACCGCGGCTTTGAATTAACCGAAAACGTTCAGTACAAAAACGATACTACTACTAATACCGAAGTTGTAAACCGTTTCGACAACGTAAGCTATAACGAAGAAGGCTACGGCTACGAAACTCAGCTTTCCAGAAGTGACTGGGAAGGAACTTTCCCCGTAAACGAAGTATTAGCTGGCTCTGACGTAGAACGTACGATTAGCCCCGAATTCCTCGCTGAAATTAAGAGCACCGCAACTAACAACCCCATCGCAAACGATACTTCTGTTGAAATGCCTAACCAGGCGGAAATTGCTTCCCCTACAGGTACTAAAAAACTTTACGAACTCGTTCAGTTTGATGAAAACGGCGAAGTAATGCGTGATGAAGTAGGCACTATTATCGTTAACTACGATGACGTTCGTTGGACCGAATTCTTAGATACTCTTACCATTAACGAAATTATGACCTTCACTATGCAGGGTGCTTTCCAAACCTTAGGACTTGAAAGTATTGGTTTACTTCCTGCATTTGCATCCGACGGTCCCGTAGGCTTCGTATACTTCATGGCTGCTACCGAAGCAACCAACCCCGTATATAAAACCTGCTCCTATGCAAGTGAATGCGTAATTGCAGCTACTTGGAATATAGAATTAGCATACTTAATGGGCGAATCCGTTGGTAACGAAGCAAATATCGGTAATACTAGAGGCGACGGCAGACCTTACTCTGGTTGGTACGCTCCTGCAGTTAATATTCACCGTACTCCTTTCTCTGGACGTAACTTCGAATATTACTCCGAAGATCCTTTCCTTTCCGGTAAGCTTGCAGTAGAAGTTATTAAGGGCGCACGTAGCAAGGGCGTTTATACTCAGCTTAAACACTTTGCTGTTAACGACCAAGAAACTAACCGTTCCGGCGTATGTACTTGGCTTAGCGAACAATCCTTACGTGAAATTTACTTAAAGCCTTTCGAACTTGCTGTTAAAGAAGGCGGAACTATGGGTATGATGTCCTCGTTCAACCGTATCGGCAGCTTGTGGACTGGTGGTGACTATAGATTACTCACCGAAGTTTTACGTAATGAATGGGGCTTCAGAGGTATGGTAATTACCGACTTCAACACCGAACCCTTCATGGATACTAAGCAAATGTGTTACGCTGGTGGCGACTTGAACCTTGCAACTACTCCTAAGGCTTGGACTCCTACAACCGCTGCAGACTACGTTGTATTACGTGACGCTGCGAAGAATATTATATATACTACCGCACGTTCTAACGGTATGAACGGCTGTGGCGAAGGCGGCTATTACATCACCTATTTCGCATGGTGGGAAACTATGATATTCACTATCGATATCGTAATTGCAGCTCTTGTTCCCGTAACCGGCTTCTTTGCAATTTGGATTGCAAACAAACAAAGAAAAGCTAATCAAACGAAAGCATAATAAATAAGTAGCCCTTATTTAGCAGTTTTCTTTATTTAGTTTAAACAAAGAGGGTCTGTAAATAACTTTATTTTACAGACCCTCTATAAAAAATAAAATCATGGAGATGAAAAAATGTTAGATGAAAAAACTAAAAAATTTTGTATAGCGTTAATTTGTGTTTTTTTATCGCTATTTTTTGCTCTTGTTTGCGCCTTTTCTATGATTTATAATCAGCAAAATAACGGCGCGCAATCGTCAATTTCAAAAAATTGTAAGGTAATAATTCAAGATAACGAATGCTTTAATACCTTGTCAAATACTAAGGTTATAAAAAGGGGAGAAGACGCGTCATTTTCCTTAACCTTTAAAAACGGTTATACCTTTAACGGTGTAAACTATAAAGACTACGATTACGAGGTTACTACGCCAAATGCTAACGGCGAAAGAACAGTTAACCTTACCTTTAAAAACGTCAAATATTCCGTGGGAATAGAGGTTGACGTTAAAGAAATTAACAAGCTTTATCAAGTTAGCGTTAATAATTCACGTGATTTTTATTGTGAAGAAATGGAAAAAACAGTTGAAGAAGGTGGCGACGTTATCTTTAAAATTCATTTTGAAGAAGATATCGTGTTCGACGGCTGTAACTATCAAAACTACGAATATTCCGCAGAAGAAGATTACGGCATTTTAACTTTAAAAAACGTAAACAGCTCTTTGCGACTTAATATCCTTACTAAATTAGATACAAGTAATATTCCTATACTTCCAAGCATACCTAAAGGTGCAGCTGGCATAACTTATATGCTAAACGGCGGTAAAATGATAGACGGTAGCGACGATACTTATTATCATTATATTCGCTCAATCGATTTATACCCTCGCTTTAACGTAGAAAACTCTGCGTTTAAAATCGAGCGTGATGGTTATGTTCAAACCGGTTGGAATACTGAAGAGGATGGAAGTGGTACTCACATAAGCTTTGGAAGCCGTGTTACAGTTGTAGAAAACGAATCGATTATCTTATACGCAGAGTGGAGTAAGTGCAATCCTGAGCAGGATTTTGAATACGTTTTAGTAGATAGGGAAGATATCGTAAATATGTATACCGATACCCCTAATTCTAAAACACCCCAAGAAATGGCAACAGAAAGCGATTCAGAAGACAAAATAGCTGTAATTACTAAATATAAAGGCTCTTCTACCGTTAAGGTTACAATCCCCGAAACGTTAGGTGGCTACGAGGTTTTAGGTATAGGCGCATACGCATTTAATAATTGCCAAGAAATTAAAGAAGTAGTTTTAAATAAAAACATAAACTTCTTACAAGATTACGCCTTTGATTTGTGTAATAATATTAAAACGTTATACGTTTTCGATAATATTTCAAGGCTTGGCTTGTTCTATCCTTTTGGTAAAGCCCCCAGCGTAGAAACGTTATATATTAACGCTATCGAGCCTCCCACTTACGGTGGAACGGAAAACGGTCAGTTTGCTAACAAGCTTGAAATGTTAATAAACTATGATTCCGACCAGCCTAAAATGGTTTTCTACGGCGGATGCTCAATATTCTACGCATTAGATTCACTCAATATTGAAAGAACCTTTAATGACAAATATAAAGTATTTAATATGGGTGTAATCGGCGGCGTATGCTCTATGTATCAGTTGGAATTAATATATAACTATATTAACGAAGGCGACGTATTCGTACATGTTCCCGAGCTCGCTTCCGAATATCAACTTTTAGGTAGACCTCAATTAGATTCCCGCGTGTTCATTACTATAGAAAACAACTTCGATTTATTATCTACCATAAATCTTAAAGAGTATGAAGAGGTATTCTATTCGTTTAATAACTTTATAGTAGGCAAGCAAAAGCTTTTAGATACGGGTGAATATGATAACGCAACTTATGTCGAAATTTTGCCTGACGTCAACTCTTACGGCGATTTAACGTATTATAGACGTGGCTTCTACAACAACGAAGGAAGCGTATATAAATATCTAGAAATAGATACGTTCGAAAAGTATAAATGCGCTGACGGTATGATTAAATACTATAATGCTTTTGCAGAAAAAGGAGCAGACCTTTATTTTATGTTCTCGCCTATGAATAACGAAGGCTTAGAAGAAGGCGCTGGCGAATATTTAGTGGACTATATCTTTGACGTTTTCGAATCTAATAATATTCCCATTACTCCCACAATGGAAAATTTAGATGCAGTAAAATTACCTTCAAGATATTTCTACGATACCAACTATCACCTTTCTACCGAGGGCGTAGCGGTTTATACTGATATCGTAATCGAATATTTAAGAAACTTTATTTCCGCTTAACTTTTAAAAGATTATAAATCTTAACAAAAACAGAAAAACCCCTAACGAAAAAATCGTTGGGGGATATTTGGTGACCCTGTCGGGAATTGAACCCGAGATTGAACCTTGAGAGGGTTCCGTCTTAACCTCTTGACCACAGGGCCTTATTAACTTACCAAACAATTATAGCACAAAAATTTTTGCTATGCAACTAATTTTAAATTCATAACTAATATATATTAAAACTTTCATTTTAATTTCACAGCGTAAACTTGACATAAAAATATAATAGGGGTATAATAATTATCTATAAAAAAGGTAAAAATTTCCTTGGAGAATATAAATGTTAAAAGTGTTACTTAAAAGTGTAAGGGAGTATAAAACCCCTTCCATTTTAACGCCTGTCGTAATGGTAGGGGAAGCCGCAATGGAAATAGTTATTCCATTTATTATGACCTTTTTATTAGGTCAAATAGAGCTTATGGCAAGCGGAGAAGGCGATATAGGTATGGTTTTACTGTACGGCGCAATAATGCTTGTTGCGGCGCTGTTTTCCCTTGTTTGCGGGGCGTTAGGTGCAAAGCTTGCATCAAAGGCTTCGGCGGGCTTTGCGCACAATTTAAGGGAGGATATGTATAAAAATCTTCAAGCATACTCCTTCGAAAATATCGATAAATTTTCTACCGCAAGTTTAATTACAAGAATAACTACCGACGTAGCTAACGTCCAGCAAGCCTATCAAATGTGTATAAGGATGCTCGTTCGTGCACCTATATTATTTATATTTGCAACTATAATGTCCTTTATTATGGAGCCTTCAGTTGCGGTAATATTCGTTGCGGCGGCAATCTTGCTTGGAATTGCAATATCGTTCGGTATGCTAAAGGTTATCCCTTACTTTAAAACTATGTTTAAAAAGTACGACGATTTAAACTCAGTCGTGCAAGAAAATTTAACTGCAGTAAGGGTAGTAAAGTCCTTCGTGCGCGAAGATTACGAAATTGAAAAAATTAAAAAAGCTTCGGGCGAGTTAAAGTATTATTCCGTAAAAGCAGAAAAGCTGTTAACGCTTTTAATGCCCGCCGTAAATTTAGTAATGTATACGACCATAATTATTCTTTTAATTATTGGCGCAAATATGTCTATTTTAGGCACGGGCAATATTCATTACACCGATTTGCAAGCGTTAATAACCTATGCAACGCAAATACTTTCAGGAGTAATGATGGTTGCAATGTGCGTTAATTTTTTAACTCTTTCCAAAGGCTCTATCGACAGAATCGGCGAAGTTTTACAAGAAATCCCCACTCTTAACAACCCCGAAAACGCAATAACGGAGGTTAAAGACGGATCTATTGAATTTGACGACGTAGACTTTGCATATTCTCAAAAGGCCGACCTATACGTTTTAAAGGATATAACCTTAAGCATAAAATCAGGCGAAACGATAGGTATAATAGGGGCAACGGGCTCGGGTAAAACTTCCCTCGTTTCATTAATTCCAAGGCTTTACGACGTATCGCAAGGAAGCGTAAAGGTAGGCGGAGTGGACGTAAGGGAATACGATATGCAAACCTTACGCAACAACGTTGCAATGGTTTTGCAAAAAAACGTTCTGTTCTCTGGCTCTATTGCAGAAAACTTGCGTTGGGGTGACGAAAATGCTACCGAAGAAGATTTACGCCTAGCCGCACGCCAAGCAAGCGCGGAAGAATTTATCGATAATCTTCCCGGCGGATTTAATTACGATTTGGGTCAAGGTGGCGTAAACGTTTCGGGTGGACAAAAGCAACGCCTTTGTATTGCAAGGGCAATGCTCAAAAAGCCAAAGGTAATAATTTTTGACGACTCCACTTCGGCAGTAGATACCAAAACGGACGCAAGCATACGCTCTGCGTTAAAGCAATATGCGCCCAACACTACTAAAATAATAATTGCCCAGCGCATTGCTTCAGTTATAGATGCAGATAGAATTATCGTATTAGACGACGGCAGAATTTCCGCCGTAGGCACTCATAGCGAGCTTATAAATTCTTCCAGCATCTACAATGAAGTATATCAATCGCAAGCAAGAGGAGGAGTTGAATAATGAAAAATCTTCCTCAAAGCAATGCAAAAAAACAAGCTTCGTTCAAGCATACTAGGGGGGCAACAAGTCCAATGCAAACAATTAAGCGTATTTTGGGCTTTGCTTTTTCAAAGCATAAAGCGGCGCTAATTTTTGTAATAATCAGCGTAATAATCTCCTCTGCGGCAAATGCTGCGGGTGCTGCAATGCTTGCCCCGTTAATTAACGAAATCGCCTCGCAAGTCGGCGTAGCCTCGCCAACTTTTACTAAAATTTATTTCTATCTAGCAATAATTGCTATAATATATCTTTTAGGCGTAGGCTGTTCGTTTGCGTACAACCGCATAATGATGTATATCACAAACGATTCGTTAAAGCGCATGCGCGACGAAATGTTTGCAAAAATGCAACGCTTGCCTTTAAAATATTTCGATAGTACCACGCACGGCGAATTAATGAGTCTTTACACCAACGATATCGACACTATGCGTCAACTAATATCGCAGTCAATTCCCCAACTCATTTCTTCGGCAATCACCGTGGTTGCAGTAATCTTTTTAATGATTTTCTACAGCTTTTCGCTAACTATTGTAATCTTTTTAATGCTTGCCGTAATGTTGTTCGTAATAAAAACCTTTGGCGGCAAATCGGGCAAATTCTTCGTTAAGCAACAGGCAGATTTAAGTGTATTAAACGGCTTCGTAGAAGAGATGACGGAAGGGCAAAAGGTTATAAAGGTTTTCAACTACGAAGAAAAGGCAAAGGCGCGTTTTAATAAGCTTAACGATAGCTTAAACCAAAGCAGCTACACGGCAAACAGCAACGCTTTTATGCTTGGTCCTATCAACAATAATATCGGTTATTTCCAATATATATTGGTGGCAATCGTTGGCGTATTAATAATTTTTTCTGGCAACGAGGGCGCGTTTTTATCTATTTACGGCCTAACCGCAGGCGCAGGCTTTGCCGTTGGTATGCTCGTTTCGTTCTTGCAATTTTCAAGGCAATTAAATATGCCTTTAAACCAACTGTCAATGCAATTTAACGCAATCGTAATGGCGCTTGCAGGCGGTGAAAGAATTTTTGCCGTAATGGATGCTGAGCAAGAAGATATGGGCGGTGAAGTAGTTTTAACCTACGGCGAAAGCGCAAACGGCGAGTGGGCGTGGAAGAAGCCCCAAGCCGACGGCACGCACTTATTTATTCCTTTAAAGGGCGATATTCGCTTTAACGACGTCGTTTTCGGATATAACGAAAATAAGGTTGTGCTAAAGAATATTTCGCTCTACGCACGCCCCGGTCAAAAAATCGCTTTCGTAGGCTCAACGGGCGCGGGCAAAACGACCATTACAAACCTAATAAATCGTTTTTACGATATTCAGTCCGGCTCAATCACCTACGACGGCTTAGATATTAAAAGCATAAATAAAAACGACTTGCGCCGTTCGTTAGGCGTAGTTTTGCAAGATACGCATTTATTCACCGGCACGGTGTTAGATAATATTCGCTACGGCAGGCTTTCTGCCACGGATGAAGAGTGCATAAACGCCGCAAAGCAAGCCAACGCCCACTCGTTTATAAAGCGATTGCCCCAAGGCTATAACACAATGCTCACGGGCGACGGCGCAAATCTTTCGCAAGGTCAGCGCCAGCTTTTATCTATTGCAAGAGCAATGGTTTCTAATTGCCCCGTGTTAATTTTGGACGAAGCAACCTCTTCTATCGATACCAGAACGGAAAAATTAATCGAACGCGGTATGGATAAATTAATGGAGGGTAGAACGGTATTCGTAATAGCGCACCGCCTTTCTACCGTAAGGGATAGCGACGCCATTATGGTTTTAGAAAAAGGCGAAATTATCGAACGAGGCGACCACGACGACCTGCTTGCACAAAAAGGTAAATACTATCAGCTTTATACAGGTATGTTCGAATTAGATTAAAATTAAATAACCGTAAAAATGCGGCGGCTTTGCAAAAATTTGCAAAGCCGCCGCTTAACTATAACTTAACTTATATCTTAACCAACTCTTAACTATATATAAAAAAGGGTGGGCGAATTTCGCCCACCCCTTTTTTAGATAAATTTACAGTAATTAAGTTTACATAAAGCCTTTGTCTTTTAACAATTCAGCCGTATTAATGATGTCTTCGAAAGTAATCAAACCTTTACCGATTGCAATTTTCCAATACTTAATAGGCGTTAATTCGTATACTTCGTAAGGAATATAATCTTGTAATTCTTCGTAAGTAAATAATCCATACTTTTCAATATCGGCTTGCATCTTTTCTTCGTCATACTTCAAATCTTTGTCATATTCAAAAGTATTTAATACTTCGTCCATATCAAAGTTCATTGAAGGCATCGAAAGCAAGTTTTCTGTAAAGTAATTGAAGTGGTAAATAGTAATAGGGCTGTAAACTTTTACGTATTCGGTTGTTACGTAAGCTCTTGTTAAAGTAATTTCGCCTTCAATAAACTCTTCGCCGTTCCAAGTTGAAGTGTAGAATCTATGACCAACAAATTCGTTTACATTATTTTCTGTAATAGCCACGTATTTGTTTAAAGTAAGGTCAAAGAATCCGTGCTTATAAACAACTTTAACAACCGTTCCGTCGCTAAATTCAAGGTTAATAATCCTGTATTCTGCGGCTTCTTCCGTATCGTTAAACCACATATAACCAACTTCATATTCGCCCGTTTCGTGGTTGAATACTAACAATTCGTCGGTCGTAGTTAAATCTTCAACCTTCTTTTGGCTACCGTCCGCAAGAGTAATCAACGTACCTTCTACAATGCAGGCACCGTCGCTACCTTTAGCCCCTGTTGCAGTAAAAGTATAATTTGTAGGGGATGTGTATGGTAGATTAGGTGCTGTATGAGTACCAGTAGTTGTCGTGCCACCATAAGTTGTAGTACCAGTATCAGTGTTTGCAATGGTAAATTGTTGTCCAGGTGCTATATAATATGTTTGTCTATTATTGCTATTTTCTTTTATGGTAATCTTGCTATTGTTTTCAATGGTTAATTCAATATTAGGTTTTACACCTGATTTGCCACCAATACCAGACCCATCAGCTCCATTGGTAACAGTAATAGTGATAGTGTGTTTATCAATCCATCTTGCATAAAGATTTAACGTGTTGTTAGCATTTGCTTTTGATAAATCAATTTGAGTAATATCTGTTACGCGTTCAGTATAGTTAGAATCATAATACCAACCATCAAAATATGACTTTTTATTACAATTTATATTGTTTGCACTTAAAGTGTTATTTATTTCTGACAAATCGTATGTTTCAACACTTTTATCAATATAAATATCGCTACTATTGTATGAAATATTGTCGGAATTGTTTTTATTGGTAGTGTCAATATTTATTTTTATAGTAGTTTGGTTAGCATTAAGTTCTTTTACTTTAGCATATAAGGTTATTGAAGCTTCGTTATAATCCCATTTTTCATAAAGTTCAGAGCCCTTAATATTTGTATCAATAATTTCAGTATAATTTTCGTCCCAATAATAACTTACTAATTTATATCCATCAGGTATTTTTGCGCTAAAAAGTGGCGAACTATCTATAGTAAAATAGTCGTTACTTTCTATGATTTTTGTTGGATCGTCAATATCGTTGAATATATAAGTTATTGCAAGTCTACTATTAGGTGCAATCCAAGCGGAATTTTTTGCAATATGATTTGCGCTTGAAAGTGTTGCGTTTGCGGCATTGCCATCGTAATTATAAACATTGCCAGTACTGTTCATTGTATAGGCAGTAACGTTTGCTGTATCCGTTAATAACCCTTCTTCAATACTCGTAACCATTAACAAACTTGCAGAAGAAGCCCCTGAAATTTTTAGGTTGCCAGTGTTTCCAACCGTTAAAAGCTTACCGCCTATAGAAGAACCGCTTGCAACGTTAACCGTGCCATTAATTGTAGCAAAGGCGTCAACGTCGTTAACGCTTTGATTAATAAACTTTGTTGCATCTTGCGTTGCATACGCTACGTCGCAAAAAGCTAAAGCTGCACTATTGCTAACGTTTAAAACCCCTCCGTTATTAACAGTTAATGAAGAACCAGGTAAAAATTTATATGATGCCGAATTTATATTTAACGTACCATTTTGGGAAACTACAACGTCCATAAAACCTACAGGTAATGCAATATCTGTATTAGTTTCCATTGTAACGCTTTGGCCTGTAGCCTTTATAGATATTGATATAGTGTTATCGCTACAAATTCCATTTATTGTATAAACGTCCATTTGACCTTTTGTTGCATTAGAACCTGTAAGGTTAAGCAATGCGTTATTAAGGGAGGTAGCCGTTGAACCACGACCGCCGTTTGCTGATTTTATAATACTTCCGCTTGTTAATTCAAATAAAGCAGATGTTCCTGCTTTGCCTATTAACTTAATGTTCCCATCTTTTTTGTTTCCGTTATCGTCTTTGTCTCCTCTTTGGTAACCTTTGTATAATGAATTATTAAAAGCAATTGTCCAAAAGGCTTCGTAAGAACTTCCTACATTAATAACTGTTTCACAACTAATATTGTGTGCTGAATATGCGTTTATAGGAAACACATTAGCTGTTTTTAAGCCTGCGGCACGAGCACCACCATTCCAGTCGTATATTCTAAAAACGTCAATACCTTTTGCGTCACTATTAAAATTTACCGTGCCGTTACCCTTTAAATAACCGTAACTGCCTAAGTTGCCATTTACGTTAATAGTGCCTTCGTTCATTACAACACCACGGTTTGTAACTGCGCCCTGTGCTTGCACCAAACCGCCAACAATAAAGTTACCCGTGGTGGCTACGTTAAGCGTAACGTTATCGGGAATAACTAGCACAGAATATACTGCGGTAGTGGGATCTCTTGTACTTATAGCTTGCACAAAAGTTTGATCGCACCCCTTTGAACTTCCTCCTATAGAGGTAACGCCACCAGAGCCGTGATAATCCATATCTACGTTAGCAAAAGGCACTCTTAATTTGCCTTTCAAGTTATAATTATCATTACTATATCCAGTAACGGAAGAGCTTAAATTTGTAAAAGACGTTCTACAAGTATCCGAATAGATGCTTTTATAATGCGTAGTGGTATTACTGCCACTAGTTACAGTATAGCTTTCAAGTACGGCAACACCGTCAAAAGTGATTGTGTCGCTTGAGCTTGCTTTTGCAATTGCGTCTTCAACGGTGTAATAAGTGGAAGAATTAAAACCGATTTTTGCCGTTTTATATTTAATTAAAATATTTACGCTTGTACTTGCGCTAGATAATTTATAACCACTTGCAAGGCTTGCAACTTCGGCAGTAGCAGTATAAGTGCTACCAACAACGTAAGTGTGTCCCGCAGTTAAGCCGCTTACTGCAGTTCCGTAATAAATATCGCCGTTATTCATAGCGGAAATATTTAATGTTATATCAGTTCCTGCCGTAAGTGTTACTTCAGTACCTGTGCTCGTTTCGCAAATTACTTTTGCAGAAGTACTAATAGCGGTTTTAAAAGCATCCCATTTAATTGGAAGCTTATTTTCGTTACCGTCATCTTCTGTTGTATAATCCAACTCAATAATCTTAGGCGTAATAATTTTTCGCACCGACTCGCTGGAATAATTAGGCGAAAGGGTAACTTGGTTAACTATTATCCACGCCCCCAAGCCTATACTTGTGCACAGTACGAAAATTAATGAAATTATAAAGGTTAAAAATAATTTTTTACTCATTTTTTACGCACCTGTTTCCGTTAAGGTAGTATCAATTTTAAAAGTGTAGTTAGCCGTGCCAGAATAAAGTCCGGCATAAACGTATTGATAATTATTTGTAGTTGCATCCACCATAGAGTTTATGGTGTAAACAACTTTTACGTTAATATCAGTTTCAGATATAGGTATGTTGTATGCAATATTTGCGTAGTTGGTACCGTCATCATCACAAGTAGGGGTTACGTTATATGTGTTTCGCCTATGGTAATTTTTGCAGAC
>SVIM01000017.1 GCA_015069485.1 Clostridiales bacterium | reverse complement strand
AATGCAATAAATTTTAACGACGGCCTTGCAGTAGGTAAAATTTATTGCATTGAGGGCGCGGTTGAATACGACTTTGACTTGGCGCAATTAAATGGTACTCCCGTTGGGACTTTAAACGAATTCACCCAAAGATATATGCCGTTGAACACCGTTTTGGGCTATGAAAAGCGCAAGCTTGCAACCGGGGACAGATTTAACGACAGCGAGCAAGATTACCTGCTTTTAACCAAGGATATGGGCGCTGATATTAGGGATATGGAGGGCGCGGCAATCGTGCACGCATGCATACACGCAAAGGTGCCTGCGTATTCCTTTAAGTGCATTTCCGACCTTGCAAATAGCGGAAGCACCACCGAGCAGTTTTTACAAAATTTACAGCTTTGCACCAAGAATTTAACCGAAGAATTAAAAAATATAATGGCGGCTATAAATGGATAAGATACCTTCTTTTTCAAAAAATCACGATACTTTGCAGGTAGGGCTTTACGAGAGTATGAATATGCACGGCGTTACCACTTGGGACTTGCGCTTTAAAAAGCCCAACGCAGGGGATTTTATTTCGCCCAAAGCGCTTCACACCGTAGAGCATTTGCTTGCCACCGTTTTAAGAAATTCTGCAAAAAAGGACGAAGTTATTTACTTTGGACCTATGGGATGCAGAACGGGCTTTTATTTGCTTACTACAAACTTAACCTACGACGAGGTTTTAGCGCTTTTAAAGGAAAGCCTTGAAATTGCGCAAGCTTTTGACGAGATACCCGGAAATAAGCGCGAGGAGTGTGGAAATTATTTGGAGCACGACCTTGCCGACGCAAAAGACGAGTGCAAAAAATACGCGGAGATTTTGAATAGTTTATGATAGCCTTAGGCGGCGGCTGGGACGAGCTTTTAGCCCCACTTTTTGCCGATGAAAAATATTTAAAGATAAGAGAATTTTTAAAAAGGGAATACAGCGAGCAGGTAGTTTACCCCGATATGTACGAAATTTACAACTGCTTTAAGCTTACGCCCGTAAGCAATTTAAAGGCGGTTATTTTGGGGCAAGACCCTTACCACGAGCCTAACCAAGCGCACGGGCTTTGCTTTTCTGTAAAAAAGGGCGTAGCTTTGCCACCTTCGCTTAAAAATATTTATAAAGAGTTTGAAAGCGACCTTGGCATTAAGCAACCAAGCTGTGGGGATTTAACCAAGTGGGCAAAGCAGGGCGTGTTGCTTTTAAACACCACGCTTACGGTTAGGGAGCATATGGCAAATTCCCACTCTAAATGCGGATGGGCGTGGTTTACGGACGAGGTTATTAAAATGATTTCTAAAAACACGCAAAATTGCGTATTTATTTTATGGGGTGGCAACGCCAGAAGCAAGGTGAAATTAATTGACGAAAGTAAGCATTTAATTTTGCAAAGCGCGCATCCTTCCCCCCTTTCTGCGTACAACGGTTTTTTTGGAAGCAAATGCTTTTCGAAAACCAACGATTATTTAAAATTACATAAAAAAGACCCTATTAATTGGGATTTGAACGATATTCAATAAATTACTTAAATAAAGGACTTTAAACATTATGAAATACGTTGTTGTTTTAGGCGACGGCATGTGCGATTGGAAGATTGCCGACCTTGATAATAAAACCTGCCTTGAATACGCAAAGACTTATCAGCTTGATAAGCTTGCCCCCTTAGCCGAGGTGGGACTTTGCAAAACCGTACCCGAAGGACTTAAGCCCGGCTCTGACGTGGCTAATATGTCCGTTTTAGGCTTTAACCCTAAATCGTACTATACGGGACGCTCGCCCTTAGAAGCAGTTTCGATGGGCATTAACCTTACCGAAACGGACGTAACGCTTAGATGCAATTTAGTAACCTTATCTGAAGAAGAAAGCTACGAAGATAAAATTATGGTGGACTACTCGGCAGGAGAAATAACCACCAAGGAAGCGTCCGAGCTTATTGCATACCTTAAAAAATACTTTGACAACCAAGACTTTGCTTTATACGCAGGCGTTTCTTACAGACATTGCCTTGTTGCTAACAACGGCAAAAAAGGACACGACTTAACTCCCCCTCACGATATTTCCGACAGAAGGATTACCGACTATTTACCCAAGGGCGAAAGCGCGGGAATTTATTTGGAAATGATGAAGAAAAGCTTTGAGCTTTTAAAGGACCACCCCATAAATTTAAAAAGAATTAAGGAAGGCAAAAGGCCTGCAAACAGCATTTGGCTTTGGGGCGAAGGCACTAAGCCTGGACTTTGCAGCTTTAAGGAAAAGACGGGGCTTTGCGGTGGTATAATTTCTGCCGTGGACCTTATTAAGGGCATTGGCATGCTTGCTGAAATGCAAATTATTGAAGTTGACAACATTACCGGAAACTATAAAACAAACTTTTTAGGCAAGGCGGAAGCAGCCGCAAACGCGCTTTTAGGCGGACTTGATTTCGTTTACCTTCATATAGAAGCACCCGACGAGTGCGGACATCAGGGCGATTATAAAAATAAGGTTTATTCTATTGAGAAAATTGATAGCGTAGTAATAAAAACGATAATCGAAAAATTAGAAGCTGCAGGCGAAGAGTTTGCTATGCTCGTTTGCCCTGACCACCCTACTCCCTGCGCTTGCAAAACGCACGTTTCCGAGCCCGTGCCTTACCTTATTTACTCCAACGCTAAAAATCTTTCTAACGGCGCTATAAGATATACTGAACAGGAAGCATTACGCTGTGGCGCGTACGTTGAAAACGGCTACGAGCTTGTGGATAAGCTTATTGCAATTAAGTAATTAACCCTATAATATGCCTTAATTATTAAAAATTTCCCCCTTGCAGTAATTTAACTGTAAGGGGGTTTTTATTTGTTTTTTTCTTAATTTCGACAAAACCTTTTATATTATTTTTTATTATAAGATATATAATTAAAAAAAATTTTTTTAGGAGTTTTAAGTGGCGGAAAAAATTTTCGTTTCGTCGTATAAGGGTGGCGTTGGCGTTACTACCTTTTGCATAGGTGTTGCAATTGCGCTTGCGACGAGCGGAGAAAAAACCCTTATCGTTGACGGAGATTTTAAGTGCGCGAGCGCATTGACGGTTATAGGCTGTACTAACCTGCAGGTTTTTTCGCTTAAGGATTACGCAGACGGCGCTTGTAGGGCAAAGCAAATTTTAATTGCCCACCCCGCGCAAAAAAATTTATATATTATGCCCACCTTAAATTGCGACGACGAAGAGTGCTTAAAGCGGGCAATTTTAGAGGTTGAAGGGCTTTTTGACTTTATTTTGCTTGATAAGTGCGCAAGTAAAATTTGTAGCAGGGCAATCGTAGTTACCGAGCCCTATCTTGCTTCGTTAAAATGCGCGGACGCCTGCATCGCTTCCGTTTGCGACGGTGGAATAAGCGAGGTGGGTATTGTTGTAAACAAGGTAAACGGCGGTTTTATTTTTGACGGGGAAATTATGCCCCCTGAAGAAATTTCTTACCTTTTACACGCTCCACTAAAAGCAGTTATACCCGAGGATTTACTTTTACCGCTTGGCAAATGCAAGGGCGAAACGCTTAAGGCCTTTAAGCTTGCGGCACAACATTTATGCGGTAAAACGGATAAAATTTTTAGCGTAATTAAGGGATACTATGGGGTTAAAGGCGCAATTAAAAGAAGGATTAGAAAAAATTTATGAAGCTGAACAGAATTTTGAGCTTAGATAGAGAAGATATTTCCGAATTGGAAAAAAGGCTTTTTTTAGAGGATTTAAAAAAGGTTTGCGACGAACACTTTGAAAGGCTTGGTGAAATAGGTATCGACGTTACGAGGACGGACGACGGCTTTAGCGTGTGCGTAATTTTTGGAGCGAGAAGAATTAAAAACGCAAAACGCCCGCTTCAGTAAACGGCGCTTTGCGATAAGCATAGCAGATTAATTTAATTTGCGATAAGCATGGCGTTGATTAATTTTAATAAAAACGGCGACGGTTTTAAAGTGTTCCGTCGCCGTTTTTTTATTTTACTGATAAATGTTATTTACTGCAAGCTGTAATTCCTCGTCGTGCAAGGTTACCGACCATTGCGCTGAAACGGTGTTACAGCCGTCGGCGGCGGTTATGCCAACGCCGTGAATACTTTTGCCGTTTGGCCAGTAAATTTTTGCCGTGGTTAATTTTAGTGCTTCGCCCGTAGACAGATTGTTAAAGGTTGACTGCATTATTCCCTTGCCGTAAGTTGAACCGTTTTTAACGCCGTAGCCCTGATCTGCCATCCACTTAATATATTCGTTTGAATAATTAGAAAGGTAAATGCTTGAATAGTCGATAACCTCGTAGCTTATAAGCGCGCCCATTAAAGCTTCGGATGCGCTTGCGGAATTTTCGTTAGCTAAAACAAAAACCTCCGCTTCCTTGGGTAAAAGATTATATTCGCGCTTTTTAATTGCGTTAAAGTTTTGGCGACTGCCGTCTTTATATTCCGCGTAGGCAACAAGGCTTACATCCGGCTTTCTGTCGGCGGTAAAAATATAGGTAAGCTCTTGCATATCGCTTAAATACCCACCGCCGTTGCCCCTTAAATCAAGGATGAGCGAAGTACAGCTTTGCGCGCTGAATTTTTCCATTAATTTAGAAACCTCCCACGAGACGGTGCCGTAAAACTGTGAAAGGCTTAAATATGCCGAGCCGTCTGGCAAATAGCTTAATCTTTCATCTCTAAATTCCTTTAACGCAAGGCTACCGTTTGAAGAGGCTGTAAAGCCCCAAGCCGTTTGGTTTGTGCAAAGCATTGCATAGCTTGCAGTATATTCACTCTTTGCGACCGAATAGACTGTTCCGCCGTCGTCGCAAAGGTGAATTTCTTCGCCCAAGGAAAAGGAGGCAATAAAGGAAGAAAAGTCGTTTGCGCTTATAAAGGTTTTTTCCCTCCCGTTTTTATCTACGCCGGAAACTATTATAGTTCCGCGCCTTAAACCGCTAATATATGCGGGAGAATTGCCTATTACGGTATTTAAAAGCACCCCTTTGTTTTCTATGAAGGAAAAGGAAATTCCCACCCCCGCCTTACTGCCGGAATTGGAAGATAACACCTCGGCGTACTCTTCCTTCGTGTAGTATTCGGAATATTGGTCTAAAGCCTTTTCTACACCGCCGTCCATAGCGCAGCTTATTAGGTAGTCTTCGTCTACATCGTAATAATAATAATCGTTTATAGTATTAACTACCCACTCGAAGGATTTTGCGCTTGGACTTTTTATAAGCTTTGCCGTTATAAAGCCTAAACCAAATGCCAAGGCTGCAACTAAAATTATGCAGATTACCCTTATAAAATTATTGCTATTTGTTTTTGAGTTCATTGTTGCTCCACTTATGCTTATAAATTAAGGCTAAAATTTCAAAGGTTAGCGCCATATCGAAATTTTTAATATCTAACCCCGTAAGCTTCTTTATTTTATTCAGGCGATACATCAAGGTATTCCTGTGCATATAAAGAGCTTGCGCCGTTTGCGAAACGTTTAAATTGTTTTGAAAAAAGCTTTCGGCAGTATCCATCATTTCGCTATCGCCGAAAATTTTTACCAAAGCGCGCATATCGTGCAAGGCTAAATACTTTTCTAAAATAGCCGTTGGCACGGATAAAATTATTTCGTTTAAAGGGATAACCTTTAAAGCGTTGCCTATTTTTAAGGAATTTTCTTCCTTTTCGCAGTTATTTTTAGTTTTATTTTCTTCTTGTTTCATAATTTAACTCCGTAGAATAATATTATACATCAAAGAAAATTTTTTTGCAACGGTAAAATTTTATTTTTTACGCCTTTTTATTTTATGCTACTTAAAAATAAAACGAGAAATTTTTACTACTAAACCAAAATTAGCCATTAAATTAAGCAATTTTTACATTATTGAAAAAGTTTTTCAAAATATTGTGAAAAAACAGAAAAAATATTTAAATTTGCTCTTGACATATTGCAGATTTTGTATTAAAATATCAATTGATTAATAAATGTTATGCGTGTACGCACATATAATATTTAAAATAATATAGTTAGTCTTATTACGGTGGGCTTTTGCTTACCGCATAAAATAAACTTTTACGGAGAACTATTATGAAAACTCAAACCAAAAAGCAGACCAAAACCTTCTCCTTGGTTACTTACTGCATCGCTTTGTTAAGCATGTTGCTTGGATTATTCCTCCCCTTCTTTGGCGGAAAGATGCTCGCTTTACAGTTACTTGACGTAGCTAAAGGCAACTTCGTTATTGGCGACGGTAGCTGGGCAAACGTTAAAACCATTTTGCGTTGGGACTTACCTGAATTAGCAATTTTAGCTTTCGTTGCTATTGTATTAGTTGGCGTACTTGCACTTATTATTGCTTTTTTAACGAAAAAAGAATCTAAGTTTACCAAAGTAGCAGCTTACTTAGTTGAAATTGGTGCTCTTTGCGTTCTTGCAGTTATTATAGTATTTATTTTATTAAGCGGCGTTGGCATCAAGGCTCTTATTAAAGAATATTTAGCAGTTTTAGTTCCCTTTGCCGTTCTTGCACTTATCGGTGTTATTCAAGTTATCGTAAACAAGAAGGGCTCTGGCATCGTTAAGCTTATAATGTTCGGTTTATCCGTCGTTGCTTGCTTAATGCTCGTTGGTATTCCCGTTGCTAGCATCGAAGGCAAGCTCGACTTCCTTCCTGGCGAATTAATCTTTATCGGTGAATACGCTAACGGCTACAGCGTTGTATTAGACCTTTGGGCTAACAAAGCAAGCATTATGGCTTGGTTAGGTAGCGGTATGACGATGGTTATGAATATCTGCATCGTATTAGCAGTTGTATTAACCCTTATCAACGCTGCGTTAGACTTACTTGCAGTTATTACCGGCACTAACAAATTCTGCAAAATCGTAAACGTAATTAGATACGCTTTAGCACTCGTTGCAGTAGCAGGCGCAATCGTTCTTGCTAAATTCGTAGTAAAGGTTGCAGTTGGTACTTACGTGCTTCTTCTTGCAGCAATTATCGTAATTCAGCTTATTATTGCAATCGTAAGACTTCTTGCTCACAAAAAGGCAAAGGTTGCAGTTGCAAACAACCAAGTTGACGAACAGCCCACCTACTACGATCCTTACGGCGCAGCAGTTCAACCCGCAGCTCCCGCATACGACAATTCGTTTGCAGAACCTTACAACGCACCCAGATACTGCGCTGGCTATACTCAACCCGTAGCTCCCGCTGCTCCTGCACAAGCTCAACAGACTCAGGTTCAGCAACAAGTTGTTTATACCGTTGCTCCCATCTATCACGGACCTTCCGATAGCTTTATGAATACCCTTACCGTTGAAGAAAAGATTGAATTCTCTCAAATCTTTATCGAAAAGAAAAACGGTTCTTTCGCAAACGTTCCCGATTACGTAATTAACGGCGACAACAGCGCGTTCTTCTCCGCTATATTTATTTATCTTGGTAAATTCCGTGGTATGCTTTCCGACGGTTTGATGAGCAAAATGTATGCTCAACTTGCATAATTAATTAAATATATTAAAAGGCTCGAACATTGTTCGGGCCTTTTTTTGTTTTGTTATAAAATTAAAAACACCGTTGTTTTTATAATACCTTAAAATTAAAAACACGGTAACTTTTATAATACTTTAAATTTAAAACGCAGTAACTTTTATAATGCTTTAAATTTAAAACGCAGTAACTTTTATATACTTTAAAATTAAAAATACGGTTGCTTTTATGGTTAGCGTTATTTAAAATTAAAATAAGCCCGGCAAAATACCGAGCTTTTTTTATTTGTTTACGCCGTTAACTTTATAAAAATTTATAAGGCTTGGCATTAGTTATTAGGTTGATTTGTGCGTTTAATTTTAATTTTTACGGTAACTGCCGAGCCTTCTGCCTTAATATCGCCGGTGCAAATACTTTTTATTATATAAAGTCCCCTACCGCTTTCGGCAAAAATATCTGCAGGGAGCTTTGGCGTTTGTAAAACGGTATCGGTTTCGCCACCCTTTACGGTGATTTTTATTATATCGCCCGAAACGCCACCTTCAAAATGCGCCTCCTCGTTGCCGTGACGAATAACGTTAGTTATAAGCTCACACGAAACGAGACGACTATCAAAAATATCGTCTTCTAAAACGCCCCTGTTTTCTAAAAAGTCCAAAAACTGCTTAAGAGCCGCGTTCATATTTTTTAAATTGTCGACCTTAAACTTAATCATTTTAAGACAATGCTTCCTTTAGCTTTTTAATAATTCTTCTCTCCGCGCGGGAAACGAACATTTGGTTTACACCCAAAATTTTGCCCACTTCCGTTTGCGATTTGTTTTGTAAAAACCTTAACTCTACAATATCCCTTTCAACGGGCTCTAATTTTTCTAATTCCACCTTTAACGAATCGTTCATTTCAAATTTATCAAACCTATCGTTATAGTCAGGAATAATATCTTTTAAGGTATTTTCCGTGTCCTTGTTCACGGCTTTTGCATCCAAGCTTATCGTCGTTTTACATTCTAACGCTTCGATAACCTCTTCCTGCGAAACGCCTACCATTTGAGCAAGCTGTTTTACCGTAGGCTTTACGCCGTATTCCTCGTAGTATTTAGCAGAAGCTTCGTTAATTTTATTTGAGGTTAAGTAAATTTTTCTAGGCAGGCGGACGGTGCGCGAAAAATCGCGGAAATAGTTTTTAATCGTCCCCGTAATGATAGGCGTGACGTAGGTGGTAAACTTAAACCCTAAATCCGGATCGTACTTTTCTACTCCCGAAATAAGTGCTTCGGAGGAGATTTGCAATAAGTCGTCGTACTCAACGCCCCTGCCGGAAAACTTTTTAGAAAGAATTTCCGCTACCCATATGAAGTTTTCGACGAGCTCGTTTCTAATTTTAATATCGCCCGTTTGGCGGTATTTTCTAAACAGCTCCATCGCCCTTTCGTTATCTATCATACCTTAAGCGTTACTCTCTCTATAATTCCTTGATTTTCTTTTATATCGCAAACGGATACGAGCGCAGATATAAGCGCCAACGACAAAGTATTATCTGCTTGCTTTGAGTTGCCGCCAAGACCTTGCACGGTACATTGTACGCCGTCGATATAGCTAAAAGTTATTTCTACGATTTCAAAGCCACAATTTTTTAAAATTAAGGCGCTTTCGGTTATACAAACCTTAAAATCCTCCAACGCGTCTATATCTAAATCAGCGTTAGTGCAAACAGAGCCGGCAACTAATCTTAACGCCGTAAAATATTCGCTGTCGGAAAGATGAAATTTAAGCGTTAAATCCTTCATTAATCTATCTCCATAATGGTGTCGAGCGAGCAAATGTGAAAAAGCTTTCTTATTCTTGGCTGAACGTTTTTAAGCGACATAACCTTACCGTCTTCGCGAAGGTGTTTAAAAATTTTTACGAAAGTACCTAAGGTGGTGCTGTCGATAAAGGTTAATGCCGTGCAATCGAACTGAATATCCATTTTAGTATGGCTGTAAATTGCAAAAACTTCGTTGTAAAATTCGTCCACCGTAGCGGAATCAATTTCTCCGCTTAAAGAAATTACAAGCTTTTCTTCTGCGGAAATTAATTTAACCTGTTGCATAATATTTCTCCAAAATACTTCCTAATTAATATATAAACCGTTTTAGGCAACAAAAAACAAGTTTATTATATTTTATACTTTTATTTTTAATAAGTCAATAACAAATATTACCTTATTTATGCAATGCAATTTATAATTATACATATAAAGAGGGCAACGGACCTGTTTTATAAATTAATTTTCATTTGACTTAATATAAAGTTTATGCTATAATATTTGCGTTTTAATAAAGGAGTTGATTAATTTTGGATTTTAACGAAGCTAACCTTATAGTAAAATATTCCCCCATACTTAGAAGGCTTGCAACGGAGCTTACGGCAACCGACAAAATAGAGCCTGCCCTTTACGAGCAATTTGACGTTAAAAGGGGACTTAGAGATAAAAACGGCAAGGGCGTTTTGTGCGGACTTACCGAAATTTCGGAAGTTACTGCGTGGGACAATATTAACGGCGTAAGAACGCCTATCGACGGTATTTTATGTTATAGGGGCTATAACGTTAGGGATTTGGTAAAGCATTGTATATTAGAAGACAGATTCGGATTTGAAGAAACGGTTTATTTGTTGCTTTTCGGCAAGCTACCTACCGCTAACGAAATGCAGGAATTTAGCAATATGCTTTCCGATTTTAGGGTTCTTCCAAGAAACTTTGTAAGGGACGTTATTATGAAGTCGCCTTCAAAGGATATGATGAATATGCTTGCAAGATGCGTGCTTAACTTATATAGCTACGACCCTGACCCCGACAATATTAGCGTTTCGAACGTATTAAGACAATCGTTATTACTTATTGCTCAGCTTCCGTTAATTGCCGTATATTCCCACCGAGTTTACAAATATTATAACAGTAACGACGGTTCTATGATAATCCATAAGCCCGTCCCCGAATATTCTACGGCGCAAAATATTTTACATATTTTAAGAAAGGATAATAAGTTTACCGATTTGGAAGCCAAGGTTTTAGATATTTGCTTAACCTTGCACGCCGACCACGGTGGCGGTAACGCTTCTACCTTTACTACACACCTTGCAACCTCTACCGGAACGGATACTTATTCTTCTACGGCGGCATCACTCGGCTCGTTAAAGGGCCCTAAGCACGGCGGTGCAAACATAAAGGTTAAGCAAATGTTTGCCAACATTAAGGAAAATATTAAGGATTGGTCAAAGGAAAGCGTAACCGAATACGTTGAAAAGCTTTTAAACAAGCAGGCGTTTGACAGAACGGGCTTGGTTTACGGTATGGGGCACGCGATTTACACACTTTCCGACCCTAGATCGGACATATTAAAGCATTACGCTGGCAAGCTTGCCGTTGAAAAGGGCAGAGAAAAGGAATTTGAGCTTTATAACACCGTTGCCGAGGTTGCGGGTAGGCTTATTGCAGAGCGCAGAAATTTATTAAAGCCCATTAGCCCCAACGTGGACTTTTATTCGGGCTTCTTATACGATATGCTTAACCTTCCCGATAGCTTATACACGCCTCTTTTTGCTATTGCAAGAATTGCGGGCTGGTCGGCTCACCGTATGGAAGAGCTTGCTAACGGCAACAGAATTATTCGCCCTGCCTATCATTGCGTACAGCCCAGACAAGATTATATCCCTTTAAACCAAAGAAAGTAATTATAGGAGATTTATATGAAAAACGTTTGCGTTATTACCGGTGGCGGTAGCGGTATGGGTTTAGAAGCTGCTAAATTTATGCCTAAGGATAAAATTATAATAATTGCAGGCAGAACGCTTGCAAAGCTTGAAAATGCCGTTAACGAACTTAAAAGTTTGGGCTTTGAAGCATACGCACATACTTGCGACACTTCCGTTAGAGAAAGCGTTAAAGATCTTGCAGAATACGCGGCGTCGTTGGGCGAAATAAAAAATGTAATTAACTCTGCAGGGCTTTCCCCCAATATGGCTAATCAAGAAAAGATTTTACGCGTTAACGCGCTTGGAACAGTTTATATAAACCAAGAATTTTCTAAGCTTATGAACGCGGGGAGCGTAATCGTTGACGTTGCATCAAACTCTGCCTACATTCTCCCTTCCTTTTTAATCAGCAAAAAAACCTATACTCTTGCCGACACTAACGAGGAATTATTCGTTAAAAAGCTTATTAAAAAAAGCAATCTTCCTAAAGGGGAATATCAAAGAAACGGATTTGCTTACGCGCTTTCTAAAAATTTTGTCGTTTGGTATGCAAAAAAATGCGCATTTGAATACGGCAAAAAGGGGATTAGAGTAGTTTCGTTAAGCCCCGGCTTAATTGCAACCGATATGGGCAATTTAGAAGCCAAGGAAGGTGGAGCGCTTATTCCCTTTACTGCAGAAGAACGTATGGGCAAGCCAGAAGAATTAGGCTACGCCCTTGCAACCGTTGCCGATGAAAGAAACGGTTATTTAGCTGGCGTCGATATTTTATGCGACGGCGGAAGCACCTACGGCAAACAGTTTAAAAAGAAAAAATAAATTTTATATAATTTTAGCCCGTGACAACATTGTCACGGGCTAAAATTATATGTTTGCCTTTCAACCTTGCTTACGCTATATTACAATGCAACCTTAACTATACAAGCTGTACTATCCCTTAACTAACTCCTTTTAGGCAATTCGGGAACAAAAGAGCTTTTAAAGGTTTTGCCGTTTATATAAGAAAAATTTTGCAAACCCTTAAAGGTTAGTTGCTTGGCAACCAAGCATTGCCTTTTTACGCCGTATTTGGCGTTTAAACGCTCGTCGCCGTATTTTTCGTCCCCTAAAACGGGACAGCCCAAGTAAGCCATATGCGCCCTTATTTGGTGCGTTTTGCCGGTATGCAAAATAATTTGCACTAGCGCGTATTCGCCAAGGCTTTTTAAAATTTCGTATTCGGTATTTATTTTTACACTTCCGTCAACTTGCCCATCAAAAATTTTTACTATGCTTTTACTTTCGTCCTTTTTTAAATAGGCGGTTAAATATTCCTTTTTCTTTTTAAAGGCGTTTTTGCAAAAGCACCAATAAATTTTTTCCACTTCCCTTTGCTTAAAGGCTTCTTTTAGGCTTTGCTCTGCCAAATCGTTTTTAGCAAAGGTGATAAGACCGCAAGTGTTTCTGTCTAATCTGTGCGCCAACCTAAAATCGCCACGCTCTTTAAGCTCGCATAAAAGCCCTTCGGAAGAAACCCCTGAAAATTTATCGGCAATATAAAAATTTTCATCCTCGAAAATTTTAGCGTGGCTTGCCTTTTCTTCCTGCTTTTTAGTAGTATAGTAAACTACGCTATCGCCGACGTTGAGCCTTATGTTTGAGCCTACCTTAACACCGTTTACCCTTATATCCTTTGCGCGAATAAGCTGAGAATAGGCAAAGCTGCCTTGGGGGTAAACCTCGTCGGTAAAGTCCTTTAAAAGGGTAGGTTTTTCAACGGTAAAAGATTTCATAAAACACCAAAAATAAAATAGGTTAAATAAGAAGCGCCAAACGCAATTATCGTTTGTATTGCGTAATATTTTACGGTAAATTTTAAGCCTACCTCCTTAACGGAAGCAGTAAACGCCGAAATGCAAGCAGGCGATAATAGAATTAAAACACTAAGGGATATGGCGCAACTAAACGGTATATTTAAGCCTTGCGAAAAAAATAAAGATACGGTTGCGGCAATATTTTCTTTTGCAATAAAGCCCGAAATTATTGCGTAAGCTATGCGCCAATCACGCACCCCTATCGGGTAAAATATGGGGCAAATTATTTTACTTACGGTTGCTAAAATACTGCCTTTTATATCGGTAGGCGCAAGAGCAAACGAAAAGCTTGACAAAAACCACGATATAATGCAAAACAACGCAACTGCCGTAACTACCTTTATTATAAACCCTTTTAAATAAAAAAACAACTTAATTTGCACTTGTTTAAGGGACGGTAGCGATATTGGCGTTACCTCGCAAAGCAAATCCTCGCTTTTTCCCTTTAAAAGCCTTGCCCCTATTACGGTGAAGGATATTCCTAAAAAATACAGGGCGCAAACTGCGGGGAAGGGATTTTGAAATGCGGGCGACAAAAAGGTTAAAAAAACGGGAAGCTTTGCACCGCACGGCACGAAGGCCAGGGTTGCAACCGTACGCCTTTGCGTGGATTTTTCGACAAACCCACGGGTAGATAAAATTGCGGTAGCAGTACAGCCAAAGCCTAAAATTAACGAAAAGGCTGCCCTGCCCGAAAGATTTATTTTTTGAAAAAAGCCGTCCGTTATAAACGATAAAGCCGACATTATACCGCTTTCGTCAATAAACGTTAAAAACAGATACAAAACGGCAAGCTGGGGAATAAAGCTTAAAACACCGCCAACGCCACCAAAAATGCCGTCGCATACAAGCGAGCGCAGGGTTGGATTAGTAATAACGCCTTCGAAAAACCGCGACGGAATTTTTATTAAAATATGCTCGCTAAGGGTTTTAAGATATACGCCCACCATTTTTGGATGGAAGGCGAAAAAGAACATAAAGGTTATTAAAAAAATAAATAAAAATAAAGCAAAATATTTATTATAAAAAAGCCTTTCTGCTTTGTTAAGCTGTAAATTACCCCCGTAATATGCTTGATTTAAAGGTATATTTGCATTACTTTTAACAACCTTTTGTTCCGCTTCGTTTAGGTGGTATTTAAGCTTTGAAATATCGTCTAAAACTACTTCAACGCCTAAAATTTTAGAAAGAAGATCTCCGTTTATTCTACCGCCACGCTTTTTTAAAGCACGGGTTTTAGTTATAAAAACTATTACCCTTTTGCCCGTATTTATTAAGCCTTTGGTGTAGTTTAAGGAATTTTTTAAGGTTAGCGCGTCAACGACGTTAATAATTAAATCGGCGCTGTTTATTTCCTTTAAAGCAGAATACTCTTCCATAGAATACGCCGTAGAAGAATATGCCCCGGGGATATCGATAAAAGTGTTGCTTCCAACCGTTTTATACGAAGCGCGCGTGGTTACGCCGTGAAAGTTGCCCGTTTTTAGCTTGCTTTTAGTAAGGGCGTTAAAAAGCGTGGTTTTGCCTGCGTTAGGATTACCTGCCAAAACAATTTTCATAGTGTAACCTCTATTTTTTCGGCAAGGCTTTTTCTAATTGACACCCTTACCTCGTCGCAGGCTATTAAAACGCTGCCCGAAAAGAAGGAAAATGCCAACACCTTTATTAATTGCCCCCGTACTATGCCCAAACTATTTAGTCTTTTTAGCGTTGCTCCGCTTGCAAAAACTCCAACTATTTTTGCCGTTTGATTTACCTTTAAATTAAAAACAGTCATAGTTTAAACTATGACTGTTTTTATCGTTTTATTACATTAATAGACTAACCGTAATTAATTACGCTAATTTTACTAAAGTAAGATTTACCTTTTCGCCGTTAATGTTTTGCGCCTTGGTAAATCCTTCCGCTTCGCCCTCTTCAACCTTTTCGGCTAAAACGTCAGACGCGAAGCTTGCTTTTTTAAGAACGGAGGCTACCTTGCCTTCACCTTTAAAGTAAACTAAAATTCTATCGGTTACTTCAAAGCCTGCTTCCTTACGCATATTTTGAATTTTAGAAACGATTTCACGCTCGATACCTTCTTCGATAAGCTCGTCCGTTAAAACCGTATTTAACGCAACGGTTATGCCCTTATCGGCAGAAGCAACGAAGCCGTTTGCACTTTCGGTAAAGATTTGTAAATCCTCGTGCATAAGGGTAATGCCCTCGCCTGCGATTTCGTAAGAGCCACCGCCCTTAACTGCTTCTACCACTTCGCCTGCGTTACATTTTGCAAGGAAAGCGGAAATTACGCCAAGCTTTTTGCCGTATTTAGGGCCTAAGGTTTTAAGCTGGGGCTTTAATTTATAGCTTATATACTTGCTTGCGTCGTCTGCCTTTTTTAAGGCTTTTACGTTTAATTCTTCCAAAACGATAGCTTTTTCTTCTTCGGAAAGGGTTATATCTCTTTCGGAAACGACTACCATTTCTGCAAGGGGCTGGCGGTTTTTAAGGTTGCCTGCGTTGCGGGCAGCACGACCTATTACTACGATATCTAAAACACCGTCCATACCCTTTTCTAAATCCTTGTTAATATAAGCTTCGTCCGCTACGGGGAAGGAGCAAAGATGAACGGATTTAGCCTCTTCGGGGAAGAAAGCGGGAACGAGGTTTTGATACATCATTTCTGCAACGAAGGGCGTATAGGGCGCGGTAAGCTTTGCCAAGGTTACTAAAACGGTGTAAAGCGTGGTGTATGCGGCGGCTTTATCTTCCGTCATTTCGCTACCCCAATAACGCTCTCTGCCACGGCGAACGTACCAGTTTGACAATACGTCAACAAAGTCCTGCAAAGCGCGTGAACTTTCGGTAATTTCGTAATTTGCAAGGCCGTTATCAACTAATTTTACAAGCGAATTTAACTTAGATAAAATCCACTTATCCATTAATGATAGCTTACAGTTTGCAAGGTTATATTTTGATGGATCGTATTTATCGATTTCAGCGTATAAAACGAAGAAGGCATAAGTGTTCCACAAGGTTCCCATATACTTTCTTTGCGCTTCGGAAACGGCTTCTTCGTAGAAGCGTGAAGGAAGCCAAGGTGCGGACGAGGTGTAAAAATACCAACGAACGGCATCTGCGCCCTGCTTATCTAAAACGCTCCAAGGGTCAACTACGTTGCCCTTATGCTTGGACATTTTTATACCGTTTTTATCGTTTACGTGCCCTAATACTATGCAGTTTTTAAAGGGCGCTTTATCGAATAAAATAGTGTTGATTACGAGAAGCGTGTAGAACCAACCGCGAGTTTGGTCAACTGCTTCTGAAATAAAATCTGCAGGGAAGGTTTTTTCGAATACTTCTTTGTTTTCGAACGGGTAGTGATATTGAGCAAAGGGCATTGAGCCGGAGTCGAACCAACAGTCGATAACCTCGAGTGTTCGCGACATACTACCGCCGCATTTAGAGCATTTGCATTTTAAATTATCTAAATAAGGACGGTGAAGCTCTATGTCTTGGTCAGCGGGAATACCGCATTTTTCTTTAAGCTCTGCCTTAGAACCTATAACTTCAATTTCGCCACAGTCGGGGCAAACCCAAACGGGTAAGGGTGTTCCCCAATATCTATCACGCGATAAGCCCCAGTCGATAACGTTTTCTAAGAAGTTACCCATTCTGCCTTCTTTAATAGTTTCGGGCATCCAGTTAACCGAACGGTTAGAAGCGATTATTTTATCTTTTACCTTGGTAACTTCGATAAACCAGCTTGATTTTGCGTAATACAAAAGGGGTGTATCGCAACGCCAACAATGGGGATAGTCGTGCTCGAAGGGTACTACTTTAAATAAAAGCCCCGTGCTTTCAAGCATTTCTAAAACGACTTTATCTGCTTTTTTTGCAAATAAACCGTTTAAGCGTTCGAAGCGTTCGTCAAAGCAACCGCGTTCGTTTATCATTTGCACTACGGGAAGATTGTAGCGTTTGCCAACCTTATAGTCGTCTTCACCAAATGCGGGAGCAATGTGAACTACGCCCGTGCCGTCGCCCATAGTTACGTAGTTATCGCATACAACGAAATGCGCCTTTGCAACTGCGGATGCAGGGGAAATGCGAACGATTTCCTTTGCGGTTTCTTCGAACAAGGGCTCGTATTCAAGGCCTTCCCACTCTTTGCCGAGCTTTTTATCGACGATATCGTATTCTTCAAAGAATTTAGAAACCAACGCTTCCGCCATAATATAATTCGTGCCGTCTGCGCAAATTTCAAGATAAGGCTCGTTGGGGTTCATACATAAAGCAACGTTGGAGGGAAGCGTCCAAGGGGTTGTAGTCCACGCAAGGATATATCTGTTTTCCGCGCCCTTAACCTTAAAGCGAGCAACTGCAGAATTTTCCTTTACCGACTTATAGCCTTGCGCTACCTCGTGAGAGGAGAGCGCCGTTCCGCAACGGGGGCAATAGGGCACGATTTTATGACCTTTATATAAAAGTCCTTTTTTGTGCATTTCTTTAATAGCCCACCACTCAGATTCGATATAATTATCGTCGTAGGTTACGTAAGGGTTTTCCATATCTACCCAATAACCAACTCTGTCGGACATCTTTTCCCATTCGCCTTGGTACTTCCAAACGGACTGCTTGCATTGCTTAATAAAGGGTTCTATGCCGTAGCCTTCGATTTGAGGCTTGCCGTCTATACCTAAAACCTTTTCTACCTCTAATTCTACGGGAAGACCGTGTGTATCCCAGCCAGCCTTTCTTAAAACGTGCTTGCCTTTCATGGTTTGGTATCTGGGAATTAAGTCCTTCATAACACGGGTTAAAATATGCCCGATATGAGGCTTGCCGTTAGCCGTAGGAGGACCGTCGTAGAAGGAAAATTCTTTTGCGTCAGCGCCGTTTACTTCAACGGACTGTTCAAAAATTTTATTTTCCTTCCAAAAGCTTATAATTTCCTTTTCTCTTTCGATAAAGTTTAAGGAAGTATCTACCTTCTTATACATATACTTGCTCCTTTTTAGGATTATTTATAAAATTAGCGCAGCTGTTTAGCGTTATTAAAAAAATAAAGCACCTGCCTTGGACACCAAAACAAGATGCTTTTATACCACCAAAACAAACTGACATTTGCCACAATTTGTAACGGATTGTGAACCCGTGCCACCTTACTTGCTTTTTTAAGCGTTAGGGTAGCAAGCTAAAAGGTGATAATTTTAAAAGCCGTTTACCTTCTTGCACCAACCGAAGGCTCTCTTAAAAACGGGGGTTTTAAAACCGTGTCCTTTATTATAGCCGATAGAGATGTTCACGCATTTTACCTGCGTGAAATTTGTATTTTTATTATATAAAAACGCTTAAAAAAAGTAAAGCGAATTTTATTTATATTTTAAATTTTGTAAGAAAGACAAGCTTTAATTTTACCGTTAACAAGGCGATTTAAACCTTAACGCAAAGCTTTTTAAAATAAAATATTTTTATTTTACTTTAAGGGTATTGCCGCCTTTGCGTTGATATCAAGGGAAGCAAAATTACCTTCAAGGTATTGATTTAACCCTTCGGACGCAATCATAGCAGCGTTATCTGTGCAATACTTCTTTTCGGGTAAAACGAGCTTAATATTTTCCTTTTTGCAAGCGCAAGTAAGTTGATTACGCAAATAATCGTTTGCAATTACACCGCCGCCTGCCGTAACAGTATAAACGCCTAAATTTTTAGCGCACTCCACCGTCTTTTTAATTAAAGGGTCGATTGCCGCCTTTTGGAAGGAAGCCGCTAAATCAGCCTTGTTTATCTCTTCCCCCTTCTGCTCCTTGTTGTGGCAATAATTTATTACCGCAGTTTTTAATCCGCTATACGAAAACTGCAACCTTTCGGGGTTACGAACAAGGCATTGGGGCAGGGATATAGTGCAATTACCGCCTTCTGCCATACGCTGTACGTTAGGTCCTCCCGGATAGGGAAGCCCCAAAACACGGGCGCATTTATCAAACGCTTCACCGCAAGCGTCGTCGCTTGTTCCGCCTAAAACTTCAAATTCAGTAAGGCTTTTAGTGTGCAAAATTGCAGTATGCCCACCGCTTGCAAGCAAGGTTATAAAAGGCGGCTTTAAATCGGGCTCGTCCAAGTAGGCGGAAGCCATATGCCCCCTTATGTGATTAACGGCGATTAAGGGCACGTTTAAGGAATATGCTAACCCCTTGGCAAAGGATAAGCCCACGAGAAGCGCGCCTAAAAGCCCCGCACCGTAAGTTACTGCAACGGCGTCGATATCTTTTAAAGTAATGCCTGCTTCTAAAATTGCGTTATTAACTACTTCGTCCACGGCTTCGGTGTGGGCGCGAGATGCAATTTCAGGCACTACTCCGCCGAATTTCGCTTGAATTTGCGCAGAGGATATTATTTGATTTGCCAAAAGCCTTCTGCCCCGTATTATGGCACAAGCCGTTTCGTCACAGCTTGATTCGATACCTAATATTACGGGGTTAGGTTTTATTTTAAAGTTGGAAACGTCGTACATGTTTTATAGTTGCAACGGAGCGTTGCATCCCAGTATCTTTATTGCTTGATTAAAACGCATACCTATCACTCGTCAAACGAAAGCGAGGCATTTTGCAAGGGAGTTTACTTTGCGTAAATGACCGAAGCAAAAGCGGAGTTTGACGAAGTATTGCGAAGCAAATATAAAGTTTTTTTATTCGCCGTCGTAAACGTCGTTAAACCCATCCTCATCTTCGACAGGCGCGTAGTCGCAAATTTCTTCTACGGGAATATGCTTAGGCGTAGCGATATCTTTAAGCTGTTTAAAGATATCGGTAAGAGCTTCCTTTAAGCCTTCGCCAAATTTTACGAGCGAAGCGATATGACGGGGCTTATAGATATTATTGTATTCCATAAGCTGTGCAACGTAAACCGCCCTTTCAACTTCTACAAGGCTTTGTTTTGCAAGGTCGGTTTTTTCTTGCAAGTCAGTAGATTGCAAGCATCTTTGAACCAAAACGCCTACCTGTACGCCGGAGGTTAAAAGCATTTCTGATAAAATTTGCTTTTCTTTTCTGTAAGTTTTTTTAACTTGGAAAAGCTTTAAAACTAAATTGGTGAAGTCGAAGCCTGCTGTTTCTAAAACTACTTTTTTAGACATAAATACACCCCTTTATTAATCAAAATTGCCAAGGCAAATTTTGTGAGTTTTAATTTATAGTTTGTTTTAAAATTGCGTTTGACGGCATTTTAATTGGCGAAGCTAACGGTTTTATATAAAAATTATACCGTCTTTTTTAAATAGTCGATAATAAAACCGTGGATATCGCCATCCATAACGGCTTGAATATTAGTGTTTTCAAAGCCGGTTCTGTGGTCCTTTGCAAGAGTGTAGGGGCAAAACACATAGGAACGGATTTGGCTACCCCACTCTATTTTTTTGATTTCGCCTTTTAGCTCGGCGTCGGCTGCTTCCCTTTCGGCAATTTGCCTTTCGATAAGCTTTGCCCTTAAATATTGGAAAGCCATTTCTTTGTTTTGAAGCTGGCTTCTTTCGTTTTGACAAGTAACTACTATGCCCGTGGGGAAGTGCGTTATTCTTATTGCCGTTTCGGTTTTGTTAACCTTTTGTCCGCCTGCGCCGGAGGAACGGTATACGTCGATTCGTATATCCTCGTCCTTAATTACGACATCCGCTTCGTTGTCAACCTCGGGCATAACTTCAAGCGAAGCAAACGAGGTGTGACGGCGTTTGTTGGAGTCGAAGGGAGATATGCGCACCAAGCGGTGCACTCCCTTTTCCGCCTTTAAAAAGCCGTAGGCGTTTTCGCCTTCCACCTTAAAGCTTACGCTTTTAATGCCTGCTTCGTCGCCTGCTTCGGAATCCATTTCCGTTACCTTAAAGCCGTATTTTTCGCAATAGCGCAAATACATACGGTAGAGCATAGAGGTCCAGTCGCACGCTTCGGTGCCACCTGCGCCCGAGTGAAGGTTTAAAATGGCGTTGTTTGCATCATACTTGCCCTTTAAAAGAGCCCTTATACGCATCTGCTCAATATCTTCTTCTGCAGATTTAATCATTGATTCAAGCTCGGGAATAAGCGACTCGTCGTCCGCTTCTTCGATTAAATCGACGAAGGCGAACGCTTCTGCAAGCGCCGTTGCACCTTGTTCGTATGATGATATTTTGTTTTCTAACGAAGATATTTCTCTGCCGATTTGCTTGGATTTTTCTAAATCCTGCCAAACCTCGGGCTTTTCCTGTTCTGCCTTCAAAGCATCCAGCTTGCCACCAAGGTTATCGATATCTAAGGCAAATTTCGCTTCTGCAAGCGTTTCGGAAAGAGATTTTAATCTTAATCTGTAATCGTCTGCTTTAAACACGGTTAGTCCTTTTTTTTATTGTGAAGTACGCAGTACCTGCGTGTGAAGTAAAAATTTTGCTTTTGTGAAGTAACGGCAACGCCGTATTGCGCGTTCGTTACCTATATGTTATTTGCGAGCAAGACAAGGAAAGCGAGCATTTTGCAAGGGAGTTTACTACGCGTAAATGACCGAAGCAAAAGCGGAGTTTGACATAGTATTGCGTGTTCGTTACCCACCTACTACGGATAAGTGAATAAAAGCTTTAGAGTTGCGAGCAAGACAAGGAAAGCGAGCATTTTGCAAGGGAGTTTACTACGCGTAAATGACCGAAGCAAAAGCGGAGTTTGACGATGTATTGCGTGTTCGTTACCCACCTACTACGGATAAGTGAATAAAAGCTTTAGAGTTGCGAGCAAGACGAGGAAAACGAGCATTTTGCAAGGGAGTTTACTTAGCGTAAATGACCGAAGCAAAAGCGGAGTTTGACATAGTATTGCGAAGCAAATATAAAGTTTTTTAGCGGTGGTCGTTCCAGTAGCAACAATCCTTATACTTTTTACCGCTTCCGCAAGGGCAAGGGTCGTTACGTCCAATATTCTTTTTGTTGTTTACCTTGGGGATGGGAACACCGGGAGCCATGGGAACATGGTCGTCAGTTAAAGGCTTGGTGGAAAGAAGGTTTGCGCCATCTTTAGAGGAGCTTGCTACGGGAGCAGAGGCTACGGGCTCGGTTTTGGGCTGTTCTTCTGCCTTTGCTTCTTCTCTTTGCGCCTTTTGCTCTTGTTGGCGCTTTGCCATTTCGGCAAAGATACGCATTGCTTGCTCGTACTGTTCGGGCTTGAGCAAATGCTTATACTGTTCTATATTTTGAGGAGTTATTTGAATTTTTTGGGGCTGACCTTGAGGTGCGTTTTGAGGTGAGCCTTGAGGTTGACCTTGAGGCGCGTTAGGCTGTTGAGGAGCCCTAGGCGCTTGCGCGGGCATACGAACTATTTTACCCTTTAAAAGACGGGAAATAGTAGTGGTTTGAATACGGTCGATCATTTCCATAAACATATCGTAGCCTTCGTTTTTATATGCAATAACAGGGTCTTGCTGTGCGTAACCGCGAAGTCCTATACCCTTTCTTAACTGGTCCATTGCATCGATATGGTCAACCCAGTTTCTGTCAACTGCACGCAAAAGCTCGTTACGCTCGATTTGACGGTAGTCAACCTGACCGTGAGTTTCTTGCTTAATGTTAATGATTTTTTGCTCGTACGACTTTTTAACTTCCTTTGAAATCTTTTGAATAGCGTATTCGTAATCCCACTTTTCAAGCATTTCGGGGGTTATTTCAAAGGTGCATTCGTCGGGATATACCCTTTGAATAAGCGCAGCGTTTAACGCTTCGTGGTCCCACTTTTCAGGCATAGCTTCGGTATTAACCGTTTCGTTAACAACCTTTTCTACGTAGTCGGGGATATATTTGAGCATCTGCTCGTGAACGTCTTCGCCCTTTAAAACCTTCATTCTTTCGCCGTAGATGGTTTTACGTTGTTCGTTCATAACCTCGTCGTACTGAAGGGTGTGCTTACGCGCGCCGAAGTTTCTGCCTTCGATTGCCTTTTGGGCGTTTTCGATACTGCGGGAAAGAAGCTTGGACTGCAAGCATTGATCTTCGTCGATTTTAAAGGTTTCGTAAATGGCCTTCATCCTTTCGCCACCGAAGCGTTTTGCTAAATCGTCTTCGAGGGAGATAAAGAAGATGGAAACGCCGGGGTCGCCCTGACGGCCGGAACGACCGCGGAGCTGGTTATCGATACGGCGAGATTCGTGGCGTTCGGTACCTAATATACACAAGCCACCGGCCTTTAATACCTTTTCCTTTTCTTCGTCCGTTTCTTTTTTATACATTGCGTAAAGCTCTGCGTATCTTTCCCTTGCTTTAATTTCTTCTTCGTTAAATTCTCTGTCGGCGTAGGAGATAGCAATTTCTATCATTTCGTGGGTGAAATTTTCTTCACGCATACGCTTTTTCGCAAGGTAATCTGCGTTACCGCCAAGCAAAATGTCGGTACCACGGCCTGCCATGTTGGTTGCGATAGTTACCGCGCCAAAACGGCCTGCTTGAGCAACGATTTCTGCTTCACGCTCGTGATTTTTTGCGTTTAAGATGTTGTGTTTGATGCCGTTTCTTCTTAAAAGACGGGAAATTTCTTCCGATTTGTCAACTGTTACCGTACCGATAAGAATAGGCTGACCGTTTGCGTGGCGTTCAATAACTTCGTTGACGATAGCCTTCTTTTTACCTTCTACGGTAGAATAAATCATATCGGCGTAATCCACGCGCTGTACGGGACGGTTAGTGGGAATTTCTACTACGTCTAAGGAATAGATGGTTCTAAATTCGCCTTCTTCCGTTTTAGCAGTACCCGTCATACCAGAAAGTTTTTTGTAAAGACGGAAATAGTTTTGGAAGGTTACGGTTGCTTGAGTTTTATTTTCTTCCCTTACCTTAACCTTTTCTTTTGCTTCGATTGCCTGATGCAAGCCGTCGGAATATCTTCTGCCGTGCATAAGACGGCCGGTAAATTCGTCGATAATTAAAATTTCGCCGTCGTTAGAAACGAGATATTCTTCGTCGCGACGGAAAAGCTCGTGCGCTTTTAACGCCTGCTGTATGTGGTGGTTTAAATCTGCGTTTTCGATATCGCCGAGGTTTTTGATGTTAAAGAAGCGTTCTGCCTTTTCTGCGCCCTTTTCGGTTATGGTTACGGACTTATCCTTTCTGTCGATAATATAGTCCCAGTTTTCCATTTCTTCTAAAATTTCAGCAAGGCGGTTATTTGCTTCGACGTCGGCGTCAGATAAAACCTTTTTCTTTTTGGAGGGGATTTTATTTTCCGCATCCTTTTTATCGTCGTCAAAGCCACCCGATAAGGTGCGAACGAATTTATCAACGTCTTCGTAAAGCTTTGAGCTTTGACCGCCCCTGCCGGAAATGATAAGGGGGGTTCTTGCTTCGTCGATTAAAATGGAGTCGATTTCGTCGACGATACAGAAGTTTAATTCACGCTGAACCATAGCGTTAAGGTTAGACTTTAGGTTATCCCTTAAGTAGTCGAAGCCAAGCTCGTTGTTGGTAGCGTAAATAATATCGCACTTATATGCTTCTTGCTTATCTTTATCTTCCATACCGGGCACTACTACGCCTACGGTTAAGCCCATAAATTTATGAACTTTACCCATCCACTCGGCGTCACGCTTAGCAAGGTAATCGTTTACAGTTACGATATGAACGCCCTTGCCCGTAAGCGCGTTTAAATATGCAGGAAGGGTGGAAACTAAGGTTTTACCTTCACCGGTGCGCATTTCGGCAATACGGCCTTGGTGCAAGCAAATGCCGCCTATAATTTGAACGTGGAAGTGCTTCATTTTAAGCACGCGCCAGCTTGCTTCCCTTAACGCAGCGAAGGCGTCGTACATAATATCGTCAAGCGTTTCGCCCTTTGCAAGGCGTTCTTTTAAAACAGCCGTTTGACCTTTTAATTCTTCGTCAGACATTGCGGCGTATCTATCTTCTAATTTTTCAACCTCTAACGCCTGTTTATTAAGCTTTTTTAAAGCCCTTCTTCCGTCTGAACCGAGAATATACTTAATAAGTCCCATTATTGCTCCTTTTATTCAGCGCATGCGTGCGTGGGCGCACTCGCGCATAATAATCTATTATAATCCAACTAACATTTTACTATATTTTAGCCGTCTTGTAAATTGCTTTTTTAAAATTAATTGCATTTTTTTTAAACTTTTTGCAAAAAAACACAAAAGGGCGTAAAAATTTTTAGTTAAAGGATTATATTTATTTAATAACCCGTATAGACAAGTTAAAAACCCGTTTTTAAAAATAAGTTGCAAAATTTTAAAAAAAAGCGTGCGGAACAAGATTTTTGCTCCGCACGAAGGGTAAAAATTATTTATTTTTTAATCTGCGTTAATATCCATAAAGGCAAATTTGGTTACGTCGAAAAGCCCCGTATCTAAAATTTTAACTTGGGGAATAACGGCAAGTGAAAGGAAGGCAAGCGACATAAACGCTTCTTGATTTCTGTCAACGCCCATACCGTATGCGCGCTCTATTAACGCCTTACTATCCCTTTGCAAGCTTTCGGCATCACGCGAAGACATAAGCCCGCCGATATCTAAGGTTAAGGTGTAAATTTTTTGCTCCTTTTTATCTACGATAACCATACCGCCGCCAATTTGCTTTAAGGCGTTTGCCGCCTTTGCCATACTGTCGTTATCGTCGCCTAAAAGTATGATATTATGGGAGTCGTGAGCGATAGTTATGCCCATTGCGCCACCCTTAAAGCCGTAGCCCTTTAAAAGCGCCTTGCCTATGTTGCCTGTGTATTTATGCCTTTCTACAACCGAAAGCTTTAATACGTCGGTGCCTTCAATTTGCACGTCGCCGTCCTTTGACTCAATTTCCATAACCTCGCATCCCGTTACTACGTTGCCGGGTAAAATCGTCATAACGTTTGCCTTTTTACCCTTTAAGGTTAAAACGAAATCTTCTGCCTTTAAATCGTTTACGTGCACGGTATTTAATACTTCGTTAGGCAAATATCTTTTAGCCGTATCAAACAAGGGCTTGCCCTGCTTTGCTACGAGCTTGCCGTTTTTAATAACGAATTGCGCGTTGAAGTTTTTAAGGTTATCTACCACTACGATATCTGCAAGATAGAAGGGTGCGATTGCGCCCCTAAACCTTAAGCCGTAGCATTCAGCGGCGTTTAGCGTGGCTATAGTTACCGCCCAAATAGGATTAAGCCCACCTGCAACGGCAGTACGCAAAGCGTCGTCAAGGTGTCCCTTTTCCTTTAAGTCGGCAGCGTGTCTATCGTCGGTACACATAATAAAACGGCGCATATTTGAAGCGTTTACCGCAGTTGAGTTAGAAACTAAATTTCTGGTTGAAGAGCCGTGCCTTAAATGCACGTAAACGCCCTTTGCAATTTTTTCGTTAATTTCGTCAACGCTTACACACTCGTGGTCGGTTACTATACCGCCGCAAAGGTATGCGTTTAAGCTTTCGCCCGAAACGGAAGGAGCGTGTCCGTCGATAACCTTATTTGCGCCGTGCGCTGCTTCTAACTTTTTAATTACGTCTGCATCAGAATAAATTACGCCGGGGAAGTTCATAAATTCGCCCAAGCCGAAAATATAGTCGTTATTAATATTTTCTTCTATATCCTTGCCGTAAAGCGTTGCGCCGCTAGTTTCAAAGGGGGTTGCAGGCACGCATGAAGGAAGCTGTACCTTTACGTCCAAGGGAACGTTTTTAGAAGCCTTGGCAATATATTCCGCCCCTGCCATACCGCAAACGTTGGTGATTTCGTGAGGGTCGGCGATAATGGTAGTCGTTCCTCTGGGTACGATTAAAGAGGCAAATTCTTCGGGGGAAAGCTGGGAGCTTTCAATATGAACGTGAGCGTCGATATAGCCGGGAAGAACGGTTAAGCCGTTAACGTCGATTTCTTCCTTGCCTTCGTACTTGCCTACGCCGACTATTTTTTCGCCTACGATAGCGATATCGCCAAATTCTATTTGTCCGTTAAAAACGTTTACAAACTGTGCATTTTTTAAAACGAGGTCTGCCTTTTCGCGCTGAGAAGCGGCGTTTATATATTTTTCAAGCATAATTTATACTCCTTTTGCTTTATGCCTATATTATATCATTTTTAACGGCAAATGTAAAGGCTTAAAATAAAAAAATTGCCGATATACCGACAACTAAATTTTTTAAAAAATAAAAAGCCCGCTATATTTCGCTTTTACGAAGTATAGCGGGCTACGCCTTAAATTTTAATAAGCCTTAACGCTAATTTACTTTAATCTGCAAGCCTTATATTTATATCGCCCGTTGAGGTTTTTATTTCGCAAATACCGCCTTCGGTGGTGTTAGGCACTCGTTTTGAACCCGTGTCCGTTTCAGCGATAAAGATTTTTGAAGTGAGAATACTTCCACTAATATTTCCTGTTGAAGCGTCAATCTTAATTTCGCTCGCGTCGATTCGGCTAAAGGTTACGTCGCCCGTCGATACGGTTACGGACATTTTTCCCATTAATACTACGCTATTAAGCTCAACGTCGCCCGTTCCGCCGTTTACGGTTAAGTTCGTTGCAGTAAGGTTATTAAGCTCCGTATCGTCAGTTGAAAACTTAACGGTTACGGCGTTTGCCACCGTTGCGTTAGACACTTCAATTTCTCCCGTCGATACCTTGAGGTCGAGATTATTAGCCGATACTCCGCTTACCTCTATATCTCCCGTAGAAACGCTTATTTTTATATCGTTTATCGCGGAAGCGTAGCAATCGACGTCGCCCGTGCTACCGTTTATTTGGATATTTGAAAAGGTGAAATTTTTATTTATAGTTATATCACCTGTTGAGCTTTCAATATTGATAGCGCCGTAATCGTCGTTAGGTAAATACACGGTAATTTCGGCGGTTTTACCGAAAATGCCTATATAGTCGTACCACTTTCTATCGTCTTGCACCTTTATGCTTAACTCGCCTTCGCTAACTGAAACGATATGGTGTTCTTTTTCCGTTTCGAAGCACACGACCTTTGCCGTTTGGTCGGTAGATTTTACGACCTTTATATTTGCGGTGGTCGCTTCGACGGTAATATCGGTAAAGGCTTCTAATTCGCTATAGGTTTCGGTTTTATATTCAACGGTAGGTATTCCGCCTTCCATTGCGACTGCTACGCCAAAGAATATAGCCCCGCCAACTATAAGCACGGACGCAACGATAAGTAAAATTTTAGTAATCGTTTTCATAATTATTCTCCTTTTTTTGCAAACGCTTTTTTAATTGCAACGAATAAATTTTTTGTTAGCGATATTAAAAGCTTTGTGAACAGCCTTGAAACGAATATAAAGATTATTGCTACGCCTGTTAAAACGAGCCCCGCACCTATCATAGCAAGACCTTCTGCACCGCTTTTAATAAAGATAAAAATTGCACCGAGTAAAACGCTGACAGGTCCGCCTACTATAAAGCCTATTGCGATACCCCAAAAGGTAACGGCAACCGCCCACAAGGATACGAACACGGAAAATACGCAGGCTAATATACCTACGAGTAAGCTAAACCAAATAGGCGCGCCTAAAATTAAAAGCACTATTTTCCAAGCTTCTAAACCGCTACCTGAGCTACGCTTGGCTTTAACGCTATTAGAATCGCTTTTAGTAAGTTGAATTTCGCTTTCGATATTTTCTACTATCTCGTTAATACTGCCGATTTTTGAAACAGCCTCTTCCTCGGATAATCCCTCTTCAATATTATCGTCGATTATTTCGGAATAAAAGCTTATTCTTTCTTCTACTTCTTGCCTGGGAAATTTTTTTAATCTACGGCGAAGCGTAGCTAAAAATTCTTTTTTATTCATTTAATCACCTTTACATACGAATTGATAAATATCCATAACCTCGCGCCACTCTTCCTTAAACTCTTCTATTCGCTTAAGCCCGGCGTTCGTAATTTTGTAATATTTACGAAGCCTTCCGGAGTGTTCCATAAGACGCACCGTTAACATTTTTGAAACTTCTAACTTTTTTAGTATGGTGTATAAAGTTGATTCCGAAAGTTCAACGAAAGGCTTTAAATCTTTTATGATTTTATATCCGTAGGATTCTTCCGATTTTATTGCGGACAAAACGCATACGTCTAAAATACCGCGTTTTAATTGAACATCCATAAATACTTCTCCTTACGCAATATATCGTAACACGAAGTATTGTCCTTGTCAAGTACTTTTTTTAAATTTTTTTTAAAATTTTTATGCCCCTTAACAAAAAAACACACTATACTTCGCATTGGGCGAAATATAGTGTGCCGTGTTTTATATTTAATTTTAAATTAGCTTACCTTTAAAATAAGCAAGTAAATACCGTTTTTCTTTAATTAGGTTAAAACGAAAGTAGCAACGAAGAATACGCCAACTACCCAAGTAGGAACAGTGATTTCTTTAATCTTACCGGTGCAAATCATAATTAAGATGTACGCGATAATGCCGATACCGATACCCTTGGAGATGGAGTAGCCAAGTACCATTACGATAAAGGATAAGAAAGCAACGATTGCTTCTGCAGCATCGTTCCAATCAATCTTAACTACGGAACCCATCATAAGAACGCCTACCCAAATAAGAGCAGTTGCGGTTGCGCAAGAAGGAATAAGCTGAGCGATAGGGCTTAAGAACATTGCTAAGATGAAGAGTGCGCCGGTTACTAAAGAGGTTAAACCGGTTTTACCGCCTGCGGAAACGCCGGAAGCAGATTCAACGAAGGTAGTTACGGTAGAAGTACCTGCAATTGCGCCAGCACAGGTTGCAATAGAGTCTGCAAGCATCATTTTTTCCATATTGATAGGAGTTCCGTTTTCGTCTAAAAGGTTACCCTTAGAGCATGCGCCGTATAAGGTACCGATAGTATCGAACATATCGATCATGCAGAGTGAAAGCGCGGTAGTTAAAAGAACTAAGATAAGTGAGCCAACGTTACCGCCTAATGTGAAGAAGTTGCTAAAATCAAAACCTTCGATAAATACTTTACCTACGGATTGAGTGCCCCAATCAGCAAATGCAGTGAAGGGATTGGAGAAGCTGATGTTTTGGAATACTGCAAGGCAAGCTTCATCCTGGAAGATGCAACCGATACCGCTCATAGCATAGTATAAAACAGCGGAGCCTAAAATACCCCAAAGGATTGCGCCCTTAACTTCTTTTTTAGAAAGAACAGCAATAGCAATAACGCCAACGATAGCAACGAAAGCGGGAATAATGCCGCCGTAGGTTGCGCCACCGAGGAAGTTGAAGGATACGAACTTAACTAAGGTAGAATCGTCGTTTACGATAATGCCTGCGTTTTGCATACCGATAAACGCGATAAATAAGCCGATACCTACGGGAATTGCGTGACGAACGCCTGCGGGGATTGCTTCAAAAATTTTCTTTCTTAAACCGGTTGCGGTTAATACAAGGAAAATTACGCCGTCTAAAAGGGTGAACATCATGCAGTTTGCATAAGTTAAGCCCGTTCCGTTTAACAAAAGAGTATAAACTATAAATGCGTTAATACCCATACCGGAAGCTTGCGCCAAAGGCATTTTTGCAAAGAACGCCATAAGGAGCGTACCTACGATTGCGCCGATTGCGGTTGCAATATAAGCTGCGCCGTAGGAAGGACCAACCCATACTTCAGAGAACATACCTGCGTTTACCATTAAAATGTAAACCATTGCCATGAAGGTAGTTACGCCTGCCACAACTTCCGTTTTGATAGTTGAACCACTTTTGGTTACGCCAAAAAACTCGTCAAGCTTGTTTTTAGGCTGAGGTTCGGCAACTACTTAGTTTTTGATTTCTTCACTCATTGTAAAGAACCTCCTGTAAAAATAAAATTATAAAAAGCCAAAGGTCTTATTAAAAAAGCATAAATTTAACAAAACCTGTAACTTCTTATCACAATTTTATCACATATAAAATAAAATAGCAACCGCTTGAAAACGATTGCTATATTTTTTTTGCTTATTTTTTTAGTGCGACGCGCAACGAGTTTAAAACGGCTACGAGCATTACGCCGACATCGGCAAAGATGGAAACGATAAGCGGGAAGTTAGGAACGAACACCGAAAGCGCCATTACGCCGAACTTTATTAAAAGTGAACCGATTATATTTTGCAGCACTATATTTTTAGTGCGCATTGCCACCTCTTTCGCCTTTGGAATAAGGGATAAATTGTCGGAAACGATAACGATATCGGAAGCTTCGATTGCCGCGTCAGAGCCAACGCTTCCCATAGAAAAGGCGCAATCGGCATTAGTCATAACGGGCGCGTCGTTAATTCCGTCGCCTACGAAAATAAGCTTACCCTCCTTTTTCAATTCGTTTGCGTAATTTAGCTTTTGGTCGGGTAGAAGCTCGCCTTTAAAGCCGTCTAACCCTATTTTATTTGCAACTTCCTTTGCGCGTTCAAGCTTGTCACCGGTAAGCATTACCGCCTTGCTTACGCCAAGCCCTTTAAGCGCTAAAACCGTTTGCTTTGCGTCGTCCTTAATTTTATCGTCTATTGCAATAAATCCAACATATTCGCCATCTAACGCGAGGTAAACTATTGTGGAAAGGCTATTTTCCTCTTCAAATTTTACGCCGTTTTCCTGCATTAGTCTTTTGTTGCCGCAAAGAAGAATTTTGCCGTCCACCTTGCACCTTACACCCATACCGCTAATATCTAAAGCCTCGTGCGCAACAAGGTCGGTATTTATGCCTTTAAACGCCTTTGCAATAGGGTGAGAAGATAATTTTTCTGCCGCGGCGGCAAGCTTTAGCGCATATTCGCTTGAATAGTGAATTACGGAAAATTCGCCTTCGGTTAAAGTACCCGTTTTATCAAAGGCTATAATATTTGCGGAAGAAAGCTCGTCTAAGCAGGTTGAGCCCTTTACTAAAATGCCGTATTTTGCGCATTTACCGATACCGCAAAAATAGGAAAGAGGCACGGAAATTACCAAGGCGCAAGGGCAGGAAATTACTAAAAACGATAGCGCCTTATAAATCCAATCCTGATAAATTTCCCATACAAAATTAGTTTGAACGGCACATATTAGCGTGGGAATTAGCGTTGCGACCAAAACGGCAGCCACACAGACGGCAGGCGTGTAGTATTTTGCGAATTTAGAAATAAACTTTTCGGCCCTTGCTTTTTTTGCTGTGGAATTTTCGACTAAATCTAAAATTTTTGCGACTGCTGAATTTTTATATTCGCGGATAACCTTTACCTTTACTGCCTTTAATGTATTTATCGAGCCGGACAAAACCTCGTCCCCCTCTTTAACCTCTACGGGGAGCGCTTCGCCGTTTAGCGACTTAATATCTATTGCCGTTTGCCCTTCGACGATTACGCCGTCAACGGGGAACTTTTCCCCCGATTTTACTAAAATTAAGTCGTCCGTTTTTAAGTCTTCAGGGTCAACAGTTAATAATTCGTCGCCACATATTAGCGTGGCAATCTCGCTTTTAAGGTTCATCAAATCCGTAATCGAGCGCCGTGAAGCACCGACTGCAATACCTTGCAACAGCTCGCCGATTTGATAAAGAAGCATAACCGCAACGCCTTCAAAAAGCCCGTCACCGGTAAAAATTCCAAGCACGACTGCGCCTATTGACGCTAGGCTCATTAAAAAGTTTTCGTCAAAAAGCTTGCCCTTTAGCAAATTTTTTGCCGTTGCCCACAAAACCTTATGCCCTACCGCTAAATACGACACGGCGTATAACGCGTAGGACGCTATTAAAAGCGGTCCTTCTGCCTTAAAAATTGTAAAAATTAAGGCGGGGATAAAAAACAGCGTGGAAATTGCTATGCAAATTATATCGTATAAATGCGTTTTAAAAAGGCTTTTTTGCTCGGGCTTGCCGTCTTCTATTTTTACCTCTTCAAAGTGTGTTATTTCGTAAACCGCCTTTTCGTATTCTAAAGCGCCTTGGCAGTTTAAAATAATTTGCATATTCATAAAATCAACGGCGGCGTTAACGCCGTCGATTTTGTTTAAAATTTCTTCAAGCTCCCTTGCGCAGTTGGCACAGCATAATCCCGAAATTTTTAATTTTTTGCCACCTGCGTTTGCGGCTTTTTGCGATTCGTCAGCGCATACTACGGGGTTATTCATCACAATCCAAATGCTCCTTTGCCATTTTTAGCATAATTAGAATATGCTCGTCAGAGATGGAATATAAAATATTTTTACCGCATCTTCTGCTTTTTATAATTTTACAATCCTTTAATGCTTTAAGCTGGTGCGACACGGCGCTTTGATTGCCGTTTACTGCCCCACACAAGTGTTCTACGCAAAGCTCTCCCTCTTCTAACGCCAACAAAATTTTAAGGCGAGAAGGCTCGCTAAGAGCCTTAAAGCGAGACGCCATTAAATATATATCTTCTTCGCAGGGCATAGTTTGAGTAAGCGCTTTTATCCGCTTTTCGTGCTCTTGCCTTTCCGTTATACAATTTGCCATTTGATTACTCCACATATGAATTATTGTTCATATGATAATATATTCTGTTATGCTTGTCAAGCGTTTTTATAATTTTTATTAAAAAGTTTAACCGCCCGTAGCGCTTGCAAAGTGCGCCTTTATTGTGGTATAATTAATTAGAAAATAAATTTAAGGAGAAAAGGCATGCCCTTTTTACCGATTACTAAAAAAGAAATGCTTGATTTGGGGTGGACGCAACCCGACTTCGTTTTGGTTACGGGCGACGCCTACGTTGACCATCCCTCCTTTGGTACGGCGATAATTTCGAGAATATTAGAGCGCGAGGGCTATAAGGTTTGCATTTTGCCCCAACCTAAAACGGACGAGGATTATAAAAGATTTGGCGCGCCGAGGCTTGCCTTTTTGGTGAACGGTGGAAATATCGACTCGATGGTAGCGCACTACACCGCCGCAAAAAAGCCGAGAAGCGACGACGCTTACACCGCAGGCGGAAAGGCGGGCGCGCGCCCCGACAGAGCGGTTATCGTTTATTGTAAAAAAATAAGAAAAATTTTTGGCGATATTGCGATTGCTATTGGCGGTATAGAAGCTTCTCTTCGCCGATTTGCCCATTACGATTATTGGGACGACAAGGTGCGCCCCTCGATTTTAATCGACTCTGACGCCGATTTACTTATGTACGGCATGGGCGAAAAGCATGTGGTAGAAATTGCTAATAGGCTTAATTGGGGCGATAATATACGCGAATTACACGATATTTTAGGTACTTGCTACGCCGTTAAAACGAGCGAGTATAAGCCTGGGCCCGTAAGGGAGTGCCCCTCGTTTGAAGCGGTTAGCGCAGTAACGGAAAAAGGCTTTAAGGACTACGCTAAGGCGTGCAAAATTCAGCAAGACGAGCACGACGCCGTTAGGGGAAAAACGGTTATTCAACGCCACGGCGATAAAATCGTCGTTCAAAATCCCCCCACTCCCCCTTTAACCACCGAAGAAATGGACGCGACTTATTCGTTACCCTTTATGCGCGATTATCATCCTTCTTACCAAGCTTTGGGCGGTGTTCCCGGGATTGAAGAGGTTAAATTTTCGATAATTCATAATAGGGGTTGCTACGGCGCTTGTAACTTTTGCTCGCTTGCCTATCATCAAGGCAGAAAGATTAGTTGCCGAAGCCACGAATCAGTTATTGAAGAAGCAATAAAAATTACCGAAATGCCCGACTTTAAGGGGTATATTCACGACGTTGGTGGGCCTACTGCAAATTTTAGAGCCCCCTCGTGTAGCGGACAGGAAAAGCGTGGGCTTTGCGCCGACAAAAAGTGCCTTGCCCCCAACATATGCCCCGCCGTTAAGGTGAACCACGACGATTATTTACAGCTTTTACGCAAATTGAGAAGGCTACCTAAGGTTAAAAAAGTGTTTATCCGTTCGGGGATAAGGTTTGATTATTTAATTGCCGATAAGGACGAAGGCTTTTTTAAGGAATTGGTTGAGCACCACGTAAGCGGTCAGCTTAAGGTTGCGCCCGAGCATTGCTCTGAAAACGTGTTAAAGCGTATGGGTAAGCCCCCGATTCAAGTTTATAACAAATTTAAAAAACGCTTTTACGAGCTAACTGAAAAGGCCGGTAAAAAGCAATTTTTAGTTCCTTATTTAATGTCCTCCCACCCCGGTAGCACGCTAAACGACGCCATAGAGCTTTCTTTATTTTTAAAAAAGGAAAAATTACACCCTGAACAAGTGCAGGATTTTTACCCCACGCCCGGCACCGTTTCTACTTGTATGTTTTACACGGGGTTAGACCCTTATACTATGGAAAAGGTTTACGTGCCTAAAACTGCCGAAGAAAAGGCACAACAGCGCGCGCTTTTGCAATACTTTCGCCCCGAAAATAAAAAATTCGTGCTATCTGCTTTAAAAAAGGCAGGCAGACACGACCTTATTGGAACGGGCAAAAGCTGTTTGGTTGCCGATACGCAATCCCCCAAGCCACGCTTTAATCCCCCGCCTAAAATCAATAAAAATTCTAAATTCAATAAAGGAAAAAGAAGCTAATTTTAAAAGTAAATAAAAAACTCTTTACTTTATTTAAAAACAAAAAAAGAGATGGCAAAAAGTGCTGTTCTATTAGGGATTTTTAGAATTTAATAATATTTATGAAAGAAATGATTTGATTTTAAAGCGAATCATTTCTTTTTTTATATTCTCAAATAAACACTTGGGGCTTTGTTTGTTGTGGTAATTCATTTTTCATTATGATATAATAATCTTGCTCGAGCGGAAAACAATAAAATTTTAAGGAGAATAAAAAATGAATACTGATAAAATTTATGCGGAACAAATTGCAAACGAATATGCACCTAAACAAACCTCAAAGGTTAAAGCGTTAAAAAGGTTAGATGCTAAAGCAAAAAAGCCTGCAACTATATTTTCTTTTACTTTTGGTATAATTTCAAGTCTTGTATTGGGTACAGGTATGAGTTTAGCAATGGGCGTTATTGGCGGTGGTACACCTTTAATGATTGCATTGGGTATTGTAATCGGTTGTGTGGGTATAGTCGGCGTTAGTGTAAATTATCCGATTTACAAAAAAATATTGATTAAATCTAAAAACAAATACGCAAGCGACATTATTAGACTTGCAAATGAAATTGCAAGCGAAAATTAAAAAGCAGTATGTTTTCCCCGTTCTTTGATAAAATAAAGAAAGATACGCATTATAGGATAAAAATATTTTTATATATTTCCCTTATTTTTAATATTGCTTATTCAATATTTTTGTTGGTTGTATCGCAAATTTTTTATTCAAAATGGTTTTTTGTTATGTCCATATATTATGGACTGCTTTCTACGGCACGTATTTTTATATTTTTTCAACTAAATCCTAAAAAGGATATGCGTTCAAGAATAATAACAATGCGTGCCTGTGGATATTTTTTACTGTTAATAAATTTAGTCGTTTCTACAATGATGTTTATTTTGATATATAGAAACAACATAGTCAAACATCACGAAATTACTGTTATAACACTTGCAACATACACTTTTTTATCATTAACTTTTGCAATCATAGGTATTGTAAAGCACTTAAAAACTAATCACGTTTATTCTTGTGTTAAAATAATTAGTCTAACTTCGGCAAGCGTTTCTTTGGCTACTTTAACAAATACTATGCTTGCAACGTTTGGCGAAAATAATTTATTGTTACGAAGCATAATTTTACCGATTTTATGCGGTGTAATTGCGATTTTTATTGTTATATGTGCTATACTTATGATATGCAAAGCAAATTTTGATTTAAGGATATTGAAAAATGAAGAAGAACGATAGCAAATATTTTTATACTGCGGAACTAATGAACCAAGCCCTTTTAGCATTACTTGAAAAAAAGGATATAGAGTTTATTACAATAACGGAAATTACAAATAAGGCAGGCGTAAATCGTTCTACTTTCTATTTGCACTATGACAATATATATGAATTGTTGGAAGAAACAATAGAAAATCTTAACAAACAGTTTGTAAGTTCATTTAATATGCAAGTACCCTATAAAATCAACACTAAAAAAGACGCTTTTTTAATTACTGATGAACAACTAATTCCTTATTTGAATTTTGTTAAAAAGAATAAACATGTATTAAAATTAATACATAACAAACCGCAACTGTTCAAGTCAAATAATGCTTACAAAAGAATGTACGATACAATTTTTTATCCTGCAATATCTTGTTTTGTTGAAGAAGAAAATGAAAGAATTTATAACCTTGAATTTTTTACAGGTGGCGTTTGTGCAATTATAAACAAGTGGCTTAAATTAGATTGTATAACTGAAATAGAAGAGTTGATTAAGATTATAAAAGAATGCGTAGGATATAGTATTTAACCACAAGGACATTATTAAGTCTTGCACACTATACGAAGGAAAAGAACCCAAGGTATCTGAACCATCGATAATATCACACGAAAACGCATAAAGGCATCGGAGAAAATCGATGCCTTTTCTCTTGACAAACGGCAAAAAATAATTTATGATATTATACGCATAAGTGAATGATATATCGTTCACTTTCGCGTACGATAAAAATGAGCCGATTTTGGGGAGGGAAAATGCCCTTATGGAATACTTGAAAATAGAGCAAATTGCAAAAAAATGGGATATCAGTATCCGCCGCGTTCAGTTCCTCTGCGTTCAGGGAAAGATCGAAGGAGCAGTCCGCTTCGGACGGGCTTGGATGATCCCGAAGAACGCGCAGAAGCCCGTGGACGGCAGAACAAAGGACGGAAGGATACGCGCGAACGAGGATATGCCCCTTCCTCGCAAAACGCCTTTTCTTTATATGACAGACCTCTATAACACGCCCGGAACTGCTGACGATGTAGGTGAAAGCCTTGCATACAACCACGAAGCTCGAGTGCTTTTTGAAGCTGAGGTCGCATACTCTCGCGGTAACATTGATAAGGTGTACGAGAGCGCAAACTACCTTTTGAATAAGCACTCCGGCTTCTATGCCGTTCTCTCGGCAGGTATGCTTCTCGCTATGTGCGCGATATGGAAAGGCGATATAAAAATGTGGCGTAAAGCTAAGATACATATATCCGAAGCACCTGCCAAAAACGACAATGACCGAGACGTGATGCAGCTTGCGATCAGCGCGGTCGATATTATGGTATATAACGTGGAAAGCTTCCCGGAATGGTTCAAAAAAGGGCGTTTTGAGCCAATTCACAAGGATGCGTACCCTGCTGCAAAGGTGTATTACGCTAAATATCTGTACGCACTCGGTTATGCAGTTGCGATGGGTCTTGTCAAGGTAGACGGAACGCAAGGTCTTTATATTATGTCGGTCATTTCCTTCTCTGTTGAGCCGCTGATCTCGTGGGCAAGAGCAAACAATACCATTATGGCAGAGATCTATCTGCGCCTTACCTGTGCCGCAATTTACCACAACTGCGGCAAGGACGAGGATGCGATCTACCACATCGACAAAGCCATCGAGTTAGCGCTACCCGATAAGTTTTACGGAGTGCTTGCCGAATACTGCCGCGCTCTTGACAGCCTCATGGAGAAGCGTCTCTCACTCATTGACGAGGGTGCTTGGAAGGAAGTCAAGAAGCTCTATAAGATAT